>NZ_JAMOLN010000092.1 GCF_024448165.1 Streptomyces longispororuber
CGTCCGCCGCCCCGGAGCGGGTGGACACACCGTCGGCCGCGGGCGGCGGCGCCCTGTGGCGCGTCCCGCACGGCGGACTCGTCGCCGTCCTCCTCGTGGTGATCGTCTTCACGGCCCTGCGCGCCGACTCGTTCACCACGTCGCAGAACCTCCTCAACGTGCTGCGCCAGATCAGCGTCAACGCCGTCATCGCCGGCGGCCTCACTCTGCTGATGACGGCCGGCGGCATGGACTTCTCCATGGGGTCGAACGCCGCCGTGACCACCGCGGTCGCCGCGCAGCTGCTGTCCGGCGGGCGGTCCACGGCGCTGACCGTGGTCGTCGCGCTCGTCCTCGCGGCGCTGATCGGCCTGGTCAACGGGCTGGTCGTGACGTACACCAACGTCGCCCCGTTCGTCGCGACGCTCGCCACCGCGATGCTGCTCGACGGCGTCGCCCTGCTCGTCCTGAACGGAATGAGCGTCACCATCGGCGACACGATGCAGGCCCTCGGCAACTCGACGGTCGCCGGGCTGCCGTGGCTGCTCGTGGTCGCCGTCCTCGTCCTGCTGCTCATCGGGCTCGTCATGCGGTTCACCACGTTCGGCCGGGACGCCTTCGCGATGGGCGGCAACGAGCACGTCGCCCGGCTCAGCGGCATCAACGTGCCCGCGCGCAAGCTCGCCCTCTACGCCCTCGCCGGCGCGCTCGCCGGTCTCGCGGGCCTGATGCTGCTCTCCCGCCTCGGCGCCAGCGCGCCCAACACGGCGGGCCTGCAGACCCAGTTGACGGCCGTCGCCGCCGTGGTCATCGGCGGTACGTCACTGGCGGGCGGCCGCGGCACCGTCGTCGGCACCGCGCTCGGCGTGGTCCTGCTCGGCGTCGTCGCCAACGCCCTCAACCTGCTCCAGGTCAACAGCAACTACCAACTCGTCGTCACCGGAGCCGTGTTGCTCGTCGCCGCGATCATCAACGGCTTCCAGCACCGCAACGACCCCGGCCACCACTGAAAGGTGAGACCCACATGACCTCCACCGCCCGCTCCCGCAGACTCCTCGCGGCCTCGATCGCCGGTGTCACCGCGCTGCTGCTCTCCGGCTGCGCAGACAGCAGCGCCGACAGCGCAGGAGCCGGCGACGGCTCCGTCACCCTCGGCTTCGTCAACGGCGCCAACACCCACTTCCACACCTGTCTGCAGAAGGCCGTCGAGCAGACCGCGAAGACGAAGGACGCGAAGGTCTACTCGGCCAACTCCAAGCAGGACGCCGGGACCGAGCTGTCCAACATCGAGGACATGATCTCCCGGAACGTGGACGCCCTGATCGTGCAGACGGTCAACGTCGACGCCCTCGACGGGGACATCGCCAAGGCCAAGGCCGCGGGCATCCCGATCTACCTGACGTCCGTCAGCACCGACAAAGTCTCCGACATCCTGGGTGCGGCCGTCGTCGACCTCACCAAGGTCGGTCAGATGGACGCCGACTGGATCGCGAAGGACGCGGGGTCCAAGGACGTCACCGTCGGGATCGTGGCCGGGGCCCCGGGCGCCGCCTCCGACCTGCTCGTCGGCGGTTTCGAGAAGCAGCTCCCGAGCAGCGCGAAGGTCGTCGCCAACCAGCCCGGCATGTTCAACCCGGCCAAGGCGCAGGACGTCGCAGAGAACATGATCCAGGCCCACCCCGACCTGGACTACGCGTTCGTGGCGAACGAGGAGATGGCCCTCGCCGTGCGCAAGGCGTTCGACGCGGCCGGCGCCAAGAAGGTCAAGATCGTCTCGGTGAACGGATCCGAGGACGGGATCGCCGCCGTCAAGGACGGCCGGCTCCAGGCCACGGTGTCCAACTCGGCCCTCACGATCGGCGAGACAGCGGTCGAGCAGACCGTCGACCTTCTTGGTGACAAAAAGGTTGACAAAGTCAGTAAGGTCCCCCTTACTTTGATCACCGCGGACGACGTTGACCAGGCGCCCCAGTACTGCCCCAAGTAATCAGTGCTTTCTGAGGAACAGCTGAAATCGAGGGAACATGGACCGCCTGCTGCTCATGC
This sequence comes from Streptomyces longispororuber, assembly GCF_024448165.1. GTDB lineage: Bacteria > Actinomycetota > Actinomycetes > Streptomycetales > Streptomycetaceae > Streptomyces > Streptomyces longispororuber_A. The sequence continues at coordinate 2,026 of NZ_JAMOLN010000092.1, forward strand.
ACAGCTTCGTGACCGTCGCCCAGACCGGCAGCTTCAACGGCGCCGCCAAGAAGCTCGGCTCGTCGGGCTCCCTGGTGTCACGGCACGTCGCCGAACTGGAGCGGCAGGTCGGCGTCCGCCTCGTCAATCGCACGGCCCGCTCGGTCAGCCTCACCGAACAAGGGCTGCGCCATGCCGAATTCTGCTCACGGATACTCGAGGAAATAGCGGCGGAGGACGTCTCCATAGGCCGGCTCCACGACCGGGCCGAAGGGGCGCTCAGCATCATCTGCCCCAAATGGATCGGCAGTCTTGACCTGGGTGACGCCATCGCCGCCTTTTCCGCCGCCCACCCCAAGATCCAGGTGCGTTTCGAACTCGGCGGCATGTCCGACCGGACGTACGACTTCCTGGACAGTGGATTCGACGTGGCGTTCCACACCCGGGACCTCCGGGATTCCGGAGTGCGCCTGAAGAAGATCGCCTCGCTGCCCTTCGTGCTCTGTGCCGCCCCCGAGTACCTGGAGCGGCACGGCCGGCTCGCCGAGCCCAACGCGATCGCCGGGCACGACTGCCTGGTGCACCTCAACGACCCGGTGTGGCGCGTCGGGCACGGCCACGCCTCGACCCTGCACAAGATCCGCAACGTGGCCTTCTCGTCCAACTCGTACATCGCCCTGCAGAAGGCCGCCGTGCACGGCCGGGGCATCGGACTGCTGCCGCAGCGCCCCGCCTACGACGACCTGCTGTCCGGCGCGCTCGAAGTGCTGCTGCCCGGACTGGGCGTCCCCGACCGCCCGCTGTACGCGATCTACGGGCCGGGACAGTCGACGCCCAAAAAGGTCGCGGTGTTCCTGGAGTTCCTCACCCAATGGTTCTCCAAGAACCCCATTCCGCGGATCGCCGCCGAATCCGGCTGACCCGACCCCGCGCGCAATCAACGATTGCGGACCTCGCGCGGCAAGGCCGTTGAGACGGCCGGTGAGCAAATCTACGATCGCCGGGAGAAATGATCTGGAGTGAGGAACCGATGGGGATCCAGCGAATAGAGTCCGTCACCTACGGCGTCGCCGACGCCGACATGCTCGAAGAGGCTGTGCGGTTCTTCGAGGATTTCGGACTGTTCCTGGTGGAGCGGACCGATGAGCACGCCGTGTGCGAGACGCTCGCCGGACAGACCGTCCAGCTGGACACCGACCCCGGAGGGCACCTCCCGCCGCCCGTCGAGAGCGGCCCGACGCTGCGCGAGGTCGTCTGGGGCGTGGACACCGCCGACGCCCTCGACCGCCTCGTCACCGGACTCGGCGCGGACCGGACGGTGCGCGCGGGCGCGGACGGCGTGCACCACACCGTCGACGAGACCGGATTCGGCGTCGGCCTCACCCTCGCCCGGCCCCGTCCGCTGCACGTCACCCCGCGCCCGGCCAACGTCTCGGGCAGCGTGACCCGCTGGAACACCCCGCTGGAGCCGGTCGGCCGGGTCAGGCCGCTGCGCATGTGCCACGTCGCCCTCAACATCCCCAAGGCGGGCCGCGAGGCCGCGGTCGCCTTCTACACCGACCTGCTCGGCTTCCGCCCCACCGACGTCGTCGAGCCGATGGGCGTCTTCCTGCAGGCGCCCGGCGACGACGACCAGCACACGTTCCTGCTCTGCCACCGCCCCGACAAGCCCGGCGTCAACCACGTCGCGTACGAGGTCCCGGGCGTCGACGACGTCATCGAGGGCGGCAACCACATGATCGCCCAGGGCTGGCGCGAGGCCCGCAAGCTCGGCCGGCACACCATCGGCTCCAACATCTTCCGCTTCCTGCACGCCCCTTGCGGCGGCCGCGTCGAGTACGCCTGCGACATGGACCGGGCCGACGCCTCGTACGAGACCCGCGTCCACGAGACGGCTCCGCCGCACACCCTCTGGTCGCTGCGACAGAACCGTGACGTCGCGGGCTAGTTCGGCCTGAGCCGACCCCACGCCACGGGGCCCAGCCCCGGACCCCGCTCCTCAATCGCCGGAGGGGCTTGATTGGAGACGCCTGCCCCATGACCACCACCCCGTATCCCACCGTCCGCCTCCACATATCCGGCGAGTGGCGCGACTCCGGCTCCGGAGCGAGCGCGCCGGTCGTCAACCCCGCCACCGAAGAAGTCATCGGCGCCGTCCCGCTCGCCACCACCGCCGACCTCGACGCCGCCCTGACCGCCGCCGACCACGGCTTTCGCACCTGGCGCGCCACCCCGGTCGCCGAGCGCACCGCGATCCTGCACCGGGCCGCCGACCTGATCACCGAACGCGCCCCGGAGATCGGCCGCGTCATGACCCTGGAGCAGGGCAAGCCGGTCAAGGAGGCGACCGGCGAAGCGATCCGCACCGCGGACACCCTGCGCTGGCACGTCGAGGACGCCCGCCGCGCCTACGGCCGCACGATCCCCGCGCCGCCCGGCACGCTGCTGTCCGTGCGCCGCGAACCGGTCGGCCCCGTCGCCGCGTTCGTGCCGTGGAACTTCCCCGTCGGTGGCCCGAACCGGAAGACCTCCGCCGCGCTCGCCGCGGGCTGCTCGATGATCATCAAGGCGTCCGAGGAGACCCCGGCGACGGCCGCCGCCCTGGTCGCCTGCTACGCCGACGCGGGCCTGCCGCCCGGCGTCCTCAACCTGGTCTTCGGCGAACCGGCCGCCGTGTCCGCCCACGTGATCGCCTCACCGGTCACCCGGCTCGTCGCGTTCACCGGGTCCGTACCGGTCGGCAAGCTGCTCGCCGCCCAGGCCGGCACCGTCATGAAGCCGACCCTCATGGAGCTCGGCGGCCACGCCCCGGTCATCGTCTGCGCGGACGCCGACCCGGTGCGCGCCGCCCGCCGCGCCGCCCGCGCCAAGTTCCTCAACGCGGGCCAGGTGTGCACCTCGCCCAGCCGCTTCCTGGTCCACGAGAGCCACTACGAGGACTTCACCGCCGCGTTCGTGAAGGCGGCGGAGGAGGTGGTGGTCGGCGACGGCGCCGACGGCACGACCACCATGGGGCCGCTCGCCAACGACCGCAGACTGGCCGCCGCCGAACGCCTCACCGCCGACGCCGTGCGCCGCGGCGCCACCGTGCGCACCGGCGGACTGCGCCCCGACCGGGCCGGCTACTTCTTCCCGCCGACCGTCCTCACCGACGTACCGGACGACGCGCAGATACTCACCGAGGAGCCGTTCGCCCCGCTCGCGCCGATCCGGCCGTTCCGCGACCTGGACGACGCGCTCGCCGTCGCCAACTCCCTGCCGTTCGGGCTCGCCGCGTACGGCTTCACCGAGTCCGCCGCGACCGCCGCGAAGCTGTCCGCCGAGCTGGAGGCCGGGATCCTCTCGATCAACCACTGCGGCGGCTCCGTCCACGAGGCGCCCTCCGGCGGAGTGAAGGAGAGCGGCTACGGGCGCGAGGGCGGCCCCGAGGCGCTCGACGCCTACCTCGTCACCAAGCGCGTCTCCCACCAGCTGGAGTGAACACCCATGAGATACACCCGCGTCGAGGCCGACGGGCGGGCCCGCTGGGGGCGCGTCACCGGTGACGTGGTCGAGCTGCTCGCCGCCTCCCCGCTGGAGGGCACGCCCACGGTCACCGGCACGACGCCCCTGGCCACGGCCCGCTGGCTGCCCCCGGTGGTCCCGCCCGTCTTCTACGCCGTCGGCTTCAACTACCCGCGCCACATCGCCCACGCGAACGCCGCGACCCCCGACCGGCCGGAGGTCGGCTACCGCGCCAACAACGCGCTCACCGGCCACCGTTCGCCCGTGGTGCGGCCCGCCGACGTCACCGGCCGGTTCGAGGCCGAACCCGAACTCGTCGCCGTCATCGGGGCGACCCTGCGGCACGCCTCGTACGACCAGGCGCGGGCCGGGATCTTCGGCTGGACCATCGGCAACGACATCAGCGCCCGCACCTGGCAGCACACCGACCGCACGTTCTGGCGCGCCAAGAACAGCGACACGTTCAAGCCGATGGGCCCCTGGATCGAGACCGACGTCGACGCCCTCGCGCAGACCACGACACTCCGGGTGAACGGCGCCGTCCGCGCGGCGTTCCCGACCGGCGACATGGTCTTCGACCCCTACGACTACATCGTCGAGATGAGCCGGCACCTCACCCTGCACCCCGGCGACGTGCTGTGGATGGGCGCGGAGGCCACCTGCCGGCTGGAGCCGGGCGACACCGTCGACGTCGAGATCAGCGGCATCGGGGTGCTCTCCAACCCCGTACGCCTGGAATGCCCTCCCGAAAGGACCCGCCCGTGAGCAAGGAACCCCGCTACATCCACCACGTCAACTTCCCCACCACCGACCCCGACCGGACCGCCGCCTGGTACACGGCCGTCTTCGGGATGAAGCGGATCATGCCCAAGTCCAACACCCGCGTGGTGCTGATGACCCGGGGCGCCTTCGACCTGCACTTCACCCCGGTCGAGGAGATGGAGCGCATGGCGCCCTACCACTTCGCCGTCGAGGTCGACGACTGGGACGACTTCCTCGACCACCTCAAGGAGCTGGGCATCCGGCACACCCGCCCGATCCAGCGCCCCGAGAACCAGTCGAAGTTCTGCTACATCCACGATCCCGACCACACCATGATCGAAATCGTGTACCACGCCAAGCGTCCCAACTGACCTGCTGTCCAAGGGAGTCACCGCCATGCCCTACACCACTTCCGACGACGGCACGTCCCTCTACTACGAACGGCACGGCTCGGGACCCGCGATCCTCTTCGTGCACGGCTCCGGCGGCCACCACGCCGCCTGGTGGCAGCAAGTGGCCGCGCTGCGCGAGGAGTTCACCGTCCTCACCGTCGACCTGCGCGGCTTCGGCAAGTCCGACTCGACCATGACGGAGTTCGACGGCCAGGACTTCCCCGGCGACGTCGTCGCCGTCCTCGACCAGGAGGACGTCCACGACGCGATGCTGGTCGGCCAGTCCATCGGCTCCGTCGCGGCGCTGCGCGCCGGACTGCTGCGCCCCGAGCGCGTCACGTCCGTCGTCCTCGGCCACTCCCTGGGCGGCATCAGCCACCCGGAGCTGACCGAACTGGCCGCCGCCGACCGCGCCAGGGCCGTCGAACTCCCGGTCATCGACCGGCTGTTGACCAAACCGTTCCAGAAGGAGCGGGCCGATCTGACCTTCCTGTTCCAGCAGATGGGCACCTTCAACGTCGCCAGGATGGCCGATCTGCGCAACCTCGACACGAACGGCCCGACCCTCGACGACCTCACCGCGTCCGGCCTCCGCGTCGCCTTCCTCGCGGGCGAGCAGGACGCCGTACTGAGCGTCGGCACCGTCACCCGCGCCCACGAACTGCTGCCCGGCTCCCACCTGGAGATCGTCGAGGGCGCCCCGCACTCCATGTACTGGGAGACGCCGGACCGCTACAACGCCGCCGTCGCCCGGCTGCGCCGCACCCTCACTGCCGTTAAGGACCCCGCATGAGCCCCGCCCTCACCCTCGACGCCGCGGAAGAGATCATCGCCGCCGCGCACCGCCGCGCCCAGGACATCGGCAAGGCGGTCAGCGTCGCCGTCGTCGACGCGGGCGGCTTCGTCGTCGCCGTGCGCCGCCCCGACGGCGCGCGCCCGCTCACCCCGGACATCGCCCGCGCCAAGGCCTACACCGCCGCGGTCATGCAGCGCCCGGGACCGATGCTCAAGAAGTGGCAGGAGAGCCAGCCCGTCTTCTTCTCGCAGCTCTCCCAACTGCCCGGCGCGGCCCTGCCGATCATGGCCGCCGAGGGCAGCATGACCATCAAGAAGGACGGCGAGATCATCGGCGGCCTGGGCATCGCCGGCGGCACCGCCGACGAGGACCAGGTGATCGCGGAGGAAGTCCTCGGCTCCCTCGGCTACGAACTGGAGTTCGCGGCGTGGGGCGTGGCCGCCCGCCCGGCCGAGCCCGGCGGAAAGGACGCCTGACCATGGCCGACACCTTCAACTACCGCATCGACCACCACGGCAGCCTCGTCCGCCCGACGGGACTCGACCGCACCGACACCGAGTCCGTCGACGCGGCGGTCGCCGAGGCCGTCGTCCTCCAGCGCACCCTGCGCACCACGGTCGTCACCGACGGCGGCTACCCCTACGACGACGCCCTCGGCATCGTCCTCGACCACGTCGGCGGCGTGCGGCGCACGGGGGAGACGGCCGCCGACGGCAGCCCCGTCCGGGTCGCCGACACCCTCCCGAAGGCCGCGGGGCCGCTCGCGGTGGACCGGGCGCAGCGCCTCGCGGGCCTCACCGTCATCGCCCCCAAGGTGACCCTCCCGGCCCCGTCCTACCTGGCCGCCACCGTGTCGAGCCCGCTGCCCGCACGCGAGGTGGGGGAGGCGTTCGCCGGGATCGTCCGCGCCGAGATCGCCCGCCTGGTCGACGCCGGGGTCCGCCTGATCCAGCTCGACAATCCGCTGCTGCTCGCGGCGACCGGCCCCGACGACACCCCGGTGGGCGCCCTGTCGTTCGCCGACGCCCTCGCGGTCGACGCCCCCGCCACCCGCCTCGACACCCGCCCCGAGGGCGTCCGCATCGGCTACTGCCCCGGCGCGACACCGCCGGCCGCGGTGGACCGGGCCAAGGCCGGGCGGCTGTTCGCCGAGGTGACCGCCGACCGCTGGGTGCTGCCGCTGCTGACCGCGTCGGCCGCCGAACTCGACCTCGTCCGGGCGCTGCCCGAGGACCGCGACGTGTGCTTCGGCGTCGTCGACGCGGCGCGCGCGGACCCGGAGGACATCGACACGGCCCTCGACCGCCTCGACGCGGCGGGCGAGATCAAGGACCTGGAGGACGCGGCCGTCGCCCCGTCCAGCGGCTTCGCGGACGTGGCGGCCCGCCCGCTCCAGACGGCCGAGGGCCAGCGCAGGAAGCTCGTCCTGGTGGAGACCCTGGCCCGCTACATCTGGGGCAACGAGTTCTGAGCACGTGAACGCCCCCGGGACGGCGCACCACGCGGCCGTCCCGGGGGCGCAGGGCCCGAGTGCCCGGCAGGGTCTAGAGCACCTCGGCGAACGTCACCGTCCGCTCCACCAGCAGCGGCCGCACCACCCCCACGTTCAGCTCCACGAAGTGCGGCGCGGCGGCGTGCGCCTCGAACCCGGCCCGGTCCTCGTACACCTCGTACAGCACGAACCCGCCGGGCACCGCCGCCTCCGCGTGCACCTCGTACACCCGGTTCGCCGGCTCCTCGCGGGTCAGCTCGCGCAGCTTCAGCAGGGCGTCCCGCACGGTGTCCGCATCGTCGGCGGCGCAGCGGTAGCGGGCGAACACGGCGTACGCCATGGCACAACTCCTCATCGTGAAGGACCGGTTCAGCGGCGCCTCGATTGCAGCACACGACGCCGCGCGGACGACCCGCGCGCAGCGCAACCAATGACTGCCTCCTCAGGTCTGCCCGCGGCGCCGCACGTGGTGTGTCGTACATCCGGTTCCCGACACCGGAGAAAGAAGTGATCCAGATGCGTTCCGTGGAAACCCTGGTCGGCGGGGAGTGGGTGGCCGCCGGCTCCGGCGAGTGGATCGACGTGCAGAACCCGGCCGATCTGCGTACGCCCGCGTTCCGCGTCCCCGCCCTCGCCCCCGACGAGGTCACCCGCGCCTACGACCACGCCGAGCGCGGCTTCGCCGGCTGGCGGAGCACCAACCCGCTGGCCCGCGCCGCCGTCCTCACCGGCGCGGCGGCGCTGCTGCGCGAACGGGCCGGCGCGATCGCCGAGGACATCGCCACCGAGAACGGCAAGACCCGCGCCGAGGCCCACGGCGAGACCCTCAAGGCCGCCGACTTCCTGGAGTACTACGCGCTGCTCGTCGGCCGCGGCGGCTACGGCACCCTCCTGAACGACGCCCGCCCCGACACCCGCACCAGCGCCCAGCAGGAGCCGATCGGCGTCGTGCTGGCCATCACCCCGTGGAACGACCCGCTCATCACCCCGGCCCGCAAGCTCGCCCCCGCGCTCGCCGCGGGCAACGCCGTCGTCCTCAAGCCCGCCGGCGAGACGCCCGTCTCCGGCCTCCACCTGGCGCGGGCGCTGCACGACGCCGGGCTGCCCGCCGGGGTCCTCGGCGTCGTCACCGGCCGCACCGCACGGATCAGCAGCGCCCTGCTCGGCGACGCGCGCGTCGCCGCCGTCACCTTCACCGGCTCCAACGAGGTCGGCGACCGGCTGCGCACCGAGTTCGCCGCCCGCAACATCCGCTTCCAGGGCGAACTCGGCGGCAAGAACGCCTCCGTCGTGCTCGCCGACGCCGACCTGCCGAAGGCCGCGAAGACCGTCGCCGCGGCCTCCTTCGGCCAGGCCGGGCAGCGCTGCACCGCCACCAGCCGCGTCGTCGTCGAGCGGTCCGTGGCCGAGGAGTTCACCCGGCTGCTGCTCGCCGAAGTGGCGCGCATCGAACCGGGGGCCCCGCTCGCGGCGGGGACGGGCATGGGCCCCCTCTCCAGCCCCCGGCACCGGGACGGCGTGCTCGGACACATCGAGGGCGCAGTCAAGCAGGGCGCCACGGTGCTCGCCGGCGGCGACGTCCCGGCCGACGGCGACCTCGCCCACGGCTGCTACGTCCGCCCGACCGTCCTCGGCGACGTCACGGCGGACTTCGCCGTCTGGCGCGAGGAGGTCTTCGGCCCGGTGGTCGCGCTGTGCGCCGTCGACTCGTTCGAGGAGGCGGTCGCCGCCGTCAACGACTCCGGGTTCGGTCTCGCCGCGGCGGTGTTCACCCAGGACCTGACGGCCGCCCACCGGTTCGCCGACGAGGCCGAGTGCGGTCAGATCGCCGTGAACCTGACCACGCCCGGCTGGGACGTCCACCACCCCTTCGGCGGCTTCCACGCCTCCGGCTCCCCGTTCAAGGAGCAGGGCGCCGAGGCGCTGCACTTCTACACCCGCGTCAAGACGGTCGCGATCCACTACGGCGCCTGAGACGCCCGAGCCAACTCCCGGAAGGAGAGGCACGTTGGCAGACGAGACGATCGGTGTCGTCGGCGCCGGCATCGTGGGCCTGGCCACGGCCCGCGAGATCGCGCTGCGCCGCCCCGGCACCCGCGTCGTGGTCCTGGAGAAGGAGCGCGAGGTCTCCCGCCACCAGACCGGCCACAACTCCGGCGTCGTGCACGCGGGCATCTACTACCCGCCCGGCAGCCTCAAGGCGGACCTGACCGTACGGGGCGTGGCCCTGCTGCGCGCGTACTGCCAGGACCGCGGGCTGCCCTACCGCGAGATCGGCAAGCTGGTCGTGGCCGTGCGCGAGGACGAGCTGGGCCGCATGGCGCGGCTCTACGAACGGGCCAAGCACAACCACGTCCCCGAGCTGCGCACGGTCTCCCGGGAGGAGATCAAGGAGCTGGAGCCGCACGCCGGCGGCATCGCGGCGCTGCACTCCCCGCGCACCGCGATCACCGACTACCCGGCGGTCGCCCGGGAGTTCGCCAAGGACGTCACCGACTCCGGGGGAGAGGTGCGGCTCGGCTTCGAGGTCACCGGCATCACCACCGTGCCGGGCGGCGTCGAGGTCGCCTCGGGGCCCGAGCGGGTCGCGGTCGACCGGCTCGTCCTCTGCGCGGGCCTCCAGTCGGACACCGTCGCCGCGCTCGCCCGAGGCGGGCCCGAACCGCGGATCGTCCCGTTCCGCGGCGAGTACATGCTGCTCAAGCCGGAGCGGGCGGACCTGGTGCGCGGGCTGATCTACCCCGTGCCCGACCCCCGGTACCCGTTCCTGGGCGTGCACTTCACCCCGCGCGTCGACGGGACCGTCGAGGTCGGCCCGAACGCCGTCCTCGCCCTCGCCCGGGAAGGCTACCGCCGCACCCGCGTCTCACCCCGCGACCTGCTCGGCCTCGCCGCCTACCCGGGGACCTGGCGGATGGCCGCCCGGCACTGGCGCACCGGCGTCAAGGAGTACCGCGGCTCGTTCTCGGCGGCGGCGTTCATGAAGGACGCCGGCCACTACGTCCCCGGCGTCGGCGTCCACGACGTCGTGCGCGGCGGCGCGGGCGTCCGCGCCCAGGCCCTCGACCGCGACGGCACCCTCGTCGACGACTTCCGCATCCACCGGTCCGACCGGATCACGGCTGTGCGCAACGCGCCGTCGCCCGCCGCGACGGCCTCCCTCGCGATCGCCGCGCACATCGTCGACGAGGTCTTCAGGAAAACCTGAACTCCCCTGCGTACAGCGGCTTTTCACGCAAGAACAGCTTGCGCTCCCAGCTCTCCGCAAGGCCCCCGTGGCGCCCCTAACGTCGATCCCGCACCACCCCGGGACCCGCCCCACCCGGGACCCGCTCCCGCCGAATCGGCTCCGACAGAGAGAAGCAACCGCATGTTCGTCGTCGACACCCAGATCCACATCTGGAAGGAAGAGTCCCCGGACCGCCCCTGGGTCCCCGGCGCCCGCGAGCGCATCCGCCTCAACGGCCACCGCGAGGACCCCTTCAGCTACGAAGAGGCCCTGGAGCTGATGGACGAGGCCGGCGTCAACCGGGCCCTGATCCTGCCGCCGTCCTGGGAGGGCGACCGCATCGACTACGCCCTCGAAGCGTGCGAGGCGCACCCCGACCGCTTCGGCATCATGGCCCGCATTCCGCAGAACAAGCCCGAAGAGGGCAGGGCCATGCTGGCCGACTTCGCGCAGAACCCGCACGTGAAGGGCACCCGCCTCACCTTCCACCGGCCGATCGACCGCAACTGGATGATCGACGGCACCAACGACTGGTACTGGCCGCTCGCCGAGGAACTGAACATCCCGACGATGGTCCACGCGCCCATCTGGAAGCGGGAACTGGGCGAGATCGCCGGCCGCCACCCCGGCCTGAAGATCATCATCGACCACATGGGCATCATGGCCCGCTGCGTCGACGACGCGATCGGCTACTGGGTCCAGGAGACCGCCGACCTCGCCGCGCACCCCAACATCTACGTCAAGGTCTCGGCGCTGCCCGGCTACTCCACCCAGCCCTTCCCGAACAACAACATCGAGAAGTACGTGCGCGAGATGGTCGACAAGATGGGCCCGCGGCGCTGCTTCTACGGCACCGACATCACCCGGCTGCTCGGCCACGGCATCACGTACACCGACACCATCGAACAGTTCACCAAGCACTGGGACTTCACGCCCGACGAGCTCGAATGGATCATGGGCCGGGGCATCGCCGAGGTCCTGAACTGGCCGATCGAGGGCTGAGGAACCACCAGAGATGACGCACACCGAACGTACTGAAGGCGTCGACGGCGGAGACGCTCTGGTATCCGCCTTCAACGCCGTCGGCGCCGACTACCTGTTCTGCTCCTCGGGATCCGAATGGGCCCCGGTGTGGGAGTCCCTCGCCCGCCGGCACCGCGACGGACTCCCCGCCCCGCGCTACCTCGACCTCACGCACGAGACCGTGGCGGCGGGCATGGCCACCGGATACGGGCTGCTCAAGCGCCGCCCGCAGGGCGTCCTGCTGCACGCCGCCCCCGGACTGCTCCAGGGGTCGATGGCGATCCACGGGGCGCTGCTGGCCGGCGTCCCCATGGTGGTCTCGTCGTCCGAGTCCACGACGTACGGGGACGGGCCCGGCCAGGACCCGGGCGGCCAGTGGTACCGCAACCTGTCGATCGTGGGCGGCCCGCACGGCATCGCCCGGCCGTTCACCAAGTGGGCCACGGAGGCCGCCAGCGTGCACACGCTGCCCGCCATGGTCACGCGGGCCGCCGAACTGGCCCGGCGGGCCCCGGCCGGGCCCGCGTACCTGAACATCCCCCTGGAGATCCTCCTGGAGGACTGGGACGGCCGCGAGGCCAAGCCGGTCGTGGAGCCCGGCACCACTCACAGCTCGCCCGAACAGGTCGACGCCGTCGCCGCGTTGCTGCGCACGGCGGAGAACCCGGTGATCGTCACCGAGACCGCGGGCCGCGAGACGGGCGGCTTCGAGGCGCTCGTCGCGTTCGCCGAGGCCTGGCAGATCCCGGTCGTCGAACCCGACGCGGCGGTGTGCGCCAACTTCCCGCGCACCCATCCGCTGCACGCGGGCGCCGACATCGGCCCCTGGATGGACGAGGCCGACCTGATCCTCCTCGTCAACTGCCGCGCCCCGTTCTACCCGCCGTCCCGCCGCCCCTCGAAGGCGACGGTCGTCGTCGTCGACGAGGTGCCGCAGCGCCCGCACGTCGTCCACCAGGTCCTCTTCGCCGACCACTACCTGGAGGGCAACGTCACCCACACGCTGCGCCAGCTCGCCAAGCGGGCCCGGGACCTCGACGGTCCGTCGGTGGCGGCCCGGCGCGCCGCACAGGAGGAGCGGCACGCCGCCGAGCAGGTGGCGATCGCCGAGGCCGAGACCCGGGCGGCCACGGCCACCGGCGAGGGCGTCGACCCCGTCCTCGTCGCCGCCACCCTGCGGACCCTGCTCGACGGCCGCGACGCCATCGTCGTCGACGAGACCATCACGCACAGCCGCACCGTCAAGCGCCACCTCAGGACCGCCGCGCCCGACGCGTACTTCTACGTGCAGGGCGGCCTCGGCCAGGGCATCGCGGTCGCCCTCGGCGTCAAACTCGCCGAGCCGGAGCGCCCGGTGGTGCTCACCGTCGGCGACGGCGCCTTCGCCTACAACCCCGTGATCCCGTCGTACGACGCGTCCACGGCGTACGGACTCCCGCTGCTCGTCGTCGTGTTCAACAACCGTGTCTACAAGTCGATGAACCTCAACCACCGGCGCTTCTACCCGGACGGCGCCGCCGCCGAGACCGGCGAATGGCTCGGCACCGATCTGCACCGGCTGCCGCGCCTGGCCGCCTTCGCCGAACCGTTCGGCCTGCACACCGAGACCGTCGACGCTCCCGACGCCCTCGCCGCCGCCCTGGAGCGGGCGCTCAAGGCCGTGGCCGACGGCACGACCGCCGTCGTCGACGTCCTCGTGAACCGCTGACCCCGAAGGAACCCCCTATGCCCGAGAAGACCCTGGTCGCCGCGGCCGACCTGCGCACCTTCGCCGCCGCCCTCCTGGAGAAGGGCGGCCTGACCGCCGAGCACGCCGCCACCACCGCCGACGTGTTCGTCTGGGCCGCCCGGCGCGGCGTCGAATCGCACGGCATCGCGCGCGTGCCCGCCTACCTCGACCTGCTGGCCAAGGGCGTCGCCAACCCCGCGCCCCGGCTGACCCTGGAGTCCACCGCGCCCGCCGCGGCCGTCATCGACGCCGACCGCGCGCCCGGACCGGTCGCGCTGACCGCCGCCGCCGACGAGGCGGTGACCCGGGCCCGCAGCCAGGGCATCGCGTCCGTCGGCGTACGGCAGACCGTGCACACCGGCGCCATCGGCTACTACGTGTCGAAGATCGCCGACGCGGGCCTGGTCGGCATCGGCTTCGTCGCCGGCATGCCCAACATGGGCTACACCGGCGTCAAGGGCCCGGCCGTCGCCACCAGCCCGCTCGCCGTCGCCGTCCCCGCCCGCGACCACGCGCCGCTGCTCCTCGACATGGCCACCGCCACCATCGCCCTCGGCAGGATCCGCCAGGCCAGGGCGGCCGGCACCCCCCTCCCCGAAGGCGCCGCCGCCACCGCCGACGGCACGCCCACCACGGACCCCGCCGAGGCCGTCATGCCGCTGCCGCTCGGCGGCGCCAAGGGCTCCGGCATGTCCCTCGCCTTCGAACTGCTCACCAGCGTCCTCGTCGGCGCGCCGATCTTCGCGGCCTTCCACGCGGACGACCCGGCGGGCCGCAAGCACCGGCAGAACGCCCTCCTCGTCGCCATCGACCCGGCGGCGTTCGGCGGCACGGCCGACTTCCTGGCCGACACCGACGCGACGCTCGCCGCCCTCAAGGGACTTCCGGCGGCGGACGACGCGGCGGGGGTGTACTACCCGGGCGAGCGCAGCGCGGCGATCGCCGCGCAACGGGACGCCGCCGGGATCCCCGTCGCACCGAAGGTCTGGCAGCAGCTGACGGCGGCGGCCGCCGAACGCGGGGTGCCGCTCCCGGCCACCGCGGGCTGAGCCCCCGGAAAACACGTGGACCCTGCACCCGCCGCCGCGGGACACTTCCCTCTCGTCCGGCTACGGAGGGTGAGGAAGTGGGAACGCCCGGTTCACCGAACAGCACACCCGGGCGCGGCGCGGTCCTGCTCGCGCTGCGCCTCTACGGACGGGAGCTGGCCCGCCAGCGCCGGCTCACCGTCCCCGCCCTGCTGCTCCCGGCACTCGGCAACATCGGCCTCAACTACGTGGCACCGCTGCTCGTCGCCAAACTCGTCGGCGAGATCGCCGGCGCGGGCACCGTCAGCGTCACCGACTCACTGCCGTACGTCCTCGGCTTCGCCGGCGTCCTGCTGCTCGCCGAGACGCTCTGGCGCCTCGGCTTCCACTGCCTCAACCGCCTGGACGCCCGCGGCGTCGAGCGGCTCTACGTCTTCGGCATGGACGAGCTGTACGCCAAGGACGCCACCTTCTTCCACGACAACTTCGCCGGCTCGTTGACCAAGCGCGTGCTGAGCTTCGCGTCCCGCTTCGAGGAGTTCATCGACACCCTCGTCTTCCAGGTCACCGGCAGCCTCGTGCCGCTGCTGTTCGGCTCGGTGGTGCTCTGGCGCTACGAACCGCTGCTCGTCGTCGGCCTGCTGTCGATGATCACGCTGACCGCCGTGTGCGTGGCGCCCCTCATCCGCCGCCGCCAGCGGCTCGTCGACGCACGCGAGGAGGCCATCGCCAAGGTCGCGGGGCACGTCGCCGACAGCCTGATGAACATGGACACCGTCCGGGCGTTCGCCGCCGAGGAACGCGAGGCCGACGAGCACCGCACCCGCGTCGCCGAGTCCCGCCGACTGATGCTCCGCTCCTGGGACTACGGCAACCTGCGCATCGACACCGTCGTCGCCCCGCTGTCCGTCCTCACCAACGCCCTCGGCCTGCTGCTCGCGGTCACGCTCGGCGCCGGCCACGGCGTCGAGGGCGTCGTCGTCGCCTTCACGTACTACACGAACGCGACCCGGATCATGTTCGACTTCAACCAGATCTACCGCCGCCTGGAAAGCTCGATGACGGAGGCCGCGCAGTTCACGCAGCTGCTCCTCGACCCGCCGACCGTCCTCGACCCGCCGGCCCCCGAACCCGTGCGCCCCGGCCGCGCCGACGTCCGCTTCGAGAAGGTGACCTTCGCCCACGCCGGCGGCAGGCCCCTCTTCGAAGGACTCGACCTGGACGTGCCCGACGGCGCCCGCGTCGGCTTCGTCGGCCGGTCCGGCGGCGGCAAGACCACCCTGACCCGGCTGCTGCTGCGGATGACCGACATCCAGGGCGGCCGCATCCTCATCGGCGGCCAGGACATCGCCGCCCTGCGCCAGAAGGACCTGCGCGGCCTGATCGCGTACGTCCCCCAGGACCCGGCCATGTTCCACCGCAGCCTGCGCGACAACATCGCCTTCGCCCGCCCCGACGCCACCGACGCCGACATCCGCCGCGCGGCCGAGGCGGCCCACGTCACGGAGTTCGCCGACACCCTCCCCGACGGCTTCGCCACGATGGTCGGCGAGCGCGGCATCAAACTCTCCGGCGGCCAGCGCCAGCGCGTCGCCCTGGCCCGCGCCATCCTGCGCGACGCCCCGATCCTGCTGCTCGACGAGGCAACCAGCGCCCTGGACTCCGAGAGCGAGGTCCTCGTCCAGGAAGCGCTGTGGCGCCTCATGGAGGGCCGCACCGCCCTCGTCGTCGCCCACCGCCTCAGCACGGTCGCCGGCATGGACCGCCTCGTCGTCCTCGACCGCGGCCGGATCGTGGAACAGGGCACGCACCAGCACCTGCTCGACGCGGACGGCACCTACGCCCGCCTGTGGCTGCACCAGTCGGGCGGCTTCCTGGACGAGACCCCCGAGGACGACGGAGCCCAGCGGGTCGGGCTGCAACCGTGAGGGGGTACGGGATCAGATCGGGATGCCGGGCGCGGCCAGGCGCAGCTCGCGCAATTTCGGACCGCACTCGTCGATGGCGTAGCCGACCTGGTTGTTCTCGGGGCAGCACTTCAGCCCCAGCCGCGTGCCCTCGGTGATCTTCTCCAGCATCTCCTCGTACTCCTGCTGCGTCAGCTGGCTGCCGCACTTCTCCAGCCACCGGGTGCCCTCGCGAGCGAGGACGACGAAGGTGTGCGGCGCCTGCCCGCGGTACTTGGTGGCCACGGCGGACAGGTCCCGCACGGCGTGTGCGGCCGCCTGCAACTGCTGTGCGCCGGACGGCGCCTGCATCGACGAGCGCAGCCGTACGCGGGCGTCCGCCGTCACCACGAGACGATCCTCGTCGCCCTCGGGACAGCCCTTGGCCGCCTCCAGATGGTTCCTTGCGAGGTCCAGGCGGCCCTGCTCGGCCTCGTACTCGGCGCGTTGCAGCCAATAGTGGTGATCGCTCTCCAGGAACGAGTGCGCCTCGTCGTAGATCTTCCGCACCGCCTCCGGCTCCAGGCCGAGACGGCGCATGGTGTCGTGATTGAGGAGCTTGATCATGACGTTCCGGTCGCGGTGCCGGTTGTCCTTGATGTGCCAGGCGCGGCCCGCGTAGAACAGCAGCAGGCTGGCGATGACCCAGGCCAGGTCGGCCTTGCGTTCCTGGAGGACGGTCTGCACGACGGTGTCGGCGATGGTGCGCTGGCGGCAGCGCAGCCGGCCGTCGTGGGTGTACAGGAGCAGCTTCATCTGGACGAGCTGCCGGACAGCCTCGCGATGGCTCCGGTTCGGGGCACCGGGGTGGGCGACGATCTCCAGCAGATCGGCCTCGTCGATGCCCCGCTGCTGGAACACCAGCGACGAATCGAAGAACGACACCACGGCGTACGGCGTCCGCTGGCTCTGCTTCAGCTCCTCGAACTCGCTCTTCACCTTCTGCGTCAGCGAGGTGCCCGTGACCGCCTCGATCATGGCTGCCAGCAGCCCCTGGTCGCACTTCTCGCGGAGCCTGGCGACCTTCTGGTGCAGGAAGAAGTGCTGCTTGAGCTTGCCGATCAGCGCGTTCTTGTCCAACGACTTGATGATCTTCTCGAGATCGCCGTCGGTGAGCAGCTGGTCGGAGCTGACCACCTCGGCGGGGAACCCGGCGTCCAACTCGGACTGGCGGGTGACGCGGATCGCGGCGACGACCAGGGTGCGGCCGTCGCCGTTCAGCGTCTTCAGGAACGACGCGGCACGTCCGGTGAAGATGTCCACGTCGTCGACGAAGACCGCAGAGAACCCCTGCTGGGCCGTCTGCTGCTCGATCTCCCGCGGCGGCAGGGACGCCCCGCGGTCCACCCAGCCGGCGTGGATCCCGTCCTTGTGCATCCGATAGGCGACCTGCATGAGAGCCGTCGTCTTGCCCGACCCCGCCGTGCCCTTCACCAGCACGATCGGCAGCCGTCCGCCCTCCGCGGGGCGGGCGCGCTCCTCGATCGTCGTGGCCAGCGAGAGCGGCGGCGCGATCTTCTTGTTCTTGATGTCACCCCAGGTCGGATCCCGCCCGATCAGGAACTCCCGGTCGCCGGGCGGCGCGCTCTCGACGAGGTGCACCACCCGGACGACGCCGACGCCACCGCGCGTGCCCGTGTACTCGGCGCTCAGCAGGCGCCGGCCGTCGGCCAGGGCCTGCACCCCGGAACCGAGGTACCGACGGGCGAAGTCCGCGGGAGCCATCCGGATGTGCCGCAGCCCCGCCGCGCGGAGGCGGGCCCGGTCGGCGGGCGTGCCTTCCGGGGCGACGAGGAAGCCGGGGAACTCGTGCTGTCCGTGCGTGCGACCGGCGATCCGCAGCGTCTCCCACAACGCGGGGCTGTCGGGGGAGTGTGCGACGAAGACCACCGGCCGGGTCAGCAGTTCGGCCTGGAACCGGCGGAGCCACAGGCTGCGCGCGTCCTTCCCCGACACCGACCAGGCGTCGCCGAAGTCCTGCGGATCGTCGCCCCTGCCCGGCCAGCCGTGCACGCCCACGACCTCCAGCGCCCCGCGCTTCACCGTGGGGAAGTCCTTGCGCGCGTCGACCAGGGACACGGTGTCCGCCAGGCGGGCGTCGCGCATCCGGGGAAGACAGTCGCTGCCGGTGAAGTCGTAGACACGTGACCACGGGGTCCGCAGCAGCGCGTGTGCCGCGTGCCCGTCGTGGTCGGCCGGCACGGCCAGGGCGGCGAGGTGGTGCTCCCGCTGCTGTGCGGAGAGCTGACCGCAGGCGGCCGCCCAGGTCTCGTGCAGGGCGGGCAGAGCCTGCGGAACGGCGCCGAACACGGCTTCGGCGAGCCGCCGGTTGAGCTCGTCCGTGGTGATGACGTCATCGGTCACCCCCGAGACCACGGCGAGCATCGTCTGGCCCGTCGCCATGTGGGGATAGAACTCGGCGAGCAGCGCCTTCTCGTCGTACGGCTCCTCCTGCCCGCGCGCGACCGGCACCCGGGCGGGCACGGCGGGGCGCGGGCGCAGGGTCGTCGGCAGCTGGCGGCGGGCGGCGATGTCCGTGACCACGGGACGGTCGGGGCGCAGGTCGAGACGGAGCAGCAGATGGCCGGAGGCGTTCCTGTCGAACGGCAGGTGCCAGCCCTTGTCGGCCTGGTCCCCGCCGCCCGCCAGAGCGAGCAGAGGGGCCGCCTCCGCGGGCAGTTCGGGCAGCGTCCCACTGCGCCCGGCCAGCAGGACAGTGAGGTCGTTGCCCTTCGCCCAGATCGCGAACGGCTCGCCCACGGCGTGCTCGAGCTGTTCCGCCGAACACCCGGCCAGACCGGCGGGGGCGTCGTCGGCGACCATGCGGAAGACCGTGTTCACGCAGGCGACGCCGACGACCCGGCCGCCCACCTGCAGCCGCAGCGCGCCGTCGCCGGGCAGCAGGCCCGCACGCCAGTCGGCGGCAGGCGCGGCGACCTGCTCCGTCAGCGTCACGAAGTCCTCGAAGACATCGGTGCACAGTGGCCGCACGATGTCCTCGGCGATCGCGCCGCTCCAGACGTCGGACGCGATGCCGTCCCAGCCGTCGCCCAGGTTCCGCGCCAGCAGCCGGCTGCCCGACATGGTGCGCACGTCGCCCGCACCGGGGACGAGGGTGACGAAGGGCTCGTAGTTCTGCTCCAGGCAGGAGAACTGGACGTCCTGCACGAGGCTCGTCGTCCCGGCCGGGTCGTCCGCCGCGCCGAGGACGACCACGCCGTCGACCCGGTGGCCGTCCTGGTGCAGACGCTCCACAGCGGTGAGGGCCACGGCCCGTCCGGTCTCCGTGTCCTGACCGGGCGCCCCGGCGAGGACGAGGAGGTGGGCGATCCCGTCGGTCTGCGGCTCAGGCATCGTGCCACCTCACTGCCCGCACCTTGCCGCGCGGCACGTACAGGGTCGGGTGCTGCGGCCCGCAGACGTCACCGGCCGGGACTATCTCGACGAACGACGTCGTCAGGGACTTCTTGAGAATGCTGCCGTCGATCCGCCCGGCGGCGGCCGTGCCCTTCGAGCACAGGGCGCGCAGAGCGGGCGCGTACGAGGAGTCGACGACGACGGTGCCCTCGGCGGTCTCCCGGACCGGGTCCACGAGGACCGTCGCGGCGAAAGTGGCGATGCTCAGGACGACGGCCGCCGCCGCCGCGCGGTTCGCGCACCGCTGCCGTCTGTCGATCGTCTGGGCCTCGCCGCGGACCTTGGCGATGACCGTGTTCAGGAGCTGCTGGCGGGTGGTCACCTTCCGGTCCCAGAGTTCGGGGACCGGGGACGCGACGGCCCGCAGATAGAGCAGGGCCGTCACCAGCCAGAGCGCCACCGACGCGATGCCCAGCCACTGCGTGGGCCGGGAGCGGTCCGCGAGGGTCGTGACGCTCAGCGCCGCCATGAGACCGCCTGCGAACAGGGTGATCGTGGACTGGGCCGCCTGCGCGCGCCCGCGCGCGATGCTCACCGACTGGATGAGCTGGGAGTAGTAGGTCTCCGACACCGACGTGAACACGGAGTCCAGGATCTGGTCGTACTCCGGCCGCTCCTGCTGTTCCTGCCGCCCCTGCGGCCCGGCGTGGCCGACCACAGCATGTTCCGTCGTCACGTGCCCCCCTTACGCCCAACTGGGCGTGAAGTTACCAGAGGTGACGATCCGTCGGGCCGGGTTCACCCGGGCCCGGCTCCCGCCTCGCCGACCGGGCGGCGATCACAGGGTGTGGGCGCGTGCGGCCCGTACGTGACGGGCCGGGGGGCCGGGCGCGACGGCCTACCCTTGTTCCATGACCAGCAGCAGCGACCGGAGTCAGGCAGTGGACGTATCGCACCCCAAGACGTATGAAGTGCGCACCTACGGGTGCCAGATGAACGTCCACGACTCCGAGCGCTTGTCCGGCCTCCTGGAGGGTGCCGGTTACGTCCGTGCGCCCGAGGACGCGGACGGCGACGCCGACGTCGTCGTCTTCAACACCTGCGCGGTCCGTGAGAACGCCGACAACCGCCTCTACGGCAACCTCGGCCGCCTCGCCCCCCGCAAGGCCTCGCGCCCCGGCATGCAGATCGCCGTGGGCGGCTGCCTCGCCCAGAAGGACCGCGACACCATCGTGAAGAAGGCGCCCTGGGTGGACGTCGTCTTCGGCACGCACAACATCGGCAAGCTGCCCGTCCTCCTGGAGCGCGCCCGCGTCCAGGAGGAGGCCCAGGTCGAGATCGCCGAGTCGCTGGAGGCCTTCCCCTCCACGCTGCCCACCCGCCGCGAGAGCGCGTACGCGGCCTGGGTGTCGATCTCCGTCGGCTGCAACAACACCTGCACCTTCTGCATCGTCCCGGCGCTGCGCGGCAAGGAGAAGGACCGCAGGACCGGCGACATCCTCGCCGAGATCGAGGCCCTCGTCGCCGAGGGCGTCTCCGAGATCACGCTGCTCGGCCAGAACGTCAACGCCTACGGGAGCGACATCGGCGACCGCGAGGCCTTCAGCAAGCTGCTGCGCGCCTGCGGTGCCATCGAGGGCCTGGAGCGCGTCCGCTTCACGTCCCCGCACCCGCGCGACTTCACGGACGACGTGATCGCGGCGATGGCCGAGACGCCGAACGTGATGCCGCAGCTCCACATGCCGATGCAGTCCGGTTCGGACACGGTCCTCAAGGCGATGCGCCGCTCGTACCGCCAGGAGCGCTTCCTCGGCATCATCGACAAGGTCCGCGCCGCCATCCCGCACGCGGCCATCACGACCGACATCATCGTGGGCTTCCCCGGCGAGACCGAGGAGGACTTCGAGCAGACGATGCACGCCGTGCGCGAGGCCCGCTTCTCCCAGGCCTTCACCTTCCAGTACTCCAAGCGCCCCGGAACCCCGGCCGCGACCATGGAGAACCAGATCCCCAAGGAGGTCGTGCAGGCGCGCTACGAGCGTCTCGTCGCCCTCCAGGAGGAGATCTCCTGGGAGGAGAACAAGAAGCAGGTCGGCCGCACCCTGGAGCTGATGGTCGCCGAGGGCGAGGGCCGCAAGGACGGCGCCACCCACCGCCTCTCCGGCCGCGCCCCCGACAACCGCCTCGTCCACTTCACCAAGCCGGACACCGAGGTGCGCCCCGGCGACGTGGTGACCGTCGAGATCACCTACGCCGCCCCGCACCACCTGCTCGCCGAGGGCCCGGTCCTGAGCGTGCGTTCCACGCGCGCGGGCGACGCGTGGGAGAAGCGCACCCAGGAGGCGCAGGACAAGAAGCAGGGCGTCCTGCTCGGCCTTCCGAAGGTGGGCGTTCCCGAGCCGCTGCCCGCGATGACCGGCGGCTGCGCCGTCGACTGACCCGCGGCCGGGGGTGCACAGTAGGCTGCCGATCATGCTTGTCGCCGCCGCCGTCTGCCCCTGCCCGCCGCTGCTCGTGCCCGAGGTGGCCGCCGGCGCCGCCCCCGAGCTGGACGCCGCGCGCACGGCGTGCGACGAGGCGATCGCCGCGATGCTCGCGGCCGGACCCGACCTGGTGTGGATCATCGGCGAGGGCTCGCGCCCGGGCGTCCACCGCCCGGGCGCCCGGGGCTCCTTCCGCCCCTTCGGCGTGGACCTCGACGTCCACCTCGGAACCCCGGCCGACGACGCCGGAACCGTTGAGGCCACCCTCCCGCCGTCCCTCTCCGTGGGCGCGTGGCTGCTCGCGCGCGCGGGGTGGAGCGGCGAGGTGCGTGGCTACGAGCTGGCGGGGGGCAGGTCCGCGTTCGACAGCCTTGACGGCGCGTGGCGGCTCGGCGACGGCCGGACCGGCAAGGAACGGGTGGGCTTCCTGGTCATGGGCGACGGCACCGCCTGCCGCACCGTGAAGGCCCCCGGCTACCTGGACGAGCGCGCCGAGGGCGTCGACGCGCGGATCGCCGAGGCCCTGCGCACCGGCGACCCGGACCACTACCTGGCCGGGCTCGACGCCGACCTCGCCCGCGAGCTCAAGATCTCCGGCCGCGGCCCGTGGCAGATGCTGAACGCCGCCTGGGACAAGAAGGACACCACCGCCCGCCTCCTGTACGAGGACGCGCCCTACGGAGTCGGCTACTTCGTGGCGAGCTGGACGTAGCCGGCTGGACGTAGCCCGCGCGGACACGGCGACGGCCGCGAAGCCCCTCGGCTTCGCGGCCGTCCGCCGTTCGTGTTCCGCGCGCGGTGTCTCAGGACCCCGCGGGCGGCGACGGCGGGGTGCCGCCGTCCTTGTCGCCCGGCCCGGAGAGCTTGTCCAGGGCGCCCTTCGCCTTGTCCGTACCCTGCTGGATCTTGTCGCTGTACTTGCCCTTGGTCTTGTCGTCGACCACCTTGGCGGCCTTCTCCAGGCCCTGGTCGATCTTGTCCCCGTGCTGTTGCGCGAGGCCGGAGACCTTTTCCTTGGCGGGGTTCAGCTTGGCTTTCAACGTGTCCAGGAAGCCCATGGACCCACCTTCCGTCGCAGAAACTCGCAGGAGCTCGCGGGAGCTCGCGGGAGTTACTTGCGGGCGCTCTCACCGGCCTCGTTGTCGGCGGCCTGTTCCGCGGACTGCTGCTTGGGGATCTCGACGCTCTCCGCGGCGGCCTCGGCCACCCCGGACGCCTCGCCCGTCTCGCCCGCCTCGGGCTCCTCGGCCTTCTGCTCGGCCGTGGCGGCCCCGGGGGCCTCGGACGGGGTCTCGGTGCCCTCCGCCTCGGGCTCGGCCGTCAGAGTGGCGGCCTGGGCCTCCGCGGTTGACGCCTCCTCGCTGTCCTTGGCCTTCCGGCGAAACATGGCAAAAACGCCCATTTCAACTCCATACAGTACTCGTGTGGGCGAAATCCCGCCCTGCCCGGTGCGTCCCATTGCGTCGCCCGGGTCACCGGTCCTCGAAACCGGCGGCTGGAACCTCGCAACAGGCAACGACCCCGCACCTGGGGCGTCACGTAGCTCGTTCGAGAAGTGGCCGCGAGGTTTGCGAGACTGGGGCGGTGAGTAGCGCAGCTCCCGCCCCGCGGGTCATCGCCGTCGTCGGTCCCACCGCGGCCGGAAAGTCCGATCTCGGCGTCTTCCTCGCCAAGGAACTCGGCGGCGAGGTCGTCAACGCCGATTCCATGCAGCTCTACCGGGGGATGGACATCGGCACCGCCAAGCTGACGCCCCAGGAGCGCGACGGAGTCCCGCACCACCTCCTGGACGTCTGGGACGTCACGGTGACCGCGAGCGTCGCCGAGTACCAGCGGCTGGCCCGCGCCGAGATCGACCGCCTCCTCGCCGCCGGCCGCTGGCCCGTCCTCGTCGGCGGCTCCGGGCTCTACGTGCGCGGCGCCGTCGACAAGATGGAGTTCCCCGGCACCGACCCCGGGATCCGCGCCCGGCTGGAGGAGGAGCTCGCCCTGCGCGGCTCCGGCGCCCTGCACGCCCGGCTGGCCGCCGCCGACCCGGAGGCCGCCGCCGCGATCCTGCCGAGCAACGGCCGGCGCATCGTGCGCGCCCTCGAAGTCATCGAGATCACCGGAAAGCCGTTCACGGCCAACCTGCCGGGACACGACTCCGTCTACGACACCGTCCAGATCGGCGTGGACGTGGCGCGCCCCGAACTCGACGAGCGCATCGCCACGCGTGTGGACCGCATGTGGGACGAAGGGCTCGTCGACGAGGTGCGCCTTCTGGAGGACCAGGGCCTGCGCGAGGGGCGCACGGCGTCCCGCGCACTCGGCTACCAGCAGGTGCTCGCGGCGCTCGCGGGGGAGTGCACCGAGGACGAGGCGCGGGCCGAGACCGTCCGCGCCACCAAGCGCTTCGCGCGCCGCCAGGATTCGTGGTTCCGGCGCGACCCCCGGGTGCATTGGCTCAGTGGGGCCGTCGCCGAGCGCGGGGAACTCCCGGCCCGCGCAATGGCGTTGGTCGAACGACCGGTTACAGCCTGATCACGTGATGGCATCGGGACGCTCGGGCGGTCATCCCGGCCTCCCGGGCCGTGCCATCATCGACCATCGATCGACCAGTGGAGTCCGGAGTGGGAGGGCGCGTGGCGATGGAGGCCGGCCCTCGTGACACCGCACCAGGCGGGGAGCAGCTGAGCTCCGACGGTCCTGAGACGACCCCGGACGGCGTGATCGCCGACGGTCCCACCGCCGACGAGATCGCCGCGCAGGACGAGGCCGCCGAGGTGGAGGTCGAGCTGCGCCCGCAGCGCAGGCTCCGCATCTGGCAGCTCGCGCCCATCGTGATGCTCGCCACCATCGGCTCCCTGATGTTCGCGTTCCCGCTGTTCTTCGAGTTCGGCGACGGCGGCGCCGTCGTGGCGATGCTCGGCCTGCTGATCAGTTCCTGCGCCGCGGGCTGGGGCATGATGGCCGCCCGCCGGGTGGGCTACACGCTGCCCGGTCTGCCGCCGCGCGGCAGCGGCAGATGGCCGGACTGGCGCGTCGTGGGCGCCTACGTCGTGGTGGTCGCGGCCGTGGCGGTCCTCGCCGTCTGGCGCGTCGCCCGGCTCCGCTGACCGCCCGCGCCGACCGGGTGGTCGGCGCCATCTCGTACGATCGAGAAATGACCACCTTCCTCAAGGGCCACGGGACCGAGAACGACTTCGTGATCATCCCGGACGCGGAGAACGCGATCGAGCTGTCCCCGGCCACCGTGGCGGCGCTGTGCGACCGCCGGGCCGGCGTCGGAGGGGACGGCGTCCTGCACGTCGTGCGTTCCGCGGCCCACCCCGAGGCGCGCCACCTGGCGGCCGAGGCGGAGTGGTTCATGGACTACCGGAACGGGGACGGTTCGATCGCCGAGATGTGCGGCAACGGCGTGCGGGTCTTCGCCCGCTACCTGCAGCACGCCGGACACGCCACCGAGGGCGACATCGCCGTGGCGACCCGCGGCGGCGTCAAGCGGGTCCACATCGACAAGGAAGGCCTGATCACGGTCGGCATGGGCCGGGCCACGCTGCCCGAGGGAGAGGTCACCGTCACCGTCGACGACCGCTCCTGGCCCGCGCGGAACGTGAACATGGGCAACCCGCACGCGATCGCCTTCGTGGCCGACCTCGCCCACGCGGGCACCCTGTACGATCCGCCCCCCTTTGCGCCGGCGAACGTGTACCCGGAGGGTGTGAACGTCGAATTCGTCGTCGACCGCGGCCCCCGGCACGTCGCCATGCGCGTGCACGAGCGCGGCTCGGGCGAGACCCGCTCGTGCGGGACGGGCGCGTGCGCGGTGGCCGTCGCCACGGCCCGCAGGGACGGCCTCGACCCGGCCGTGACCGGCGCCCCTGTCACGTACGACATCGACCTTCCCGGTGGCCGGCTGACGATCACCGAGCGGCCCGACGGAGAGATCGAGATGACCGGGCCCGCGGTGATCGTGGCCGAGGGCGAGCTCGACGCGGACTGGTTCGCGGCAATCGAAACCGTAAACCCGTGAACTGTCGCTCGAATGGGTGATCCGTTTCACGCTGGGCGAGAGCGGGACTGCGCCACGTGATGGGCTCGGTAGCATCAAGCACCGGTCCGGACGGGTGCCCCTGCCAGCCCGCCACCGGTCGACAAAGCCGGAGGTGCTCATGAGTGCGGAGGCGACCAACCCCGCGACGCCGGGGCCGATCACGCCCGGAGCGCACCGTCGGCGCGGCCGGCCACGGATCGACCTGCGCCGGCTGGGCCGCGCCGCGCTCCTCGGCCCCACCACCCGCGACCGGCTCCCGGACGCCATCGGCCACGTCGTCGAGGCCCACCGCGCGCACTACCCGGACGCCGTGCTGGACCCGCTGCGCCGGGCCTACGTGCTCGCCGAGTCCTCGCACCGCGGCCAGATGCGCAAGAGCGGCGAGCCGTACATCACGCACCCGCTCGCGGTGACGCTGATCCTGGCCGAGCTGGGCGCGGAGACCACCACGCTCACCGCCTCCCTCCTGCACGACACGGTCGAGGACACGGAGGTGACCCTCGACCAGGTGCGCGACCAGTTCGGCGAGGAGGTCGCCTATCTCGTCGACGGCGTCACCAAACTGGAGAAGGTCGACTACGGCGCCGCCGCCGAGCCCGAGACGTTCCGCAAGATGCTGGTCGCGACCGGCAACGACGTCCGCGTCATGTCGATCAAACTCGCCGACCGCCTGCACAACATGCGCACCCTCGGCGTCATGCGCCAGGAGAAACAGGAGCGGATCGCCAAGGTCACCCGCGACGTCCTCATCCCGCTCGCCGAGCGCCTCGGCGTCCAGGCCCTGAAGACCGAGCTCGAGGACCTGGTCTTCGCGATCCTGCACCCCGAGGAGTACGCGGAGACCCGCGCGCTGATGGCGGCCAACGCCGCGCGCGACGACGACCCGCTCGCCGCGATCGCCGAGGACGTGCGCGGCGTGCTGCGCGAGGCGGGCCTGAGCGCCGAAGTCCTCATCCGGCCCCGGCACTTCGTGTCCGTCCACCGCGTCCGGCGCAAGCGCGGCGAACTGCGCGGCGCCGACTTCGGCCGCCTCCTCGTCCTCGTCGGCGAGGACGCCGACTGCTACGGCGTGCTCGGCGAACTCCACACCTGTTTCACGCCCGTGGTCTCCGAGTTCAAGGACTTCATCGCCGTACCGAAGTTCAACCTGTACCAGTCGCTGCACACCGCCGTCGCCCGCCCCGACGGCGAGGTAGCCGAAGTCCTCATCCGCACGCACCAGATGCACAAGGTCGCGGAGGCGGGCGTCGTCGCACTCGGCAATCCGTACGCGCCGTCCGGCGAGGAGCACCTCGACACCCTCGGCGAGCGCTCCGACCCCACCCGTCCCGGCTGGCTCTCCCGCCTGCTCGACTGGCAGCAGTCCGCACCCGACGCCGACACCTTCTGGTCGACGCTCAGGGAGGACCTCGCACAGGACCGCGAGATCACCGTTTTCCGGCCCGACGGCGGCACCATCGGCCTCCCCGCGGGCGCCAGTTGCGTCGACGCCGCGTACGCGCAGTACGGCGAGGACGCCCACGCCGTCATCGGCGCGCGGGTCAACGGACGCCTGGCGACGCTCAGTACGGTCCTCAGCGACGGCGACACCGTCCAGCTCCTGATGGACCACATGGAGAGCGGCGCCGCCTCCGAGCCGTCCCGCGACTGGCTCGACCACGCGCGCACGCCCGCCGCGCGCATCGCCATCCGCCGCTGGCTCACCGCCCATCCGGAAGGGCCGAGCGCCACGGAGCCCGCACCGCGCGCCCCGTACAGCGGCCCCTCGGCCCGCCCCGCCGCCGCGAACGCCGTCGTCGAGCAGCCCGGCGCCACCGTCCGCCTCGCCGGCTGTTGTACGCCCGTGCCGCCCGACGAGATCACCGCGTTCGCCGTCCGCGGCGGCGCCGTCACCGTGCACCGCGTCGAGTGCTCCGGGGCACAGCGCATGAAGAACGCCGACCGCCCGGAGGTCGGCGTGCACTGGGCGGACGCGGCGACCGCCGAGTACCGGGTGACCCTGCTCGCCGAATCCTTCAGCCGCCCGCACCTGCTGGCCGACCTCACCGAAGCCATAGCGCTGGAGGGCGTCGCCATCATCTCGGCGACCGTCGAACCCCCCGCCCAGGGCCGGGTCCGGCACACGTACACGCTGCAACTCCCGGACGCCGCGCACCTCCAGGCCCTGATGCGGGCGATGCGGAACGTGCCGGGCGTGTACGACGTGGGGCGCGCGCAGCATGCCGCGGCGGGCGCCCTGTAAGCCGACCCGGGGCCTCGTTCGGGTGGTGCGGCGCGTGCCGCCCGGGCCGCGGGAGCGCGCGCTGATAGCGGTAGTTCATGCTGCTCAGCTCCCGAACGTCCCGCACCGCCGCGCTGCTCGCCGCCGGTGCCTCCGTCGCCCTCCTCGCGGCGGCCGCGCCCCGCCCGGCCACCCCGCTCGGTCTCGGCGACCGGCTCTTCCCGCACCTCGGCAACCCCGGCTACGACGTGCAGTCGTACGACATCGCCCTCACGTACAAGGGCGACAACCGCAAGCCGCTCGACGCCGTCACCAAGATCGACGCCCGGGCGACGGCCCGGCTCGACCGGGTCAACCTCGACTTCTCGCACGGCACCGTGCGGTCCGTGGAGGTCAACGGCGCCCCCGCCGACTTCGCGACCGGCGGCGAGGACCTGATCGTCACGCCCGCCCGCCCCGTCGTGGCCGGGGAACCTCTGCGCATCACCGTCCGGCACACCAGCGACCCCATGCCGGGCAAGGAGGAGATCGGCTGGGTGCGCACCAAGGACGGGCTCGCCATGGCGAACCAGGCCGACGCCGGGCACCGGGTGTTCCCGAGCAACGACCACCCCTCCGACAAGGCCTACTTCACCTTCCGCATCACTGCCCCCAAGGGCCTCACCGCCGTCGCCAACGGCGTCCCCATGGCCACGACGCGGCAGGCCGGAGCCACCCGCTGGTCCTACCGGACGCTCCACCCGATGGCCACCGAGCTGGCCCAGGTCTCCATCGGCCGCTCCGCGGTGCTCCACCAGCAGGGACCGCACGGCCTGCCCGTACGCGACGTCGTACCGGCCAAGGACGTCAAGGCGCTGCGGCCGTGGCTGAAGAAGACGCCCGGCCAGATCTCCTGGATGGAGGGGAAGGTCGGCCGCTACCCCTTCGAGAACTACGGCCTGCTCGTCGCCGAGGCCACCACGGGCTTCGAACTCGAGACGCAGACGCTCTCCCTCTTCGAGAAGGACCTGTTCACCGAGGCCGGCTACCCCGAGTGGTACGTCGACTCGATCATGGTCCACGAGCTGGCGCACCAGTGGTTCGGCGACAGCGTCAGCCCGCGCACCTGGTCCGACCTGTGGCTCAACGAGGGCCACGCCACCTGGTACGAGGCCCAGTACGCGGAGGAGAAGGCGCACCAGCCGATGGCGACGCGGATGCGGGACGCCTACCGCGAATCCGACGGCTGGCGCGCGGCCGGCGGCCCGCCCGCCGCGCCGAAGGGCCCCGAGAGCGGCGAGAAGATCAGCATCTTCCGGCCGGTCGTCTACGACGGCAGCGCCCTCGTCCTCTACGCGCTGCGCCAGGAGATCGGCAAGGAAGCCTTCGACCGGCTCGAACGGCAGTGGGTGGCCACCCACCGTGACTCCACGGCCACGACGGCGGACTTCACCGGCCTCGCCTCGCGGATCGCGGGACGCGACCTGACCGGCTTCTTCGACGCCTGGCTGTACGGGCAGAAGACGCCGCCGATGCCCGGACACCCCGACTGGAAGAGCCGGCCGGCGGAGAAGTAGCCCGGAATTCCGGGCTTCGGACCCGATGATCGAGGGAAATAACCCGGATGACGAGACGGCCCGTACCGTGCGACCATCGTCAGGTCGACGGCACGGGCCGACGGCGGTCACCGAACCGGCTCCTCCGGGAATCCCCGGGCCGGACCGAGCGTTGACACAGAGGACGGGCGGGCGCCCGTCACGTTTCCCGAATCCCACTGACGTAAGGATCCAATGACCTCCTCTTCTTCCCCTTCCCAGGACGCGCAGAGCTTCGCGCAGAACCACCCCGAAGGTCTTCGGGCCGATGCCCTGATGGAAGAGGACGTCGCCTGGAGCCACGAGATCGACGGAGAGCGGGACGGCGACCAGCTCGACCGCTCCGAGCGCGCGGCCCTGCGCCGCGTCGCGGGCCTCTCCACCGAGCTCGAGGACGTCACCGAGGTCGAGTACCGACAGCTCCGCCTGGAGCGCGTGGTCCTCGTCGGCGTCTGGACGTCGGGAACGGTTCATGACGCGGAGAACTCCCTCGCGGAGCTCGCCGCCCTCGCCGAGACCGCCGGTGCCCTCGTGCTCGACGGCGTCATCCAGCGCCGGGACAAGCCCGACGCGGCGACGTACATCGGCTCGGGCAAGGCCCAGGAGCTGCGCGACATCGTCCTCGAGACCGGTGCCGACACCGTCGTGTGCGACGGTGAGCTCAGCCCCGGCCAGCTCATCCACCTCGAGGACGTCGTCAAGGTCAAGGTGGTCGACCGGACCGCCCTGATCCTCGACATCTTCGCCCAGCACGCCAAGTCCCGAGAGGGCAAGGCGCAGGTCGCGCTCGCGCAGATGCAGTACATGCTGCCGCGACTGCGCGGCTGGGGTCAGTCGCTCTCCCGGCAGATGGGTGGCGGTGGCTCCTCCGGCTCCGGCGGTGGCATGGCCACCCGTGGTCCCGGTGAGACCAAGATCGAGACGGACCGGCGACGGATCCGCGAGAAGATGGCGAAGATGCGCCGTGAGATCGCGGAGATGAAGACGGGCCGCGACATCAAGCGCCAGGAGCGCAAGCGGAACAAGGTGCCGTCGGTCGCCATCGCCGGATACACCAACGCGGGCAAGTCCTCGCTGCTCAACCGCCTCACGGGCGCGGGCGTGCTGGTGGAGAACGCGCTGTTCGCCACCCTCGACCCGACCGTGCGCCGGGCCGAGACGCCGAGCGGCCGGCTGTACACGCTGGCCGACACCGTCGGCTTCGTCCGGCACCTTCCGCACCACCTCGTCGAGGCGTTCCGCTCCACGATGGAGGAGGTCGGCGACTCCGACCTGATCCTGCACGTGGTCGACGGCTCGCACCCGGTGCCGGAGGAGCAGCTCGCCGCGGTGCGCGAGGTCATCCGTGACGTCGGCGCCACCAAGGTGCCGGAGATCGTGGTGATCAACAAGGCGGACGCGGCGGACCCCCTGGTCCTCCAGCGGCTGCTGCGCGTCGAGAAGCACGCGATCGCCGTCTCCGCCCGCACGGGCGCCGGCATCGACGAGCTGCTCGCGCTCATCGACGCCGAACTGCCGCGGCCCTCGGTCGAGATCGAGGCCCTCGTGCCGTACACGCACGGCCAGCTGGTCGCGCGGGCGCACACCGACGGCGAGGTGATCTCCGAGGAGCACACCCCGGAGGGCACGCTCCTGAAGGCGCGCGTCCACGAGGAACTCGCGGCGGAACTCGCGCCGTACGTGCCGACGGCTGCCGCCGGCTGACGTCCCGCAGCACGGGAAAGGGCCCCTCCCCGGTCACCCGGGGAGGGGCCCTTTCCCGTGGACCCGGGCGTCGCTCGGGTCCACGGGCGACCGCCTTACCGGCTGCCGTACTTCTCGCTCATCGTGTCGAAGACCTGCTGGGCCTCCTGGCCCAACTGCGGTCCGGCGAGCCAGGTGTTGGAGGCCGGGCCGATCGACGTGTTCGACACCAGGACGGTCTTGCCGCCGTCGTTGCGGAACCAGCCGCCACCGGACGAACCACCGGTCATGGTGCAGCCGATGCGGTACATCGTCGGGTCCGTCGAGTTCAGCGCGAGCCGGCCCGGACGGTCGAGGCACTTGTTCATCAGCAGACCGTCGAACGGCGGCGCGGCCGGGTAGCCCCAGGCGCCCATCGAGCCGACCGACTGCACGGAGGGCGTGGAGAAGTCCACCTCCAGCGCGTTCCCGACCGTCTCCTCGAGGGACTTGGTGCCCTGCTCCGGCTTCATGTGCAGCACC
Source organism: Streptomyces longispororuber (assembly GCF_024448165.1). GTDB lineage: Bacteria > Actinomycetota > Actinomycetes > Streptomycetales > Streptomycetaceae > Streptomyces > Streptomyces longispororuber_A. Next base: position 33,782 of record NZ_JAMOLN010000092.1, read on the forward strand.
GCGAAGTCGTACGGCGCGCCCGCGCCGCCCGACTCGGCACCCTGGTCGATCCACTCGTTCGACGTGGAGGCCCAGTCCGCCCAGTACGTGCCGTACGGCGCGATCTCCTGCTGCGACGCGTTGCGCAGCGCGTCGGCCGACTTGCCGAGGTCGTTGTACGACGGGACGAACGCGATGTTGCGGTACCAGCCGCCCGCCGAACCCGCGTGGACGCAGTGGCCGGCGGTCCACACGAGGTTCGACTTGCCGGGGTTGCGCGGGTCCTTCACGACGGTGCCGGAGCAGACCATCGAACCCTCGGGGGAGTCGAAGAAGACCTTGCCGACCGGTGCCGCGTTCTCGTGGTACGGCGTCTTCTCGGCCTGCGCCTTCACCGGGGAGGGCTCCGGGTCGGAGACGCCCTGGTCGGTCGAGTAGTCCTTCGCCGCGATCGTCTTGTCCGGGTCCTTGGCGGACTTCATCCGCTCGGGCTTCCACAGGCCCTCGATGACCGGGTTGACGAAGTCCTTGGCCTCGCGCAGCCAGTCGTCCTTGTCCCAGTTCTTCCAGGCCCCGTTCTTCCACTTGTCGGGGTCGATGCCGTGCTTCTTCAGCTGGTCGGCGATGTCACCCGGCAGCTTCGCGCCGCTGTCGGAGCCCTGCGACGTGGTGGCCGCGGGCTTGTCGCCCGAGGCATTGCTGTCGTTGCAGCCGGTGGCGGTGAGCGCCAGAACCGCGACGATTCCGGTCGCGGCGAGAACGGCACGCCGCTCCCGGCCGCGCGCGACGGACGGACGTATGGAACGCATGGTGCGATTACCCCCGATGGAAATCTGTCATGAGCGTGTCATTCCGGGACAGGTGATCCTGTGGACCCGCTGAGACACAGCACCCCACTATGCCCGTGAGGTCGAGGACGAACGGCGGCGGGGTGGTGAAGATTCCTCCACCCCGCCGCGCCGGCTCACTGCCCGGCGAACTTCTTGCTCACGGCGTCATAGATCCCCTTGGCCTCCTTGCCCAGCCGCGGACCGGCCAGCCAGCCCGCCGTCACCGGACCGATCGAGGTGTTGGACACCAGCGCCGGCTTGCCGTCCGAACCCTGGCCGACCCAGCCGCCACCGGACGAACCACCCGTCATCGTGCAGCCGATGCGGTACATCGTCGGGTCCGTCGTGTTCAGCGAGAGACGGCCCGGCTTGTCCGCGCACTGGAACAGCTTCTGCCCGTCGAACGGCGGCGCCGCCGGGTAGCCCTTCGCGGTCAGCTGCGAGATCTTCGGCACCGCCGGCGCGTTGAAGTTCACCGGAAGCGCCGAACCGACCGTCTCCTCCAGCGACTTGCCCGAACTGCCCTTCTCCGGCGTCACGTGAATGGACGCGAAGTCGTACGGAGCACCCGCCCCGCCCGTCGGGCCGCCCTGCTCGATCCACTGGTCGGACGTCTGCGCCCAGTCACCCCACCAGACACCGTACGGAGCGACCTCCTCCTTGGGTGCGCCCTGCAGCTCGTCGGCCGACTTCCCGCTGTCGTTGTAGGAGGGCACGAACGCGATGTTGCGGTACCAGCCGCCGTTCTTGCCCGCGTGCACACAGTGGCCCGCGGTCCAGATCATGTTGGACTTGCCCGGGTGCGCCGGGTCGGTGACCACGGTCGCCGAGCACACCATCGAACCCTCGGGCCCGTCGAAGAACAGCTTGCCCGCGTACGGCGCGCTGCCGTGGTACGGGCTGGCGACCGCCGCGGCCTCGACCGGATTCGGCGTCGGGTCCGTCACGCCCTGGTCGCCGGAGAGATCGCTGTCGTCGACCTCGTTGTCCGGGTTCTTGTCGGCGTCACGCATCCGGTCCGAGTCCCACAGGCCGTCGATGATGGGGTTGACGTAGTCCTGCGCCTCACGCAGCCACTTGTCCTTGTCCCAGTTCTTCCACTCGCCGTGCTTCCACTTGTCCAGATCGATCCCGTGCTCCTTGAGCCGGTCCTTGAGCTCGTCCGGGATCTTGATCGTGTCGCCGCCCGCGGTCGCCGAGGCGGTCGGCTTGTCACTCGCGTCGTCCTCGTTCGGACCGCAGGCCGTGGCGGTCAGGGCGAGCACCGCGCCGAGCGCAACTGCCGCCGCCACGGGGGACGTTCTGCCGCGCACGCCCCTCGCGCGGCGAGCGGCGAACAGCGGGCGTATGGGTCGCATTTCGTGAATCCCCCTGGGCTTCGAGATCGTTGCAGTGCCGTACATGTGCGGCGGACGGGCGACGCCGCCCCTCCGCCGAACGGCACCCCACACTATGCCGATGCCGTCGGGGTCGACCGACGGAACAGCAACGGTTCCGTCACGGAGGGATCATGCGCGCCCTACGGATCGTTGAGGCACGGCGCCGCTGGAAGAGGCGGGACATGGACGGGGCGTGGCGCCACGGCCGGGCAGGGCCGACACCGCGACTCGCAGGGCCGACACCGCGACTCGCAGGGGCGGCGCCGTACGAATCCTCGGGGCCCGGCCCCGAACGACCCGACGTACGTCGCCGCGGGATTCGTCGGGGCGCGGCTCCGCGCGACGAGGGCCGCACGGAGCCCCGGGCCGGGGAAAACCGCCAAGCAGGCCTCGCCGTCGGCCGCGTGACCGACAGCGCGCCGCAAAGGTCTTGTCATGAGTCTCCGTTCGACCCGTGTTCCTACGGGCGCATCGTCGTTAGTGCGTACGGGGGATCCGCAGTCGGCGTTCAGTCCTCGAACCGTCCTGGTGTCCTGCCGGACGGTTCCTTCGGTCTGCGCACACCGACTCGCTCCGCCCACCGGTGAGTCGACGGGCCCCGTCGGCCGTATATCCAGCGGGAGGACCAACAGCCGTGGCCGTGACCGATCCTGCGCCCCTTCCGGTGCCCGCCCCGTACGACGGGGAGACGCGGGGGACGCCTGCCCGCGAAGGCGCCGCGCACGAAGGGATCCTGCGCCGCCAGTCCGCGCGGGAGTCCGCGGCCCGCACCTATGCGCGCGCGCTGCCGATCGTGCCGGTACGGGCCCGTGGGCTCACCATCGAAGGCGCCGACGGCCGCCGGTACCTGGACTGCCTCTCCGGCGCCGGCACCCTCGCGCTCGGCCACAACCACCCCGTCGTCCTCGAAGCGATCCGCAAGGTGCTCGACTCGGGCGCCCCGCTCCACGTCCTCGATCTGGCCACCCCCGTCAAGGACGACTTCACCACCGAGCTGTTCCGCACGCTGCCGCCCGCCCTTGCCGACCGGGCCCGCATCCAGTTCTGCGGACCGGCCGGCACGGACGCCGTCGAAGCGGCCCTCAAACTGGTCCGCACCGCCACCGGACGCTCCGGCCTGCTCGCCTTCACCGGCGCCTATCACGGGATGACCGCGGGGGCGCTCGAAGCATCGGGCGGCGCACAGGACGTCCGCGTCACGCGCCTGCCCTATCCGCAGGACTACCGCTGCCCCTTCGGCATCGGCGGACCGCGCGGCGCCGAACTCGCCGCCCGCTGGACGCGGTCGCTCCTCGACGACACCAAGTCGGGGGTGCCGCACCCGGCGGGCATGATCCTCGAACCCGTCCAGGGAGAAGGCGGCGTGATCCCCGCGCCCGACGCCTGGCTGCGCCGCATGCGGACCCTCACCGAGGAGCACTCGATCCCGCTGATCGCCGACGAGGTACAGACCGGCGTCGGCCGCACCGGGGCCTTCTGGGCCGTCGAGCACAGCGGCATCGTCCCGGACGTGATGGTGCTGTCCAAGGCGATCGGCGGCAGCCTCCCGCTCGCCGTGATCGTCTACCGGGACGACCTCGATGTCTGGCGCCCCGGCGCCCACGCGGGCACCTTCCGCGGCAACCAACTCGCGATGGCCGCCGGCGCCGCCACCCTCGCCCATGTCCGCGAGAACCACCTCGCCCAGCGCGCCGCCGACCTCGGCGCCCGGATGCTCGGCCAACTCCAGGACCTGGCCAAGGAGTTCGCCTGCATCGGCGACGTCCGCGGCCGCGGCCTGATGATCGGCGTC
>NZ_JAMOLN010000093.1 GCF_024448165.1 Streptomyces longispororuber
TGGCGCTCGTGCGGGAGGCCGGACCGGTCCGGGGCCGGCAGCAGCCGGGCGATCTCCTCGACGTCGGTGTCGTGCTCGGTCATGCCGTCTCCTCCCGCACGGGCAGGGCCGCGATCGCGGTCCCACCGGTCATCTCTCCGTGAGCGGTGCGGGGTTCCGTCGGGCGCGCACCGCTGCCGCCGGGCGCCGCCGTTCCCGCAACCATCGCCCCCGGATTCGTCGCCCCCGCATCCGCAGCCCCCGCGTCCGCCGCCTCGCCGGCCAGCCGGGCGAGCTTCGCGCGGGCGCGCGACAGCCGCGACCGCACGGTGCCGACGGGGACGCCGAGCGCCTCCGCGGTCTGCTGGTAGTCGAGCCCCGACCACACGCACAGCGTCAGCACTTCCCGCTCGTGCCGTCCGAGCCGGTCCAGCGCGCCCTGCACGGCCCGCAGCCGCCGGGCGTCGTCGAGGCGCGCGGCGACCTCGGGCGCGAAGTCCGCGACCACGGGCTGCTGCCGCTGCCGGGCGAGGAACGCGTGGCGGCGGCGCAGCCCCCGCCGGACGTTCTCCGCCTTGTGCGTGGCGATTCCCAGCAGCCAGGGCAGCAGGGATCCCCCTTCCTCATGCAGTCGTTCCCGCCCCCGCCAGGCCGCCAGGAAGGTCTCCGACATGACGTCCTCGGCCGTCGTCCGGTCGCCGGTCAGCCACAGGGCGTGCTGGTGGACGGAGGCGGCGCACTGCTCGTACAGCTCGGCGAACGCCTCGCGCTCACCGGCGCGCACGCGCAGCCGCAGATCGTTCTCTGTGTCCCTCACAGTCACTACCTCTCCGCCGCCGCGGCGGAGTTCCTGTGACGTGCGCCATGGCCGTGGGCCGAACGGCTCGGCCCGTTGTCGCTACCCGTCGAGATTGGCGAGCAGCCGCAGGTTGTCCTCGTCGGTGCCGCCCGGTTCGGCGGTCAGGGTGAGCAGCTCCTGGCCGGAGCCGTCGGGCAGTACGAAGCGCTCCTGGTGCAGGGTGATCTCGCCGATCATCGGGTGCCGGAAGCGCTTGGGCCCGTGGCTGCGCACGCCGACGTCGGCCGCGCCCCACAGTTCGCTGAACCGGCGGCTGCCGATGGACAGTTCACCGATGAGCGCGGCCAGCTCCGGGTCGCCGGCGAACTCGCCCGCCGCGTGCCGCAGGTGGGACACGGTGTCGGCCCTGCACGCGTCCAGGTCGACGTAGACGTGTCCGCGCCCGCCGTCCAGGAAGACCGCCCGGGCCAGGTTGCGCTCGGCCGCCGGCACCGTGTCCAGGTCGCCGTAGAGCAGACCGGCCGGCCGGTTGTACGCCACCACGTCCATCCGGTGGTTGAGGACCAGCGCGGGGAACGCGTCCAGGGCAGCGAGCACCTGGCGCAGCTGGGGCCGGATCTCGGTGGGGTAGTGGGACGGCGGCGGCCGGTGGTGGCGCAGCCGGGCCAGCCGGTGCAGATGGCCGCGCGCCGCGTCGTCGAGCCGCAGTGCCCGCGACAGCGCGTCGAGGACCTGCTCCGACGGCTGGGTGGCCCGCCCCTGTTCGAGCCGCGTGTAGTAGTCGACGCTCACCCCGGCCAGCTGCGCCAGCTCCTCGCGGCGCAGCCCGGACACCCGGCGGCGGGCGCCGACGGTGACGCCGACCGAGGCCGGCTCCACCCGCGCCCGGCGGGACTGCAGGAAAGCGCCGAGGTCACCGAGATCGTCCATGCCCCCCAGTATGCGGACCGGCCGGCCGCGGCGGCACCGGCGAAGGGGGCCCTGCCAGACCCAGGAACCGGGATCCGGTGGACACCCCGGTCTCTGGTCCGGGCCGCGGCGCGGACCCAGGATCGGCGGCATGAACGTACTCATCGTCCACGCGCACCCCGACCCGAACTCGCTGACCGGCTCCCTCAAGGACGTCGCCGTGCGGACGCTGCGCGACCAGGGCCACGAGGTCGTGGTCAGCGACCTGTACGCCATGAAGTGGAAGTCGGAGGCCGACTACGGCGACTTCGACGGCATCACGGGACCGGACTTCATGCGCGCCTCCGGCGCGGCGTACACCTCCGACCGGCTCGGCGCGGACATCCGTGCCGAGCAGCGCAAGCTCAGGGACGCCGACCTGGTGATCCTGCACTATCCGCTCTGGTGGTTCACGATGCCCGCGATCCTGAAGGGCTGGATCGACCGGGTGTTCACCTTCGACTTCGCCTACGGGCCCGGGGTGCCGCGCTACGGCGCCGGGCCGTTCGCCGGGAAGCGCGCCATGGTGGTCACCACCACGGGCGGCCGGGGCAGCAACTACACCGGGCGCGGGGTGAACGGGTCCATCGAGGACCTGCTGTTCCCCCTCAACCACGGCGTGCTGTGGTTCACCGGGTTCGACGTGCTGGAGCCGTTCGTCGCCCACCGGGCCGTCGACCTGACCGGGGAGCGCTTCGCCGAACTGGCCGACGCCTACCGGGACCGCCTCACCGGCCTCGCCACGGCCGAGCCGATCCCGTACCGGCCGGAGCGCGGCGGCGACTACGACGACACGCTGCAGCTGAAGCCGGGTCACGGGACCGACGCCGCCCCGGGGTTCGGACTGCACACCCGGTGACGCCGGGAACGCGCGGGTAAGCGGGCGCTGGTCACGGGCGGCACCCGTGGAATCGGGGCGGCCGACGCGCCCGCCACGTGGCCTGGAACACTTTTGCAAGCAGTTGCTTGCAAAAGTTAGCGCGGGTGCGGCACCATCGGTACATGGCATCGCTCAACGTCGGAAGCCTCGGCGAGTACCTGCGCGAGCAGCGTCGCACCGCGCAGCTGTCGCTTCGGCAGCTCGCCGACGCGGCCGGGGTGTCCAATCCGTATCTGAGCCAGATCGAGCGCGGGCTGCGCAAGCCGAGCGCGGAGGTGCTGCAGCAGGTCGCCAAGGCGCTGCGGATCTCCGCCGAGACGCTGTACGTGCGCGCCGGGATCCTCGACGCGGAGCGGGAGCGGGACGAGGTGGAGACCCGTGCGGTGATCCTCGCCGACCCCTCGCTCAACGAGCGCCAGAAGCAAGTCCTGTTGCAGATCTACGAGTCCTTCCGCAAGGAGAACGGGACCGGGACCGACAAGACAGCCGAAGAGGCCGGTGGCGATGCCGAGCCCTCAAGCAGCAGTTGATGTGATCCGGGAGGACCACGCCATGGCCATCAAGGACGACCTGCGCAAGACCCTCAGCGACCCGACCCCGCTCTACTTCGCCGCCGGCACCGCCGAGTTGGCGTTCCAGCAGGCCAAGAAGGTGCCGGGGCTCGTCGAGCAGCTGCGGGCCGAGGCGCCCGCGCGCTTCGAGGCCGTACGCGACACCGACCCCAAGGACGTCCAGGAGAAGGCGACCGCCCGCGCGAAGGAGGCCCAGGCCACCATCGCGGCGAAGGTGAACGAGTTCGTCGCCGTCCTCGACTCCGACCTGAAGAAGTTCGGCGAGACCGCCCAGGACCTCGCGCTGCGCGGCGTCGGCCTGGCCGCCGAGGCCGCCGTGAAGGCGCGCGAGACCTACGAGAAGGTCGCCGAGCACGGCGAGGAGGCCGTGAAGCACTGGCGCGGCGAGGCCGCCGAGGAGATCACCGAGATCGCCGTGGCCGTCGAGCCGGAGCCGCAGGACAAGGGCGCTGAGGGCGCGGAGGGCACTGAGGCCGCCGCCGAGAAGTCCGCGCCCGCGAAGAAGGCCGCCGCCAAGAAGCCCGCCGCCAAGAAGACGACGGCGAAGAAGACGAGCCCCGGCTCCACGCCGCCCGCCAAGTAGTCGGGGCGGAGACGGTGCGATGACGAGCCGGGCACTTGTAGAGTGTCCGGCTCGTTGGGCGGGTACGGTGACCGCAGTCCGTCCGGCCGGTCCGGGCCGTTAGGGAAAGTCGATTCTGGTGGTGGCGTTGTGCTGATGCAGGGGTTCGCCAATCTCATGTGGCTGCTGAGCATGGCGTTGATCGTCTTCAGCGGCTTCGCCTTCATCGACGCGGCGATCCGCCGCGAGGACGCCTACCGCGCGGCCGACAAGAAGACCAAGCCGTTCTGGCTGATCATCCTCGGCATCGCCTTCGTCGTGAACCTGCTGTTCCCGATCCTGTCGTTCCTGCCGATCATCGGGCTCGTCGCGACCATCGTGTACATGGTGGACGTGCGGCCCGCCGTCCGGCAGATCACCGGCGGCGGGGGCCGCAGGGGCGGTTCCAGCAGCGACGGCCCGTACGGGCCGTACAACGGCGGGCGCTGACCCGGCCCCGACCCGGTCCCCTCCCCGGCCGCCTCAGCGGTCCGGGGTGCGGTCCACGTGGCGGTCCAGGAGCAGGACCGCGACGTCGTCCGTCAGATCGCCGCCGTTCAGGTCGCGGACCTCGTTCATGGCCGCCTCCAGGAGTTCCTCGCCGCCCAGCCCCTGGTCGCGCTGGCGGCGGATCAGCTCCACCATGCCCTCCTGGCCGAGGCGCTGATTGCCCTGGCCGATCCGGCCCTCGATCAGGCCGTCCGTGTAGAGCATCAGGCTCCACGACGCGCCCAACTCCACCTGCATCCGCGGCCATCGGGCCCGCGGCAGCAGTCCGAGGGCCGGCCCGCTGTTCTCGTACGGGAGCAGCGTCGCGGCCCGGCCGGGGCTGGTGATCAGCGGGGACGGGTGGCCCGCCAGGCACAGGCCCGCGCGCCGGCCGTCCGGCGAGATGTCCACCGTGCACAGCGTCGCGAAGATCTCGTCGTCGGACCGCTCGTGCTCCAGGACCTGCTGGAGCGTGCTGAGCAGCTCGTCGCCGCACAGCCCCGCGAACGTCAACGCACGCCAGGCGATGCGCAGTTGCACCCCGAGCGCCGCGGCGTCGGGGCCGTGCCCGCAGACGTCGCCGATCATCGCGTGGACCGTGCCGTCGGGCGTGCGCACCGTGTCGTAGAAGTCGCCGCCGAGCAGGGCCCGGGAGCGGCCGGGACGGTAGCTCGCCGCGAAGCGCAGCGGGGAACCGTCGAGCAGCGGCGTCGGCAGCAGGCCGCGCTCCAGGCGGACGTTCTCCTGGGCGCGGATGCGGGACTCGGTCAGCTTGCGCTGGGCCACGTCGGCGCGCTTGCGCTCCACGGCGTAGCGGACGGCGCGGCCGAGCAGGCGCGCGTCCAGCTCGTCCCGGAGCAGGTAGTCCTGGGCGCCCACGCGCACCGCCTCGGCGCCGCGCTCGGCGTCGCCTGACGTGGTCAGGGCCAGGACGGCGTGCCGGGGCGCGAGCCGCAGCACGTGCCGGAGGGTCTCCAGCTCGTCCTCGTCGGCCTTGGCGCGGGGCAGCGCGAGGTCCAGCAGGATGCAGTTGACGTCGTCGGTGAGCAGCCGCTCGGCCTCGGTGAGGTTGCGGGCGGTGCGCACGCGGACGGGCTTGCCGGCAGCGTCGGGCATCTCCGGGACGCTGAGGGACCCGGCCGGGTCGTCCTCGATCACCAGGAGCGTCAGGCCGGTGGCCGGGCCGGCGGTGCCGCTGCCGTCCTGGCCGTCGTGCCGGCCGTCGTGCCGGTCGTCGTGGTGCTCGTCGCTGGTGCCGGCGCTGTCCGTCGTGTCGGTCCTGCCCGTCCTGTCGAAGTGGTCGGTGCGGTCGGTGGTCCCGGTCGTGTCGTGGGCTGTCTTCTGCCTGGGCAGACCGGCCGACTGTGGAGTCGCTGGCGTCGGCGCAGCGTGAGCCTGACCACCTTCCACGGCCGGGATCGCTCTCTGCCGCGGTACGGGTACGGGCATCGCTTGGGTTTCCTTCCCTCCCCCCGAGGGCGCGGTGGGACGAAGGTCCTCGAACCACCGACGGGGACCTTAGCGGTACCCGAGGCTCGAACGGAATGGCGAGCGGCAAACCGCCAGTGTCATATGCCGCAACCGGTACCGGAATTGGGCAGGTTGCGGGCGTCGGCGGGCTTCGGCGGGATGACGAACATCACGCCGGGGCGCCGGAACCGCAGCCGGCCGGGTGCGCCCCGTCACGTGGTGCAGGTCACCGCGGCGGACCCGCCGCCGGCTCACGCGTCGGGCCGGACCACTCCGAGGATCGCCATGGAACCGGCACCCGCGACGGTCACGGACCGCCCCGGCCGCGGGGCGTGGATGATCGCGCCGTCCCCGATGTACATCCCGACATGGGAGGCGTCGTCGTGGTAAATGATCAGGTCGCCGGGGCGCATGTCCTTGATGTCGATGCGCTTGAGCCGCTTCCACTGCTCCTGCGACGTACGCGGGATCGGCTGTCCGGCCGCCGCCCACGCCTGTGAGGTGAGCCCCGAGCAGTCGTAGGACTTCGGTCCCTCGGCGCCCCACACGTACGGCTTGCCTATCTGGGCCGTGGCGAACTGGACGGCCGCCTTGCCGGCCTTCGTCGCCCTGCCGTTGATCTCCTTGAGGACGCCCGAGGAGAGCCAGGCCGTCTGCGCCTTCTGCTCGGCCTCCTCCTCCAGCTTGCGCAGCCGCTCGCGCTCTTCCTTCTCCAGCCGGCTCTCGATCTTCTGCGCGGCCTTGATCTGCTTCTCGATCTTCTTCTGCGCGGCGGCCTTCTTCTTGCGGCCCTCCTCCAGCTCCTTCCACTTGGCGGAGGCGTCCGCCGCGTAGTCGGCGAGGTCCTTCTGGGTCCTGGTCAGCTGGGACACGAGGTTCTTCGTGGCCTGCTGGCCCTGGTAGGCCCGGCCCGCGTTGTCGAGGAACTGCTGGGGGTCGCCGGAGAGCATGAACTGGGCCTCGCGCGGGATGCCGCCGGTGCGGTACTGCTCGCGGGCCGCCGCGCCCGCGTTCTTCTGCAGGCGCTCCAGGCGCTGCTGGCCCGCGGCGATCTTCTGCGCGAGGTGCACGATCTCGACGGACTGCTTGTCGGCCTTCTCCTCCGCCGCGTTGTACGCGTCCGTGGCGACCGCCGCGTCGTGGTACAGCGCGTCGATCTTCGCGCGGACGGCCTCAAGGTCCTTGGTGCCGCCGGGCGTTGCCGGCGTCCCGGACGTCCCGGACGCCCCAGAGGGGGAGGGCGGGGGAGTCGGTGCCGCGTACGCCGCACCCGGCGCCGTCAGGACGGTCAGGGCGCAGACCAGCGCCACGGCCGCCATCGTCGTCGTGCTCCGCTTGCTCATCCGCTCCGCCCCCACAGCCGAGACAACCAAGGACCCGAATCTGATTTACCGTCAGTAACTTGCGTGCGCTCCGGGGATGGTGCCACGAGCGCGCCAAATACGACAGACCCCGCACGGTGTGACGAACGGAGCGCGGAGATCGTTCCCGCGGATTCGCTCAGACCCCGCGAGGCGCCAACGCCCCCCACGTCACGGTCACTTCGCCCTGCCGCCACCGGCCGGGCCCGTCCACCACCGGCCAGTGCGCCGTCAGGTCCCGCACCGCCCGGATCCAGCGCTGCCGCGCGCCGTACGACGCGTAGGGCGCGGCCGCCGCCCAGGCCCGGTCGAAGTCGCGCAGGAACGCGTGCACCGGCTCGCCCGGCACGTTGCGGTGGATCAGCGCCTTGGGCAGCCGCTCGGCCAGGTCGGACGGGGTGTGCAGGGAGCCGAGCCGGGTCGCGAACGTCACCGTCCGCGGCCCCTCGGGGCCGAGCGCGACCCAGACGTGCCGCCGCCCGATCTCGTCGCAGGTGCCCTCCACCAGGAGCCCGTCGGGGGCCAGCCGCCCGCACAGCCGCTCCCACACCGCGGCGACCTGCTCCTCGTCGTACTGGCGCAGCACGTTCGCGGCGCGGATCAGCGTCGGCGCGGTGTCCAGCGGCAGCTCGAAGCCGCCGTGCCGGAAGGTGAGCCCATCCCGCTCGTACGGCTTCGCGGCCGCGACCCGGGCGGGCTCGATCTCGATGCCGACCACGCGCGCGTGCGGCGCGGCCTCGCGCAGCCGGGCCAGCAACTCCACGGCGGTCCAGGGCGCCGCTCCGTAGCCGAGGTCGACGGCCACCGGGTCGTCGGCGCGGCGCAGGGCGGCGCCGTGCGCGGCCGCGATCCAGCGGTCCATGCGGCGCAGCCGGTTGGGATTGGTGGTTCCTCGCGTGACCGTTCCCACGGGGCGGGAAGGGGTGCGCGGGCTCATGGATACGAGGGTATGCGCTGCGCCGGGAGGTGCTTTGGTTGAGCCCCGTACGGTAATGATTCGGCAAAGTGGAAATGGAGGGGACCGCTCCGGCGTTGCCGCCCTTGGACGAGGGCCTCTGCCCTCGCTCAGCCGTGCCCGCAGCACCCGCAGTAAGCCCGACCGAGGAGGGCCCGCCACGTGAGCCAGTACGTGACCAGGTTCCGCCGTTCCGGGGCGGCTCCGGCCCGGCTGAGGTTCCCCGGGGCGCAGCGCAGGCCCCGCAGGGTGGCGATGCTCAGCGTGCACACCTCGCCGCTGCACCAGCCCGGCACGGGCGACGCGGGCGGCATGAACGTCTACATCGTGGAGCTGGCCAAGCGCCTGGCCACGATCAACGTCGAGGTCGAGATCTTCACGCGGGCCACCACCGGCGGACTGCCGCCCGAGGTCGAGCTCGCGCCCGGCGTCCTCGTGCGGCACGTGGACGCGGGTCCCTACGAGGGCCTGGCCAAGGAGGACCTCCCCGCCCAGCTGTGCGCCTTCACGCACGGCGTCATGCAGGCGTGGGCGGGCCACCGGCCCGGCTACTACGACCTGGTCCACTCGCACTACTGGCTCTCCGGGCACGTCGGCTGGCTGGCCGCCGAGCGCTGGGGCGTCCCGCTCGTGCACGCCATGCACACCATGGCCAAGGTCAAGAACGCCTCGCTCGCCGAGGGCGACACCCCCGAGCCGGCCGCCCGCGTCATCGGCGAGACCCAGATCGTGCGCGCCGCCGACCGCCTCATCGCCAACACGGCGGAGGAGGCCGACGAGCTCGTCCGGCACTACGAGGCCGAGCCCGGCAAGGTCGCCGTCGTGCACCCGGGCGTCAATCTGGAGCGCTTCACGCCCGGCGACGGACGGGCCGCCGCGCGCGCCCGCCTCGGGCTGCCGCAGGACGCGCTGATACCGCTCTTCGCGGGCCGCATCCAGCCGCTCAAGGCGCCGGACATCCTGCTCAAGGCCGTCGCCGTGCTGCTCGACGAGCGGCCCGAGCTGCGCTCGCGCATCCTCGTGCCGGTGGTCGGCGGTCCCAGCGGCAGCGGCCTCGCCAAGCCCGCCGCGCTGCAGAAGCTCGCCGCCCAGCTGGGCATCTCGGACGTCGTGCGGTTCCATCCGCCGGTCGGCCAGGACCAGCTCGCCGACTGGTTCCGGGCCGCGTCCCTGCTGGTGATGCCGTCCTACAGCGAGTCGTTCGGCCTGGTGGCCATAGAGGCGCAGGCCACGGGCACCCCGGTCCTCGCCGCCGCCGTGGGCGGCCTGCCCGTCGCCGTGCGCAACGAGGAGACCGGCTTCCTGGTCGACGGCCACGAACCCGCTCGCTACGCGCGCGTGCTGCGCGAGTTCGCCGACCACCCCTACCTGGTGGACGGCATGGGCGCCGCGGCCGCCCGGCACGCCCAGTCCTTCGGCTGGGGCACCGCCGCGTCCGCCACGGCCGACGTCTACACCGCCGCCATGCAGGAACACCGCCGTCACGTACCCTCGCACCATGGCTGACCACCCGAAAGCTGCGGAGACCGTCGAGGCGGTGCTCAAGGACGCCGAGCTGGAGTGGGAGAGCCCGGAGCCGGGCTCGTACGTCGTGAAGCTGCCCGGCACCCGCAAGCTCTCGACGACGCTCTCGCTGCGCGTCGGGAAGCACAGCCTGTCCCTGAACGCCTTCGTGATCCGCCACCCGGACGAGAACGAGGCGGGGGTGCACCGCTGGCTCCTGGAGCGCAACCTCCGTCTGTACGGGGTGAGTTACGCGGTCGACCAGCTCGGTGACATCTACCTCGCCGGAAAGCTCCCGCTCGCCGCCGTCACGCCCGACGAGCTCGACCGCCTCCTCGGCTCGGTCCTGGAAGCCGCCGACGGCGCCTTCAACACGCTCCTCGAACTCGGCTTCGCGAGCGCGATCCGCAAGGAGTACGAGTGGCGGGTGGCGCGCGGCGAGTCCACGCGCAATCTCGACGCGTTCACACATCTGACCCAGCGCCCCGCCAAGTAGCGCTGCCCTCCCGGTAGTTCACCGCTCTTTCCCTGCCGCGCGACCCCTTCCGCACCGGGGGTCTCCGTGGCATGCTCGCGCCCGGCACTCACGTGAACGTCGTTCATATATCTGTACGTCGGTGAAGGGTGGCAGCGGTGCGGGACCTCAGTAGGCGCGGCGTGTTGGGCGGGGCGGTCGCCGTGGCGGCGGCCGCGGTGACGGGCACCGGGGCGGGCGCCGCGGGCGCGAGCGCGGGCCAAGTGCCGGACATCTGGCGCGAGTTCGCCGGGAACCCGTTCGCCCACCCGCAGATCCCCTACGTCGGCCGGGCGGGCTACCGCGCGGGCCGTCGCACGCTCGACCGCCCCGGCCGCGTCCTGCGGGCCGAGTCCTACGGCGCGGTCGCCGACGGCACGACCGACTGCGCCCCCGCGATCAACCGTGCCCTCGCCGCTGCCGGAAGGGCCGGCGGGGGCACGGTGCTCCTCGGCGCGGGCACGTACCGGATCGACGACCTGATCCACATCGGCCACGACGACGTGGTCCTCAAGGGCGCGGGCAGCACCCGCACCAAGCTCTACGCGACCAGACACCTCACCGAACTGATCGGTGTCTACGGCTCCCGCTACGGCGGCGACAAGTCGTCCTGGTCCTGGGCGGGCGGCCTGATCTGGCTCTGCCCCGAGGACCGCTTCCGCACGCTCACCGACGCCATCCGCGCCAAGGACTGGCCGTTCGAGGGCTGGACCGGCAACAAGCGCGACGAGTGGCAGACCCTGACGACCGTCGACGCGGCCCGTCAGGGCTCCTGGTCGGTCACCGTCGCCGACGCGTCCCGGCTGCGCAGGGGCGACCTGGTCCTCCTCCGCCTCGCCGACGACGCGGACCACACGCTCTTGGAGCACATGGCGGGCGGCGGCCCGGGCCCCGAGGCGTACTACTGGGACGACAAGACCAAGCTCACCTCGTACGTCCCCTACGAATGGCCGGTGCGCATCGCCTCCGTCAAGGGGCACCGGGTCACCTTCGAGCGCCCGCTCCCGCTGGACGTGCGCCCGGAGTGGGACCCGCGCCTCACCACGCACGTGACCGCGCTGACCGGCGCGGGGGTCGCGGGCCTCACTCTGGAGGCCGTCGAGACGCCGCAGTCGCAGCACCTCCTCGACAAGGGCTACAACGGCCTCACCCTGCAGTGCACGTACGACTGCTGGGTCGACGACGTCACGGTGTGGAACGTCGACAACGGCTTCGGCCTCGTCGCCGCCTCCGCCTCGACGCTGCGCCGCACCACGGTCGGCGGCCGCGGCGAGCACCACCCGTACTTCTGCCGCGAGGGCTCGCACGACAACCTGGTCGAGGACTTCGCGATCCAGCAGCGCACGGTCGCCGCGCCCGCGGGCACCCAGCTGCACGGCATCAACGTGGAGGGCCTGTCGTCGTACAACGTCTGGTCGCGCGGCGCGATGCAGATGGGCACCTTCGACTCGCACCGCGGCATGCCGTTCGCCAACGTCCGCACCGACATCACGGTGAACAACAACGGCAGACACGGCGGCGACGCGTCGGCCGGGCCGCTCTTCGGCGCGCGCTTCACCCACTGGAACATCAGGGTCACCAACGAGCGTGCGGGTCTGATGCGGATCGACGGCCTCGCGCCGTGGAGCGCGACGGTCGGCGTCAACACGGTCCGCGAGTTCGACCAGATCGACGTGCCCGACTTCACCGGCGCGCTCAACTCCCGCCTGGAGCTGTACGGGACGACGGACGCGGTGCGCCCCCGCAACCTGTACGACGCCCAACGGGGCGTATGACGGGGCGTATGACGGGACGTGCGGGGAAGGTGGTCAGCCGAGCGCGACCATCCGCACCACGGTCACGGTGAGCACGGACCCGGAGACGTAGTAGAGGACTATCGCCCCGCCGACGGTCGCCTCGCGCCGGTCGCGCTCACCGGCCACCGAGCTGGAGCCGTGTCCGTACGGGTCGTGGGCGAGGGTGCGGGCCATCTCGGCGCGGAACGCGTCCGGGTTCACCATCTTGGCGAGGGTGTCGTCGGCGGGCGGGGCATAGGCGATTCGGCAGGGGCTGCGCCTGCGGCGACGGCTCAAGCCGGGCCCCGCCTCTCCGCCTCGTCACGGGCGAGCCGGGCGAGGATCGCGTCGGCCTCCGGGTCGGGGACGGACTCCAGCATCCAGTGCCGCATGACGGCGTGGATCTCGTCGACCCCGGCCGCGTTGATGGCCTTGTCGAACTCCGTGCGGCGCTTCGCCGGGAGCGCCGCACGGATCGCCGGAATGCTGTTGGGGACGTCGACCTCGACACCGCCCACCAGCGTTCTGGGCGGATCGTCGGTCCTCGGGACATCGGACATGTACGGACCCGTACCCGCCCGAAGGGCCCGTCACGCCGGGGCGTTCTCGGGCGCGGCGCCGGACTCCCGTACGAGGACGGCCTCCTGGACGGACTCATGGACGGACTCATGGACCGCAGTGGTCTCCTGCGGCAGCCCCCGCATCAGCACCCAGTACCCGAACGCGGTCACCGTGCCGAGCGCGGCGCAGCCCGCCCACAGCCAGCCGGCGCCCGCCGAGTCGAGCACCCAGCCGCCGCCCAGCGGCGCGACGAGCGCGGCGGCCGACCACGACGTCGTGTACACGCCCTGGTAGCGGCCGCGCCCCTCGGCGGGCGCGAGCCGGGCGACGAGGCCGGACTGGGTGGGCGCGTTGACCATCTCGCCCAGCGTCCACACCACGACGGTCAGCGCGTACGCGGCCAGCGATCCGGCGAACGCGGTGAGCGCGAAGCCGTACCCGACGAGCAGCGACGAGACGGTCAGCAGCCGCCCGGGGTCCCGCCGCTCGATGTACCGGGTCAGCGGGATCTGCAGCGCCACGATCACGACGCCGTTCACGGCGGCGACCAGCCCCACGTCCGAACTGGAGAACCCGTTCTCGCCCATGACGATGGGCAGGCCCACCGAGCTCTGCGTGAAGACGACGGCGACCAGGAACGAGAGCCCCACCATGAGCATGAACCGGCCGTCGCGGAGCACGGTGCCCATGGTGACGGTGGGCGCCCCGGCGGTCTTCGGGCCCGGTTCGGGCCGCGACTCCTTCACCTTCACGAAGACGACGAGCGCGCAGGCCAGCGTCATCGCGGCCTCGACGAGGAAGCCGAGGGTGTAGCTCTGCGCGACGAGGAACCCGGCGTAGACCGAGGAGACCGCGAACCCCAGGTTGATCGCCCAGTAGTTGAGCGAGAACGCCCGCACCCGGTCGTGCGGGGGCACGATGTCGGCCATCATCGCCTGGATCGCGGGCCGCGACGCGTTCGAGGCGAGGCCGAGCGCGAAGCCGGTGACGGCGATGCCGACCGGGTCGCGCACGAAGGCGAGGACGGCGACGGTCGCGGCGGTGGCGAGCTGCGCGCCCAGCAGGGTGGGCCGCCGCCCGAGCCGGTCGGCGAGCACCCCGCCGAGCATCGAGGCGATGACGCCGCCGAGCCCGATGAGCGAGGCGACGAGACCGGCGTACGCGGCGGAGAAGCCCCGTGCGGCGGTCAGGTACAGCGCGAGGAACGTGAGGACGAACCCGCCGAGCCGGTTCACGAGGGTGCTGGTCCACAGCCACCAGAACTCGCGGGGGAGCCCGGCGACGGACTCCCTGGCGGCACGTCTGAGCGAGGCGACTGACATGGGTGCATCCCCCGGGGGCTGTGTAAGTGGTGCGGCAGGTTTACGTAACTTACGACCCGGGTTAACGCGTGCGCCAATCAGTTGACGGCCACCGTCAATCGGCGGGGAGCAGACCGGTCGATTAGGCTCGGCCCCATGGCCGACGCACCGTACAAGCTGATCCTCCTCCGCCACGGCGAGAGCGAATGGAACGCGAAGAACCTGTTCACCGGCTGGGTGGACGTCAACCTGAACGAGAAGGGCGAGAAGGAGGCGGTCCGCGGCGGTGAGCTGCTCAAGGACGCCGGCCTGCTCCCCGACGTGGTCCACACGTCGCTCCAGAAGCGCGCGATCCGCACGGCGCAGCTCGCGCTGGAGTCGGCCGACCGCCACTGGATCCCGGTCCACCGCAGCTGGCGCCTGAACGAGCGTCACTACGGCGCCCTCCAGGGCAAGGACAAGGCGCAGACCCTGGCCGAGTTCGGCGAGGAGCAGTTCATGCTCTGGCGCCGCTCGTACGACACCCCGCCGCCGGCGCTGGACCGCGAGGCGGAGTACTCGCAGTTCTCCGACCCCCGTTACGCGACGCTCCCGCCGGAGCTGCGCCCGCAGACGGAGTGCCTCAAGGACGTCGTCGTCCGCATGCTCCCGTACTGGTTCGACGGCATCGTTCCGGACCTCCTGACGGGTAGGACGGTCCTGGTCGCGGCCCACGGCAACAGCCTGCGCGCCCTGGTCAAGCACCTGGACGGCATCTCCGACGCCGACATCGCGGGCCTGAACATCCCGACGGGCATCCCGCTCTCCTACGAGCTGGACGCCGACTTCAAGCCGCTGAACCCGGGCGGCACGTACCTGGACCCGGACGCGGCCGCGGCGGCGATCGAGGCGGTCAAGAACCAGGGCAAGAAGAAGTAGCCCGGTCCGCCACCCGAAAGCCCCCGGCCTGCGCGTCCGTCGCAGGCCGGGGGCTTTTCGGTGGGGCCGGCGACGCGGTGATCCGCGCCGCGGTCAGCGGCGGCCGGTGAGCAGCAGTGGGGCCGGGAGGTCCGCCCCGGGGGAGTTCGCGGCACCCACCACCGTCGCCGCACCGGCGTCGGCCTCGATGCCCGTGGGCTGCGCCGAATCGGCTCCGGCGGGGGCGGGGAGGTCGCGCTGGAGCACGGTGCCCCCGGTCCAGCGCAGGGCGAGGGCGCGGGTGCGGTCGGGGTCCTGGCCCACCGCCAGGGCGCCGTGGGGCGTGACGGCGACCGAGGAGAGGGGGCCGGCGGACGCGGGCGTCCTCAGCCGGTGCCAGGCGGTGCCGTCCCAGTGCAGGGCCAGCGCGTGGCCGCGGTCGTTCTCGTCGGTCACCACCCGGCCGACGGCCCACACGTCGTCGGGTCCCGCGGCGGCCAGCGCGTTCACCTCTCCGTACGGTCCGCCGATCGGCGGGCGCGGGAGCTGCTTCCACGCGGCGCCGTCGTAGTGCAGCAGGACGGGCTGGTCGTCGGTGTCGAAGCCCGCCGCCCACACGTCCCGCGCGGACACCGCGGTGACCGCGTCGAGCGCCGCCACCGAGGACCCGGCGGGCAGCGGAACCGGCCGCCAGGACGCGCCCTCCCAGTGCTCGATCAGTCCGGTGAACGCCCCGCTCCCGTCCGCGGCGGTGGCCCAGCCGACGGCCCAGGCGTCGGCCGGGGACACGGTGGCCACGCCGAGCAGGCCCGCGCCGTCGTTGGACGGCACCGGCGCGCTGACGGTCTGCCAGGCGGCGCCGTCCCAGTGCGCGGTGAGGATGCCGTCGGCGGTCGCGTCACCGGTGAGCCAGACGTCGTCAGGGGCCGCGGCGGAGACCGCGTTGAAGCGGGAGCCCGACGAGTCGACCCCCGGCACCTGGACGCGGCGCCAGCCGTCGCCCGCCCGGTCGTCACGGGCCAGCAGCAAGGGGGTCTGCCGCACCGCCTTGCCGGACTGGGAGAGCTCCACACCGGCCGCCCAGGTGGTGCGGGGACCCACCTGGGCGACGGCCAGCAGCGAGGCCTGGTCGACCGGGGCCGCTTCCGGGAGCCAGCCGTGCGCCGCCGCCTGCACGGGCGCTCCGGCCGCCGGCAGGCCGGAGCCCAGTCCGAGGACGGTGGCGGTCAGCACGGCGGCCCATCGGCGTCGCGCGCGGCGCACGACCGGGGCGGACTCCGGTCCGGCCTGGGGAGCCGGCCTTCGTTCGGGCATCTGTCTCTCCTCGGTACGGGATGCGAGATACGGGGGAGGCGGACGTGCCCCCGTAGATCAGATGCGGTGAGGCGTGCGGTTTGTTGCGGACGGGCGGGCGCCGCCGGCCGTCACACCGGGGTGACCCGGGCCGCGATCTGCCGTGCGCACGCCTCCGCGTCACCCCGCGCCGAGTCGACGACCAGGTCGTACGTCACGCCCTCGTGCACCGACTCGGCCTGCTTCTCGGCCATCCCGGCGACCCGGTCGCCGCGGGCGGCCTCCCGCTCCGCGGCGACCGCGGCGTCGCAGCGCACCCCGACCCAGAGCACGTCCAGGCCGTGCAGCGCCTTGAGCCACTCCGCCTGCGAGCCCGCGCCGCCCAGGAACACCTCGTCCACGACGACCCGCGCCCCGGCCCGCGCCATCGCCGCGACCCCCGCGATCCACGCCGCCTCGACCACCCGGAACGCCGGCCCCACGGTCACCGACCCGTCCGCCCCGAACGTGATGTCCGCGCCGGCCGCGGGCATCGCGTCCACGAACGTGTCGGTGCCGAGGGTCAGCCAGATGTCCGGGAGCAGCGCCTGCAGGGAGCGCGCGATGCTCGTCTTGCCGGAGCTGGAGCCGCCGTTGAGGACGATCACGTCAGTCATCGCGCCACCGTAAGTCAACTCGCGCGCTCATGTGCGCCGTTGATGCGCCCGCCCCACGGGGCATGCAATGGGGGAGACCTCCGCTCAGGGAGGCCCCGTCGAGGAGGGAACCATGGCTGCCGAGTCCCCCAGGCCCGACCAGACACCCGAAGCATCCGTCGAAGTGAGCCGTCCCGTCCCGGAGTTGGTGCTGCTCGGAGCCTGTGGCTGCGGCTCGGGCTGCGGCTGCGGCTGCCAGTCGGGCGCGCCCTGCCAGTGCGGCGGCTGCTGCGGCTGACGCACGACGGGGGCCCCGCACACCGTGAGGTGTGCGGGGCCCCCGCGCGTAGGACGGGAGGGGGTCAGGCCCCCTCGGCGGCGTTGGCCGCGGCCTGCACGTCGTCCGCGTGCTCACCCGTCACCAGGTACACGACGCGCTTGGCGACGGCGACGGCGTGGTCGGCGTACCGCTCGTAGTAGCGGCCGAGCAGCGTCACGTCGACGGCCGTCTCGATGCCGTGCTTCCACTTCTCGTCCATCAGGTGCTGGAAGAGCGTGCGGTGCAGCA
Source organism: Streptomyces longispororuber (assembly GCF_024448165.1). Taxonomy (GTDB): domain Bacteria; phylum Actinomycetota; class Actinomycetes; order Streptomycetales; family Streptomycetaceae; genus Streptomyces; species Streptomyces longispororuber_A. Next base: position 17,102 of record NZ_JAMOLN010000093.1, read on the forward strand.
GGTCCATCTCGTCGTCGTCCTGCTCCAGCTGCATCGCCAGATCGACGTCCTTGGTGATGATGACCTCGGCCGCCTTCGCCATCAGGCGCTGGGCGAGCTGGCCCATCTCCAGGATGGTGGCGTGCAGGTCGTGCGGCACGGCCCGCTCGGGGAAGCGGAGACGGGCCAGCTTGGCCACGTGCTGGGCCAGGTCGCCGCTGCGCTCCAGATCGGCGCTCATCCGCAGCGACGTGACCACGATCCGCAGATCGGTCGCCACGGGCTGCTGCCGCGCCAGCAGGGCTATGGCCCGCGCCTCCAGCTCGTGCTGGAGATCGTCCACCTTCTGGTCGGCCGCGATCACCGACTCGGCGAGCTTCAGATCGGCGTCGAGCATGGCCGTGGTGGCGCGCCCGATCGCCGACCCGACAAGGCGGGCCATCTCGACCAGGCCCTCGCCGATCGAGTCAAGTTCCTCGTGGTACGCGTCACGCATACGACGTGCCCTCTCTCAGATGCTGTCCGTGGGACCGGGTCAGCCCCACGGTGCCACGTTCGGCCCCGTACGCGTCCGGATCCGACATCTCAAATGAACCACCCCCGTACCCAAGGTGAACTCTGGGCGACGAGTGTTCGAGCTGCCACCCGGACGGCTGTGGAGGACTTGCCAGAGCCGCATAACCTGAAGACATGGACGTGAACGCGGCGGTCGCCGCAGCGGCAGCGATCGCCGGAGTGTGCACCGGCGTGATCGCCATGCTGGCGTTTCGCTGGAGCGAACGCGACCAGAAACGCCCCACCCGCACCTCCCTGCACACGGACCCGGTCCTTCCGCCCGGCGTCGACACGGTCCTGTCCGTGCTCCGCTCCTCCGCCGTCGTCCTCGACGAGGCGGACAGCGTGGTCAAGGCGAGCTCGGCCGCGTACGCGCTCGGTCTGGTCCGCGGCGGCAAGCTCGCCGTCGACCCGATGCTGCAGATGGCCCGCGACACCCGGCGCGACGGCGAGATACGCCAGGTCGAGCTGGACCTGCCGCGCCGCGGCACCGGCCGCGGCGACGCCCTCGCGGTGTCGGCGCGCGTCGCCCCGCTCGGCTCCCGGCTGGTGCTGCTGCTCGTCGAGGACCTCACCGAGGCCCGGCGCATCGAGGCGGTCCGCCGCGACTTCGTCGCGAACGTGAGCCATGAGCTGAAGACCCCGGTGGGCGCCCTTTCGCTGCTCTCGGAGGCCGTGATGGACGCCTCCGACGACCCGGAGGCCGTCGAGCGCTTCGCCGGCCGCATGCAGATCGAGGCGACCCGTCTGACCAGCCTCGTCCAGGAGCTCATCGACCTCTCCCGGGTGCAGAACGACGACCCGCTGGAGGACGCCGAGCCGGTCCGTGTCGACGAGCTCGTCGCCGAGGCCATCGACCGCTGCCGCCAGCCCGCCGCGACGAAGCAGATCACGATGGCCGCGGGCGGGACCGCGGACCTCAGCGTCTGGGGCAACCGCGGCCAGCTCGCCGCCGCCCTCGGCAACCTCGTCGAGAACGCGGTCAACTACTCGCCCGCCCGTACGCGGGTGGGGATAGCCGCCCGCCGGGTCACGGCACCCGGCGGCGACCTGGTCGAGCTGGCCGTCACCGACCAGGGCATCGGCATCTCCGACAAGGACAAGGAGCGCATCTTCGAGCGCTTCTACCGCGTGGACCCGGCCCGCTCCCGCGCCACCGGTGGCACCGGCCTCGGCCTGGCCATCGTCAAGCACGTGGCCGCCTCGCACGGCGGGGAGGTCACCGTGTGGAGCTCGGAGGGACAGGGCTCCACCTTCACCCTGCGGCTGCCCGAGGCGGCCGCCACCCGCGCCACAGCTCTTACCGAAGGCCCCGGAAACGTACGCGACGAAGACGACGCACACGGGCCCGACCACACAACCGCATACGAATCCATTCCTGCCGCCCCGGAGGTCCTTCCGTGACCCGAGTGCTCGTCGTAGAGGACGAGGAGTCCTTCTCCGACGCCCTGTCGTACATGCTCCGCAAGGAGGGCTTCGAGGTCGCCATCGCGGCCACCGGCCCCGACGGCCTGGACGAGTTCGAGCGCAACGGCGCCGACCTCGTCCTGCTCGACCTGATGCTGCCGGGCCTGCCCGGCACCGAGGTCTGCCGCCAGCTGCGCGGCCGCTCCAACGTCCCCGTGATCATGGTCACGGCCAAGGACAGCGAGATCGACAAGGTCGTCGGCCTGGAAATAGGAGCCGATGACTACGTCACCAAGCCGTTCTCGTCGCGCGAGCTGGTCGCCCGCATCCGGGCCGTCCTGCGCCGCCGCGGCGAGCCCGAGGAGGTCGCCCCGCAGGCCCTGGAGGCGGGCCCGGTCCGGATGGACGTGGACCGCCACGTCGTCACGGTGTCCGGCTCGAAGGTCGACCTGCCCCTCAAGGAGTTCGACCTGCTGGAGATGCTGCTGCGCAACGCGGGCCGGGTCCTGACCCGGATGCAGCTGATCGACCGGGTCTGGGGCGCGGACTACGTCGGCGACACCAAGACCCTCGACGTCCACGTGAAGCGCCTGCGCGCCAAGATCGAGCCGGACCCGGGGGCCCCGCGCTACCTGGTCACGGTGCGTGGCCTCGGCTACAAGTTCGAGCCGTAGGCCGCCGCGGCGCGGTGAGAACGGCTCTGTGAGAACGGCTCCGTACAACGCCTGAGGGCGGCCTCCCCGGTCGGGAAGGCCGCCCTCAGGCGTTGTACGGCTGTGTACGGGCCGCTCAGTGACCGGCGGCCGCGTGGGACGCCGAGGACGACGCTGAGGCGTCCGCGCCCGGCGTGGCCGAGCCGGAGGCCTGCTGGCCCGCGGCTCCGGTCGCCGTCTCCGTCGGAGACGTCTCGGGCGACGCGGTGGCGGTCGGGGTGGCCGGCATCTCGGTCGGGCCCCACTTCTGGAAGTAGCTCTCGGCCGGGACCACGAAGGCCTTCAGCTTGACGTCACCGGCCTCGCTGAACGAGAAGGTGACGGCCTGCGCGTTGCCGTCGAGCACCGCGGTCCGGCTGTTGGGCAGCTCGGCGGAGGCGTTGCCCTTGCCGCCGAGGACGACGGAACCGCCGGCCGGAACCGTGATCGTCGAACCCCCCTTGGCGTCCGTCAGCTTCGCGGTCTTGTCGACTCCGTCGACGGTGATCGAGTCGAGCGTCTGCGCGGTGGCCCCGTTGTTGAACAGCGTCCCGGTGATCACGGCAGGACCCTTGGACTCGCGGTCCGGCTGCGTGATGACGGTGGCGTTCTGGATCTTGATGTCCCCGACGGAGGTCGCGGCGTTGTCCGGCTTGACCTCGAGCGTCTGGGCGTTGTTGCCGGCACCGCACGCGGCGAGCGAGGCGATCGAGAACGCGATGGCGGCGGCGGCGAGGGCGCCGCGTCGAAGGCTGCTGCTCACGGCGGCGGCAACTCCTTGAACGTGGGCGGATCAGGACGGCGTGTGTAAAGCCGTCCTAAGGGTCTGTCAGCGGGCTTAGGTTACCGAGCCGTTCCCGTGCCGCCGCACCCGACCCGCCCCTTGCGGGCAGGACCCCCGTCACATAGGTCGCTCAGCACCCCGTGTTCCTCGCGCTCCACACCGTCACCATTCGCCTCGTGTCACCCCCCGTTCACCATTCACATATCCGCTGTCCAGAGGCCCCGTACGGATTTCCCGTAAGGAATGCATGGGGGTCCGGAAAAACGATCACCGGGCGCCGGGAATCGCCTTGATCAATTCCGGATTCGTCTCGAACGGGCCTCCGGGCCCTCGAACGGAGCAGCGGAAGTTCATCGCTTCGAACTACGCAAACCGGGACGTTCGACCCCTTGGGGCCCTGTTCAGGGGGCTGTAACGTACGCGTTTCGCCTCCGCCGGAGAGCCGCTCCGACCTGCGAATACCCTCCTCCGCTACCCCTCCGCAGCACGTTCCTGTTGTTGTTGTCAAGCCCCGAGATATGCCCTGACCTGCGAAAACGCCATTCAGAACCCGCCGTTTCCGTGTTACCCTGGATAGCCACGGAAGGGGTACCTGTCACATGACGTTCAAGGTTGGCGACACCGTGGTCTATCCCCATCACGGGGCCGCGCTGATCGAGGCTATCGAAACTCGCCAGATCAAAGGCGTGGACAAGACCTACTTGGTGCTGAAGGTCGCCCAGGGCGACCTGACGGTACGTGTGCCAGCGGACAATGCGGAGTTCGTCGGCGTACGTGATGTGGTCGGTCAGGACGGGCTCGACCGGGTCTTCGAGGTACTGCGCGCGCCGTACGCCGAGGAGCCCACGAACTGGTCGCGCCGTTACAAGGCAAACCTGGAGAAGCTCGCCTCCGGCGATGTCATCAAGGTCGCGGAGGTTGTGCGTGACCTGTGGCGTCGGGAGCGGGAGCGCGGACTGTCCGCGGGTGAGAAGCGCATGCTCGCCAAGGCTCGCCAGATCCTGGTGAGCGAGCTCGCTCTCGCGGAGAACACGAACGAGGACAAGGCCGAGGCCCTGCTCGACGAGGTTCTCGCGTCCTGATGAGCGCTGCTGCCACGTAGCCAAGTAGTGCAGCGAAAAGCAGTGCAGCGCAGAACAATGCCGTGGTGCCCGATGACCCTGATGGTGTCGCCGGGCGCTGCGGCATGTTCGTACCCGCACATCCCCACGCTCGGGGTGGTGCCCGTACTTGGTGTGCCGGGCCCGGGCAGCTGGCTCGACCAGATGTCACGGAAGGGTCCGGTCAAGACGTCGCGCCCGGCACGATGGGGCCATACCCACCACCCCCGAGCGTACAAACCTGAACGGAACCGATGTCTGACGAAACGCGTGCCGATGCCGGTGGCGCTCGCACCGCTGTCGTGATTCCGGCCGCCGGACGGGGCGTGCGCCTCGGCCCTGGCGCCCCCAAGGCGCTCCGCGCGCTCAGCGGCACCCCGATGCTGATCCACGCCGTCCGGGCGATGGCGGCGTCCCGCTCCGTCTCCCTCGTCGTGGTCGTCGCACCGCCCGACGGCGCCGCCGAGGTCAAGAGCCTGCTCGCCGACCACGCGCTGCCCGAGCGCACCGACTTCCTGGTCGTGCCGGGCGGCGACTCCCGGCAGGAGTCCGTGAAGCTCGGGCTCGACGCCCTGCCGGACGGCATCGACATCGTGCTGGTGCACGACGCCGCCCGCCCGCTCGTCCCGGTCGACACGGTCGACGCGGTCATCGAGGCCGTACGGGACGGGGCACCGGCCGTCGTACCGGCGCTGCCGCTCGCCGACACCGTCAAGGAGGTCGTGCCGACCACCGACGGCAGCCCCGAGCCGGTCGTCGCGACGCCCTCGCGGGCCCGGCTGCGCGCCGTGCAGACGCCGCAGGGCTTCGACCACGCCACGCTCGCACGCGCCCACGAGACCGTCACCGACGACGTCACGGACGACGCCAGCATGGTCGAGCGGCTCGGCCTGCAGGTCGTCCTCGTGCCCGGGCACGAGGAGGCGTTCAAGGTGACGCGGCCGCTCGACCTGGTCCTCGCCGAGGCCGTACTCGCCCGCAGGAGGGCCAACGATGGCTTCTGAGACCCCTGAGACGTTCCCGTACGTCCTTCCGCAGGTCGGCATCGGCACCGACATCCACGCCTTCGAAGAGGGCCGCGAGCTGTGGTGCGCCGGGCTGAAGTGGGAGGCGCCCGACTACGACGGCCCCGGGCTCGCCGGGCACTCCGACGCCGACGTCGTCGCCCACGCCGCCTGCAACGCGCTGTTCTCCGCCGCCGGGCTCGGCGACCTCGGCCAGCACTTCGGCACCGGCCGCCCCGAGTGGTCCGGTGCGAGCGGGGTCACGCTGCTCGCCGAGGCCGCCCGCATCGTGCGCGCGGCGGGCTTCGGGATCGGGAACGTCGCGGTGCAGGTCGTCGGCCCCCGGCCCAAGATCGGCAAGCGGCGCGACGAGGCGCAGAAGGTGCTGTCGGAGGCCGCCGGGGCGCCGGTGTCCGTGTCGGGCGCGACGACGGACGGGCTCGGCTTCCCGGGCCGCGACGAGGGGCTCATGGCGGTCGCGACCGCGCTGGTGGTGCGGACCGCCGCCGTGTGACATCCGTGGGGAGTGCGCGCGAAATGCGGGCGCGGCCCGGTGCCGTCCCGCAGGATCGGGTACGCGACGACCGTTCCCCAGAAGGAGTGAGGCCATGTCCGCCCAGCTGTCCGACGAGCTCAAGGCGCTGCTCGACACCAAGACGTTCATCGCCGTCGCCACGATCCAGCCCGACGGGAGCCCCCAGGTCTCCCCGGTGTGGGTCAAGCGCGACGGCGACGACGTCCTGTTCTCCACCACGATCGGCCGGCGCAAGGAACAGAACCTGCGCCGCGACCCCCGGGTGACGGTCCTCGTCCAGCCGGCCGACAACCCGTACGCGTACGCCGAGATCCGGGGCACCGCGGACGTCACCACCGAGGGCGGCCAGGAGCTCATCGACGAGCTGTCGGTGAAGTACACCGGCAAGAAGTACGCGGAGTTCAACCCGGCGTCGGGCGACGACGCGGAGCGCGTCGTGGTCCGTGTGCGGGCCCGCAAGGTGGTCGGGCGGATCTGAGCCGGTTTCGGGCGCCCTCGGGCCCATGGCACCCCTCCGGGCCCACTACCCTGGAGGGGTGACTATTCGCCTGTACGACACCAGCGCCCGGCAGATCCGTGACTTCACCCCGCTCACGCCGGGCTGTGTCTCGATCTACCTGTGTGGCGCTACCGTCCAGGCCGCCCCGCACATCGGGCACATCCGGTCGGGGCTCAACTTCGACATCATGCGCCGCTGGTTCACCTACCGCGGCTACGACGTCACGTTCGTGCGGAACGTGACGGACATCGACGACAAGATCATCAAGAAGTCGGCCGAGCAGAACCGGCCGTGGTGGTCGATCGGGTACGAGAACGAGCGGGCGTTCAACGACGCCTACACCGCGCTCGGTTGCCTGCCGCCCACCTACGAGCCGCGCGCCACCGGCCACGTCACCGAGATGGTCGAGATGATGACGGGGCTCATCGCGCGCGGGCACGCGTACGAGTCCGACGGGAACGTCTACTTCGACGTGCGGTCCTTCCCGGGCTACCTGGAGCTGTCGAACCAGGAGCTGGACAACCTGCTCCAGCCCGAGAGCGAGGGCGAGACCGGCAAGCGGGACCCGCGCGACTTCGCCATGTGGAAGTCCGCGAAGCCGGGCGAGCCGAGCTGGGAGACGCCCTGGGGCCGCGGCCGTCCGGGGTGGCACCTGGAGTGCTCGGCGATGGCCCACAAGTACCTGGGCTCCGCCTTCGACATCCACGGCGGCGGGATCGACCTGATCTTCCCCCACCACGAGAACGAGATCGCGCAGGCCAAGGCCTTCGGCGACGAGTTCGCGAAGTACTGGGTGCACAACTCCTGGGTCACCATGTCCGGCGAGAAGATGTCCAAGTCGCTGGGCAACTCGGTGCTCGTGTCCGAGATGGTCAAGCACTGGCGCCCGATCGTGCTCCGGTACTACCTGGGCACCCCGCACTACCGCTCCACCATCGAGTACAGCGAGGACGCGCTGCGCGAGGCCGAGTCGGCGTTCGCGCGGATCGAGGGCTTCGTGCAGCGGGTCACCGAGCTGGCCGGCGGCACGGTCGCCCCGGCCGACGAGGTGCCCCCGGCGTTCGCCGAGGCGATGGACGACGACCTGGGCGTGCCGCAGGCCCTCGCCATCGTGCACACCGCCGTCCGGCAGGGGAACTCGGCCCTCGCCGCCGACGACAAGGAAGCCGCCGTCGCCCGCCTCGCCGAGGTGCGCGCCATGCTCGGCGTCCTCGGCCTCGACCCGCTCGACCCGCACTGGGTCGGCGACGGCGACCGCGGCGAGGACCTGCACGGCGTCGTCGACACCCTCGTACGGCTCGTGCTCGACCAGCGGGAGTCGGCCCGCGCCCGCAAGGACTGGGCCACCGCCGACGCCATCCGCGACCGGCTCGGCCAGTCCGGGCTCGTCATCGAGGACGGCCCGTCCGGTCCCCGGTGGACCCTCGGCCCGCGCTGAGAACCAGGTGAATGTGCCGCCCGGGCGATCGGGCGGCACACTTCATAGACGTACACCCACAGATTTCCGCAGAGACAGGTAGGTCATGGCCGCCAACAACAACCGCCGCATGTCCGGCAAGAAGGGCGCGCAGGTCGGCAGTGGCGGCCAGCGGCGCAAGGGCCTGGAGGGCCGCGGTCCGACGCCGCCCGCCGAGATGCGCAAGGGCCACAAGAAGAACCGCATCGCCAACGCCCAGGCCAAGCAGGCCGCCCGCCGCCCCACCAGCCGCACCGGCGGCCCGCGCGGCAAGTCGTCCTCCGAGATGGTCGTCGGCCGCAACCCGGTCGTCGAGGCGCTGCGCGAGGGCGTGCCCGCGAGCACGCTCTACGTCCAGCAGTTCATCGACAACGACGAGCGGGTGCGCGAGGCGCTCCAGCTCGCCGGTGAGCGCGGCGGCATCCACCTCATGGAGGCCCCGCGCCCCGAGCTGGACCGGATGACCAACGGGCTCAACCACCAGGGCCTCGTCCTCCAGGTCCCGCCGTACGAGTACGCGCACCCGGAGGACCTGGTCGCCGCCGCCTTCGACGAGGGCCAGGACCCGCTGATCGTCGCGCTCGACGGCGTGACCGACCCGCGCAACCTCGGCGCGGTCGTCCGCTCCGTCTCCGCCTTCGGCGGCCACGGCGTGCTCGTGCCCGAGCGGCGCGCGGCCGGCATGACGGCGGGCGCGTGGAAGACGTCCGCCGGTACCGCGGCGCGCACGCCGGTGGCGCGCGCCACCAATCTGACCCGGGCGCTCGAGCAGTACAAGAAGGCGGGCATCGCCGTGGTCGGGCTCGCCGCGGACGGCGAGCACTCCGTCGGTGACCTGGCGGCCCTGGAGGGTCCCGTGGTCATCGTCGTCGGCAGCGAGGGCAAGGGCCTGTCCCGGCTGGTCGGCGAGACCTGCGACTTCCGGGTCCGGATCCCGATGCCGGGCGGCGCCGAGTCGCTGAACGCCGGTGTCGCCGCGGGTGTCGTGCTGTACGAGGCCGCGCGCCGCCGCGCCTGACACCGCTGATCCGTCCGGGCCCCTGATCTTGACGGGGCCCGGACATTTCGGTGCGGTCAAGGCAGTGTCCTAAACACACATCACTCGGTTAGATGAGTGTGGACACCAGAACGCCCCGCACACCCTCGGGGGACCGCTCGTCGGGATTCGACGACGCTCCCGCGCTGAGCATGGTGAAGGTTCCGTGCGACCCGGCGCAGGTCATCGTCAACCACGCGAGTTTCCGCGTGCAGCTCCCCAGGGCTCAGAAGACGCAACTCCCGCGCATCGCACGGCACTTGAGCGCCGTCGAGGCGGCGACCACGCGCATCCCCGTCATCACCGCCGCGGGCACCCCGGGTGCCCGGCGGCGCCCTGTCGTCATGAGCGGCGGCGACCTCGCCGCCAGTGGGCTCCTGCAGGGCGCGCGCCGCGCCGGTGACCTGGACGACGGCGGTGCCACGCAGGTCATCCCGCGCGTCGACCTCGACCGGGACCTCGCCGACGACCTCGATCTGTACGGCGGTGAACCCACCGCTCAGACGCCCGTCGTCGGCCCGCAGGGCGGTGACGGCACCCGGCTGCTGCCGCAGATGCGACAGGCGGGCAGCGCCTTCGAGGACACCGGAGAACTCGACCGGGTCGGCTACGACGACCAGGAGTTCGGCGACCCGGACGAGGAGACCGAGGCCGAGTCGACGGCCGCCCGGCGCTACGGCCCGGTCCGGCACGCCTACTACCCCGGCCGCCGGATGAACCTCGGCGTCGTGCTGCTCCCGCTGCGCGTCTTCCTCGGCTTCATCTCCATCTACGCCGGCATGGGCAAGCTCTGCGACCCCGTCTACTTCGACGGCGGCGAGCGCGGCTCGATGGTCAAGTGGCTGAACTCGCTGCACCCGTGGGCGCTCGCCGAGCCGATGCGGGACTGGGCGCTCCAGCACCCGGTCGGCGCCGGACTCGTGATCGCCTTCCTCCAGGTCATCGTCGGCGTGCTGACGGTCCTGGGCCTGTGGCAGCGGATCGCCGCCGTGGTGGGCGCACTGCTCTCGGCCGCGATCCTCGTCACCGTCAGCTGGAAGACCGTCCCCGCCTACGACGCGCCCGACATCATCTACCTCGCCGCCTGGTCGCCGCTGATCATTGCCGGTGCCCCCGTCTACTCCATCGACGGGCGGCTCGCGGGCGGTGCCTGGCGGCGGCTCGGCCCGCGCGCCGCGCTGTGGGAGCTGCGCCGGTACGTGCTGCGCCGCGGCACGGTCGTCGCCACCCTCGTCATCGGCGGCACGCTGCTCATCGGCTCGCTGCTCGGCGGCGCCGTGCGCGACTCGGACCGGGTCACCGCGCCGGGCCCCGGCGACGCCCCGCGCAACGAACTGCCCGGTTCGCCGCTCCCGTCCGAGCCCGGACACAAGAAGCGCGAGACGTCGAAGAGCCCCGCGGCGTCCAACGCGCCGACGCAGGGCACCACGTCGAGCCCGTCCGGCGCGCCGAGCAGCGCGCCCGCGGCCGGCACCACCAGTGGCACGACGCCGACGACGCCGACGCAGGGCGCGACCGCGGGCCAGGCGCCGCCGCGGCAGACGACGCCGCAGCAGCCGCCGACCAGCAGCAGCGGGGGTTCGCCGACGTCGGGCGGATCCACCGGTGGCGGCACGTCGGACGGCGGCACGTCGTCCGGGGGTTCCGACGGCGGTGGCGGCGCCGACAAGCCGGGTCTCGTCGGCGGCATCCTCGGCTGACCCGCCCCTCCCGGTACGACGACGGGGCCCGCACGATCCGATCGTGCGGGCCCCGTCGTCGTACCGGCCCACAGGCATGCGGGCGCGCTTCGGCCTATCGGCTCAACGGCTCAGTGGCTCAACGGCTCAGCGCGGCAAGCTCCTTCGCGGCCTCCGTGAGGTCCTTCGCCGTGTCGATCGCCCGCCAGTACGCGCCCTGCGGGATCGGGAAGCCGGCCAGCCGCTTGGCCCGGGCCAGGCGCGGGAACGTGGTGCGCTCGTGGTCGCCGGTGTCCGGCAGCAGGGACGCGAACTCGGGGGAGAAGACGTACACGCCCGCGTTGATCAGGTACGGGGACGGCGGAGCCTCGACGAAGTCGGTGATGTGGCCGAACGCGTCCGTCTCGACGGCGCCCCACGGGATGCGCGGCCGGGCGAGGGCCAGGGTCGCCGTGGCCTCGCGCTCGTAGTGGAAGTCGGCCATCTCGCGCAGCGAGAACCGGGTCCAGATGTCGCCGTTCGTGGCGTACCAGGGGCGTTCCTGGTGGGGCAGGTGCGCGGCGGCGAACTTCAGGCCGCCGCCCCGGCCGAGCGGTTCCCTCTCGACGACCGTCGTGACGCGCAGCGGCAGCTCCGCCGACTCCAGCCACTCCTGGAGGACCTCGGCCAGGTGGCCGCAGGAGACGACGGCGTCGGTGACGCCCTCCTCGGCGAGCCAGGTCAGCTGGTGGCCGATGATCGGGGTGCCGGTGCCCGGGATCTCCACCATCGGCTTGGGCCGGTCGTCGGTGTACGGGCGCAGCCGCGAGCCCTGGCCGCCGGCCAGGACGACGGCCTGCGTGGGGCGGTGTACCTCGCGGTGGGAGAACGAGTGCGGGCCGTGCGCGGCCGGTTCAGCGGTCGTCATGACCGGAACTGTACGTGCGCACGGCCCGAGGGGGCGGGTCGGCCTCAGCCGCGGAAGCCGGCCACCCCCGTCGCGAAGGAGGTGTCGCAGACCGGGCGGGCGAAGGACTGGGCGCGCGCCGGGCCGTAGGCCTGCACGGCGGCGCGGCCGAGGGCCTTCGCGATCGACATGCAGTGCTTGGCGAGCGACGGGCGGCGGTCGACCTCCTGCTGGAGGTGGGTGAGGGCGATGCCCGGGTCCTTCTCCTGGAGTTCCTGGAGGAGACGGTCGCGCAGGAGGTCCTGGGGGGCGCGCGACTTGGCGCGCGCGGAAACGTCCTGTGAGGAAGCCGTGAGGATGGAGTCCGACGAGCTTCCGGACCAGTTGACTCGGGTGACCGCGAGGGTCCCGGAGAGCACCAGCATCACCGGCAGGACGAAGGCGAGCGTGCGGGCGGCGCGGCGGGCGGGGCCCTGGCCCCGGGCTCGGCGCGACTTCTGGGTGTAGTTAGCGGAGTGCGTCACGCGAGTGAGCGTAGCGGTCGGTGATGATTTGGCGACATTTAGTCACTCTGACGAGGGACCCGTAACTGGGTTTTGTTCCTTGGGGGTTGACGCAGGTGGCGGAATTGTCCTAATTGCCGGGGTATTTGTCGACAACATGGGCTGCGCCGGGCTGCGCACGCGAAGGGCCCCGTACCGAAGTACGGGGCCCTTCACCTCACTTGGGTGGCTCAGTCGGAGAGGCGCTCGCCCGTCGACGTCGCGAACACGTGGGTCTCGCCCGGACGCGGCACGACGTGCAGCTCGGTGCCCTTCTCCGGAACCCGGCGGCCGTTCACCCGGACGACCAGGTCCTTGTGCTCGCCACCGACCTGGGCCGCGCCGTAGACGTAGCCGTCGGCGCCGAGCTCCTCGACGACGTTCACGGAGACCGCGAGGCCGGCCGGGGCGTCGCTCGCGTCCTTCGTGAGGGACTTCGCGGCCTCGCCACCGTGCTCGACGATGTCGAAGTGCTCCGGGCGGACGCCGACCGTGACGGTGGTGTCGCCCTTGTCCGTGGCGGCCTTGAGGGCCTCGCGGCTGACCGGCACGACCGAGTTGCCGAACTTCACGCCGCCGTCGGTGATCGGGACCTCGACCAGGTTCATGGCCGGGGAGCCGATGAAGCCGGCGACGAAGAGGTTGGCCGGGCGGTCGTACATGTTGCGCGGCGAGTCGACCTGCTGGAGCAGACCGTCCTTGAGGACCGCCACGCGGTCGCCCATCGTCATGGCCTCGACCTGGTCGTGGGTGACGTAGACGGTGGTGATGCCGAGGCGGCGCTGCAGCGACGCGATCTGCGTACGGGTCGACACGCGGAGCTTGGCGTCGAGGTTCGACAGCGGCTCGTCCATGAGGAAGACCTGCGGCTCACGCACGATGGCGCGACCCATGGCGACACGCTGGCGCTGACCACCCGAGAGGGCCTTCGGCTTGCGGTCCAGGTACTCGGTGAGGTCGAGGATCTTCGCGGCCTCTTCGACCTTCTGCCGGATCTCCGCCTTGTTCACGCCGGCGATCTTGAGCGCGAAGCCCATGTTGTCGGCGACGGACATGTGCGGGTAGAGCGCGTAGTTCTGGAACACCATGGCGATGTCCCGGTCCTTCGGCGGCAGGTGCGTGACGTCGCGGTCACCGATGCGGATCGCACCGCCGTTGACGTCCTCGAGACCCGCGAGCATGCGCAGGGAGGTCGACTTGCCGCAGCCGGAGGGACCGACGAGGACGAGGAACTCGCCGTCCTCGATCTCGATGTCCAGGCCGTCGACCGCGGGCTTGGTGGAACCCGGGTAGACGCGGGTCGCCTTGTCGAACGTGACAGAAGCCATGGCTGTGAAGCCCCCTTCACCGGCAGGAACGTGCCGGACGATCCGTTGTAAAGGTGGGGCCGCCGCGGCTGCTGCCGCTGCGGCTTGTAGCACTGGTGTAGTCCACGCGGGTGAACTGATCGGACCGTACCTGCCGGGTGCCGGGTCTGTCAGTAGGTCGGGGCCTGTGAGATTCGCCGAAATTTTCGATGGGCGGGCGCACGGGTTTGGTTACACTGCTCGGGCTGCCTCCTTAGCTCAGATGGCCAGAGCAACGCACTTGTAATGCGTAGGTCGTCGGTTCGAATCCGACAGGGGGCTCCCCTGAGACCCCAGGCCGGATCGGTTCCGGCCTGGGGTTTTGCCGTGCGCAGGGCAGGACGGTTCAGTGCCGCCCGGCCAGCCGGTCCGCGGTCTTCGCGAGGCGGGACGAGTCCGCCGTGTGCGTGGTCAGCTCGCGGCGGTCGGCCGCGTTGTACGTGGCGTACATGCCGTGCACGCCCAGCCAGCGCAGGGGTTCCGGCTCCCATTTGCGGACCTTGTGGTTGACCCAGGGCAGCGTCGTCAGGTCCGTGGGGCCCGACTGGCCCGAGTCCTGCTGGACCAGGTCGCGCAGGGTCCGGGCGGCGAGGTTCGCGGTGGCGACGCCCGAGCCGACGTAGCCGCCCGCCCAGCCGAGGCCCGTCGAGCGGTCGAGGGTGACCGTGGCGCACCAGTCGCGCGGGACGCCGAGGACGCCGGACCAGCCGTGGTCCACCCGGACCCCGGCGAGCTGGGGGAAGAAGCGGGTCAGGATCTCGGTGAGGGCGGTGATCGTCTGCGGCTGGGTGCGGCCGTCGTTGTCCGTGCGCGAGCCGAAGCGGTACGGGACGCCCCGGCCGCCGAGCGCGATGCGGTCGTCGGCCGTGCGCTGCGCGTACATGTACGCGTGGGCCATGTCGCCCAGCGTCTCGCGGCCCTCCCAGCCGATCGACTCCCACTGGGCCGCCGTCAGCGGCTCCGTCGCGATCATCGACGAGTTCATCGGGAGCCAGGTGCGGCGCTGGCCCTTGAGCGACGCCGTGAAGCCCTCGGTGCAGCGCAGGACGTACGGGGCGCGGACCGTGCCGTAGGGAGTCACGGCGTGCTTGGGCTTGATCTCCGTGACCGGGGTCGACTCGTGGATCGTCACCCCGAGCGCCTCGACCGCGCGGGCCAGGCCCTGGACCAGCTTCACCGGGTGCAGCCGGGCGCCGTGCGGGGTCCACGTCGAGCCGACCGCGCCCGCCACCCGGATCCGGTCCGCCGTCTCGCGGGCGCCGTGCAGCACCCGGTCCTTCTCGCCGTACGAGAGCTCCGCGGCGTGGAAGTCCTTCAGACGCGCCAACTGGGCCGGCGTGTAGGCGACTTCGAGGACGCCGCCGTGGTGGATGTCCGCGTCGATGCCCTCGGCGCGGGCGGTGTCGACGACCTCCGTCACCGTCTCGTTCATGGCCTGCTGGAGACGGACGGCCGCCTCGTGGCCGTGGAGCTTCGCGTAGCGGTCGCGGCCGGCGATGCCGTTGTAGAGCCAGCCGCCGTTGCGGCCGGAGGCGCCGTAGCCGCAGAACTTCTGCTCCAGGACCGTGATGCGCAGGAAGGGCGCGGCCTTCTTCAGGTAGTACGCCGTCCACAGTCCGGTGTAGCCGCCGCCGACGATGACGACGTCCGCGCTCGCGTCACCGGCGAGGGGCTCGCGCGCGACGGGGATGCCGTGCTGCGCGTACCAGAACGAGATGCCGCCGTTGACCGTCGCCGTCGCGTTGTTCGTGCTGCTCATGGCGGTGGACGTTACTGGGAGGGAGGGGGTTCGCGGCAGGGGGGAGAGGGCGTTGGTCCCGGTGGATCGGGCCGTTCGGCGCTTCGCCGGGGGTGGGCGAGTGCGTAGTTTGAGGGGATCTGATCGGTTCAGGAAGGTTCTGGGGTGCTGGCATGAGGCGCGCGATACGTGGCAGGGGGCGCGGTGCGGGAGCGGCCGTCGTCGTGATGGGCCTCGGGGCGGTGCTCGCCGCCTGTTCGTCGGGGACGCCGAAGGCGGCCGGCTCCGCCGGCAGCGGCACCGTCGCCGAGGTACGGGCCGTCGCCGACTCCGGGACGCTCGCCGGTCTGCCCGCCCGGGTGGACGGCGCCGCGATCACGGTCGGCGAGCAGGACGCGCCGCACACGGTGAAGGTGTACGAGGACGCGCGCTGCCCCTACTGCAAGAAGTTCGAGGAGGGCGGGGCGCGGGCGCTGACGCAGTCCGTGGCGAGCGGCGACGTGAAGATCGAGTACACGATCGCCTCGTTCCTCGACGGCAACCTCGGCGGCTCCGGCTCGGTGAACGCCGCGAACGCACTGCGCGCCTCGGTCGACGCCGGGAAGTTCCCCGAGTTCCACGCCGCCGTCTTCGCCAACCAGCCGGACGACGAGTCGCAGGACGCGTACACGAACGCCTTCCTGCTGAAGATCGCCGGCAAGGTCGACGGGTTGCGCTCGACCGCCTTCGACGAGGCCGTGAACGGCGGCGCGTACGAGAAGTGGGTCGGCGACGCGATGCAGGCGTTCCGGGACGACGGGATGCAGGGCACGCCGACCGTCCTGATCGACGGGAAGAAGGCGGGCGGCGGCGAGGACGCCATGTACGGGAAGGCGTCGTTCGCGGCGGTCCTGAAGGACGCCGGGATCTCCTAGGGCCTGTCGGGGGTCCGGCGCAGGGCGCGCACCGGGTTCCACGCCTCGCCCGCGTCCCGGACGAACGGGAAGCAGGCCAGGCCGATCAGGACCGACGTGAAGTGGCCGAGGTCCGTGAACGTGCGGCCGGTGACGAGCGGACTCCCGTAGATCACCAGCACCATCGCCAGGTAGAGGTATCGCCACGGCGCGCTGATCCGGTAGGTGAGGACCGCGACGACGCCCGCCAGGGCGTAACTGACGCCCACATCAAGGGTGTTCACCGACGACGGCGGGGCGTGGCCGTGCCGGATCGCCCACAGCAGGGCGCCCTCGCTGATCAGTGTCGCCAGGACGTGCGCGGCCGCGGCGACCGCGAGCCAGCGCAGCGTGCCGAGCCAGCGCTCCGCCTGCGCGTGGAAGACGGTGTAGAGCACCGCGTAAGGCCACCAGGTGGCGCCGTCGATCCAGAACGCCGAGGAGACCAGGACCCGCATCGGGTTCTGCGACAGTTCGTGCAGGTTCGTGGAGCGCTGGCGCAGGAACTCCTCCTCGAACTCCGGGCTCATGTGGTGCACGGCGACCGTCGTGACGAAGAGCGCGGCCAGCCAGACGTACGTGCCCGGAGCGCTGCGGACGTAGGCGCCCACGCGGCGGAGAAAATGGTGCATGGTCGATTCAGGCACGCCGGTAGGGTCGGCGGCGTGATCGACATTCCGGGCGGATTGATTGAGTCGCAGTACGAGTTCGCGGGGGAGGCGGGCCGGGCGTTCATCGCGGGGCTGCCGGGCCGCGTCGAGGAGTTCGTCGAGCGGTGGGGGCTGACGGTCGACGGGCCGCCGATGCACGGGATGGCCGCGCTGGTGCTGCCCGTGGTGCGGGCGGCGGACGGGGTGCCGGCCGTCGTGAAGTTCCAGGTGCTCGACGAGGAGACCGAGGGCGAGCCCGTCGCGCTGCGGCGGTGGGACGGCGACGGGGCGGTGCGGCTCCTCGACCACGACGACGCCACCGGCACGATGCTGCTCGAACGGCTGGACGCCGGGCGGATGTTGAGCGTCGTGGAGGACTCCCGCAAGGCCGTCCTCGTCATCGCCGAACTGCTCGCCCGGCTCACCGCAGGGCCCGCGCCGGCCGGCCTGCGGCGCCTCTCCGACATCGCGGCCCGGATGCTGGCGGACGTGCCGGACGCGCTGCCGCGGATCGCCGACCCGGCGCACCGGCGCACCGTCGCGGACTGCGCGGCGGCCGTCCGGGAGGTCGTGGGCGAGGCCGGGGACCGGATGCTGCACTGGGACCTGCACTTCGAGAACGTGCTGGCCCCGCGGGCGGACAGTGGCCGGGAGCCGTGGCTGGCGATCGACCCGAAGCCGCTCGCGGGCGACCCGGGCTTCGACCTGTGGCCCGCCCTCGACAACCGCTTCGAGCCGGACGAGGTGGTCTGGCGGTTCGACGCGATGACGGACGTGCTGGGCCTCGACCGGGACCGGGCGCGGGCCTGGACGCTCGGCCGGGTGCTGCAGAACGCGCTGTGGGACGTCGAGGACGGGCGGGCGCTGTCGGCCGACGGCATGGAGATCGCGCGGCGGCTGGCCACCCGCCGGTGACGTGGGCGGCCCGCGTTAATCTGCGCACATGATCCGTGACGCCACCTCCGCAGACATTCCCGTCATCCACGCCATGGTCCGTGAACTCGCCGACTACGAGAAGGCGTTGGACGAGGCGCGGGCCACCGAGGAGCAGCTGCGGGACGCGCTGTTCGGGGAGCGGCCCGCGGCCTTCGCGCACATCGCCGAGGACGACACCACCGGCGAACCGGTCGGCTTCGCGCTCTGGTTCCTGAACTTCTCCACGTGGCGCGGCGTCCACGGGATCTACCTGGAGGACCTGTACGTACGCCCCGAGGCGCGCGGCGGCGGCCACGGGAAGGCCCTGCTGACCGAGCTGGCCCGGATCTGCGTGCAGCGCGGGTACGAGCGCCTGGAGTGGTCCGTCCTGAACTGGAACGAGCCGTCCATCGCCTTCTACCGCTCGCTCGGCGCGAAGCCGCAGGACGAGTGGACGGTGTTCCGGCTGACCGACGAGGCGCTGAACAGCCTCGGGGGGTAAGGGAGTTACGGCTCCAGGACCACCTTGCCCGTGGTGCCGCGCGTCTCCAGCGTGTGGTGCGCGGTCGCGGCCTCGGTGAGGGGAAAGCGGTGGACGGCCGGGCGCAGGACGGAGCGGGCGGCCAGGTCGAGGGCGGCCAGTTCGAGGGTGCGGATCGGGTTGTCGCCGCCCGCCCGCCGCATCATCGGCGGGCCGAGGACCTCCACCTGGGTGAGGCCGCGGCGGGTGCGCTCGGCCTCGTCCAGGAGCTGCGGGCCGGGGTCGCCGCCGATGCCGTCGGCGGACCAGCCGAAGATCAGGTGCTGTCCGCCGGGGCCGAGCAGGTCGAGGGCGGCGCGGGCCGCGGGTCCGCCGACCCCGTCGAACAGGACGGTGCCGCGCAGGCCGCGTGCGTCGAGGAACTCCCGTGCCGTGTCCGCCCAGCCGGGGTCCTTGTAGTCGAGGGCCAGGTCCGCGCCGTTCCGCGCGACCTGGGCCGTCTTCTCGGGGCCGCCGGCGAGGCCGATGACGGTGCCGCCCGCGTGCTTCACGTACTGGACGACGAGCGTGCCGATGCCGCCCGCCGCGGCCGGGACGATCGCGACCGTGTCCGGGGTGACCTCGGCGAAGTTGAGGATGCCGACCGTGGTGCGGCCGGTGCCGATCATGGCGACGGCCTGGGCCGCGTCCAGGTTCGCCGGGATCTCGTGGAGGCGGGCGGCGTCCGCGACGGCCAGCTCGGCGTAGCCGCCGGGCGTGAAGCCCAGGTGGACGACGACCTGCTTGCCGAGCCAGGACGGGTCGGTGCCGGGGCCGAGCGACTCCACGGTGCCCGCGACCTCGCGGCCGGGGATCGTGGGCAGGTCGGGGAGCCGGGGCAGCGGGCCCTGGATGCCCTGGCGGACCGCGGTGTCCAGTAGATGCACGCCCGCGGCCGCCACCGCTATGCGGACCTGGCCGGGGCCGGGCTCGGGGTCGTCGGTCTTCTCGTACGTGAGGTTCTCGGCCGGGCCGAAGGCGTGCAGGCGGATGGCGTGCATGGGCGCTCCCCGTGGTGCGTCTGTCGTGCCGTGCGTTCGTGTGCCGCCAGTCTTCGACCTCAAGCGCGGTTGAGGTCAAGGCCCGGCAGGCGGACGCCGGACCGCAGCGCGAGCGTCGTCGCCTCGATCGCGCTGGTGAAGGAGACCTCGGACAGGACGCCGGGGGCCGCCACCATGTCGCCCGCCAGATAGACGCCGTCGCCCCGGTCGATCGCGGGCCGGTCGCGCCAGGTCGTGCCGGGCCGGTCGAGCGCGCCGGTGCGGCCCTTGGCGACCGCGTCGCGACGCCAGGTCAGCCGGTCCCGCCAGCCGGGCAGCGCCAGGTCGAGGAGGCGGTCGGCGCGGGCCGACCCGGCGGCCTTCGACTCGTGCGGGGCGAGCGGGACCTGGCCCTGGACCAGGCTCTCGCCGCGCGGGGCGAGCGACCTGTCCTGCGCCGTGAACCGCTCGATCCAGGCCGGGAAGTCGATCCCGGAGACCGCGAAGGCGTCGCCGCGGCGGCTGCGCACGGCCAGGTCGACCAGCGTCGTACGGCCGCTGTCCCAGCCGAGGGAGTCGTCGCGCAGGAGGCGGCGGGCCGCGTCCAGAGACGTGGCGACGACCGTCGGGGTGCCGGTGGGCACGGTGTCGAGCCGGGCGCAGGTCTCCACGCGCACGCCCAGGTTCCAGGCGCGGGCCGCCATCCGGTCGATGACCGACGACCAGCCGCCGGCCGGGTAGTGCGCCTCGGGCGGGAGCTTGGCGGTGCGGCGCAGGCGTTCCTGCACGAAGCGGGCGGAGAGCGCTCCCGGGTCGTGGTGGAAGAGCGCGACCGCCGTGTAGTGGGCGGCGGCGCGGGCGCCTTCCGGGCCGACGATGCGGGCGGCCCAGGTGGTGAAGTCCTCGTCGACCGGGGCGGCTTCGGGCCGGTGCCGGAGCAGCCGCAGGAGCGCGAGGGGCGGGGTGCGGCGCAGTGCGCCGTCGCGGTGGAAGCGCAGCCGGGCGCCCTCAAGGGGAGGGATCGGCGCGAGCGGTCCGAGCAGGTCGCGCCGGCGCAGCCAGGTCCAGTGCGGGCCGCCGTTGTAGAGGGCGTGCGGGCCTTCGTGGGTGCGGTACGGGGCTTCGGCGGTGCGGGCGCGGCCGCCGAGGGTGTGGTGGGCCTCGTAGAGGGTGACGCGGGCGCCGGCCTCCGCGGCGGTGACCGCGGCGGTGAGGCCGGCGAAGCCGCCGCCGATGACGGTGAGGTCGGGGGTGCTGCGGGGCATGGTCGCTCCTGCCTGTGCGGGCGTCTGTGGTGCGTGGTGCGCTCTCACGGATACGACGGCCGGGCGGGGCCCGAATGTGACAT
>NZ_JAMOLN010000094.1 GCF_024448165.1 Streptomyces longispororuber
CCCCACCCCGCTCTGCCGCCCCGCCTGTCTACAGCTGTGGATAGGCCCCTGTGGTTCCGTCGATCAGCTCGCGCACGATGTCCATGTGGCCCGCGTGCCGGGCGGTCTCCTCCACCATGTGGATCAGCACCCAGCGCATCGACACCTTCCGGCCGTCCCACGCCGTGCCGACCGTCTCCAGCGGGAGCTCCGCGACGGCCCGGTCCGCTGCGGCCCGCGCCCGCGCGTAGTAGGCGAGGATGCCCTCGGTCGTCTCGTCGTCGGCCGCGACCATGTCCTCGCCCGCGTACGGGTCGAACCAGAGCGGCTCGCTCTCCCGCCCGAACGTCTCGCAGAACCAGCTGTACTCGACGGCCGCCAGGTGCTTCACCAGGCCGAGCAGGCTCGTCCCCGACGGGGTGAGGGGTCTGCGCGCCCGCTCCTCGTCGAGCCCCGCGAGCTTCCACACGACGACGTCCCGGTGCCGGTCGAGCGAGACGTGCAGACTCTCCTTCTCCCCGCCCTCGTAAGGGACGTGCCTGATCCGTTCCCCCGCGCTCATGCTGTCTCCCCCCGTGTCGCCCCGCGTCGCCCCGCACGCACGCGTGATCTGGTCCGCAGAACGTAGCAGCGCCCACCGACAACCCCGCCGCACACGAGGCGGGCGGACCCAGGAGTGCGCGGGTCCAAAAGAGGGTGAGCGGAACCGCGCCTCCCTGCGACCATGCGCTGCATGACCACTGCCGACCACCACCACGATCACGACCACCGCCCGACCCACACCGGCCGGTCCTTCGACGAGCTCGTCGCGGAGGCCGTCGCCGCGCCCACCGAGGGCTGGGACTTCTCCTGGTTCGACGGCCGGGCCACCGAGGAGCGCCCCTCCTGGGGGTACGCCCGGCTGATGGGGGAGCGCCTCGCCCGCGCCGAGGCCGCCCTCGACCTGGACACCGGCGGCGGCGAGGTCCTGAACCTGGCCCCGAAGCTGCCGCCGCTGACCGCCGCCACCGAGGGCTGGCCCCCGAACGTCGAGAAGGCGACCCGCCTCCTCGGCCCCCGCGGCGTGGTCGTCGTCGCTGCCCGGGCCGACGCCCCGCTGCCCTTCGCCGCCGCCGCCTTCGACCTGGTCACGTCGCGCCACCCGGTCGTCCCCCCGTTCTCCGAGATCGCGCGCGTACTGCGCCCCGGCGGCACGTACTTCGCCCAGCACGTGGGCCCCAGCAGCGTGTTCGAGGTCGTCGAGTACTTCCTCGGCCCGCAGCCCGAGGAGGCCCGGAACGGCCGCGACCCGCGGGCGGAGGCCGAGCGGGCGCGGGCCGCGGGCCTGGAGGTCGTCGACCTGCGCGCGGAGCGCCTGCGCATCGAGTTCTACGACATCGGGGCCGTGGTCCACTTCCTGCGCAAGGTCGTCTGGATGGTGCCGGGCTTCACGGTCGAGGCGCACGAGCCCCGGCTCCGCGCCCTGCACGAGCGGATCGAGCGGGAGGGCCCGTTCGTGGCGCACAGCAGCCGCCACCTGATCGAGGCCCGCAAGCCCGTCTGACGGGTCCGAAGGCCGCGGGCGGACCGCCGTTGCTGTCGGCGATCGCGAACACGGGCCGCCGTCCCGGCCGAATCGGCGGAAACCATAAGGGAGTTGGCGGCGGGGACGAACTGGCCGCCCCCGTGCGTTGGGGGCATGAGGGCTCCGCCGTCCTGGTGGTCCGGGCCGGCGCAGCGCGACACGGAACATGAGGAGAGAGGGAGTTCATGGGGCACAACAGGGCCGACGGGGGACGCTACAGCTGTGGGCTGGACGCGGCCGTGGACGTCGTGGGCGGCAAGTGGAAGCCGATGATCCTCTGGGCGCTGCACGACGCGGGGACGCTGCGCTTCGGCGAGCTGCGGCGCTCGATGCACGGGGTGACGGAGAAGGTGCTCGCCCAGCAGCTGCGCGAGCTGGAGGCCGACCGCGTCGTGCACCGGGAGGTCTTCCCGGAGGTGCCGCCGCGCGTCGAGTACTCGCTGACCGGTCTCGGGGAGTCGCTGAACGAGGCGCTGGTCCCGCTCGGCCTGTGGGGAGACGCGCACATGGCCGCCATCCTGGCCGCGAAGGACGCGGAACCCGCCGCCTGAGGCAACCGATTCCGCATCGTTATCGACGCTCGCTAGATCCTCACGTAAACCTCACGTAAGTTCAGACCAACGGCAATTCGCGTGAGCAAAGCTGCGCGGCGGTACCGCGCGGTGGAGGGGGCTGCGCGGTGCCGTCTGCCGTCCGCGCGGCCCGAATGCGCCATATCTGCGACGCCGTCCACGCGGGCCGGAACCGCGTCAACCGCGCGCATGACACGCAAGAGGGATGCAGGACCCCCGGCGACACGCCCGCCGGAAGGGCCCTGAAGGAGCCTGTGAGCCCGCTGTGGAGCGGCCGGAAAGCTACCTCCAGCCGTCGCCGGGCGACTGCGGAGAGTAGTTGTGGCACGCCGATGCGCGCAGCATCACTTACGAAGGGTTATGGTGGAAACCCCCCCTCGGGCCGGTCCGTCTCCCCCCCACGGACCGGCCCGTTTTTTTGTCCGGACAAAGGCCCGGTCGCGGGGGTTCCGGCGGACCGCTCGATCAGCTCCGGCCGGCCCAGATGTTCGTGCCGGGCGTGGAGACGGCGAACGAGTCGATTTCGGTCAGCTCCTCGTCGGTCAGCTTCGGACCGGCCAGCGCCGCCACGTTCTCCTCCAGCTGACGCACGCTGGACGCGCCGATCAGCGCCGACGTCATCCGCTCGTCCCGCAGCACCCAGCTCAGCGCGAGCTGCGCGAGGGACTGACCGCGGCGCTGGGCGATGTCGTTCAGGCCGTTCAGCCGGCGCACCACCTCGTCGCTCAGCAGGTCCGGGTCGAGGGACTTGCCCTGCGTCGCGCGCGAGCCCTCCGGGATGCCCTTCAGGTACTTGCCCGTCAGCAGGCCCTGGGCGAGCGGCACGAAGGAGATGCAGCCCATGCCGGCCGTCTCCAGCGTGTCGAGCAGCCCGTCGTCCTCGGTCCAGCGGTTGATCATCGAGTAGGACGGCTGGTGGATGAGCGCCGGGACGCCCATCTCCTTGAGGATCCGCGCCGCCTCGGCGGTCTGCTCGCTGGTGTACGAGGAGACGCCGACGTACAGCGCCTTGCCCTGCTGCACCGCCGATGCGAGCGCTCCCATCGTCTCCTCGAGCGGAGTGTCCGGGTCAAAGCGGTGCGAGTAGAAGATGTCGACGTAGTCGAGGCCCATCCGGTCCAGCGACGCGTCCAGCGACGACAGCAGGTACTTGCGGCTGCCCCACTCGCCGTACGGACCGGGGTGCATCAGATAACCGGCCTTGGTCGATATGACCAGCTCGTCCCGGTACGGGGCGAAGTCCTGCGCGAACATCTTGCCGAAGTTCAGCTCCGCCGAACCGGCCGGCGGCCCGTAGTTGTTCGCCAGGTCGAAGTGCGTGACGCCCAGGTCGAAGGCGCGGCGCAGGATCGCGCGCTGGGAGTCGAGGGTGCGGTCGTCCCCGAAGTTGTGCCACAGGCCGAGCGAGATCGCGGGCAGCTTCAGACCGCTGCGGCCGGTGCGCCGGTACTCCATCGAGTCGTACCGGTCGGCGGACGCGACATAGGGAGAGGTGTCGTTCATGGGTACGAAGCTACGTCAGTGCACTGACACCCCATAGCTCCCACCCAGATTTGCGGGGGTACGCTTTCGGCTTCGGGGACTGCCGTCTGCACGGAGGGGCAAGAAGACCGTGAACCTGCGCGACAGGCTGCGCGGCCTGCTGGTCAGGCTGTACACGCGCCGGGTGGAAGGCCATCTGGACCACGACCAGGTGCCCAAGCACATCGGAGTCATCATGGATGGCAACCGACGCTGGGCGAAGGCCGCCGGCTCCACCACCGCCCAGGGCCACCGGGCCGGCGCCGACAAGATCGAGGAGTTCCTCGGCTGGTGCAGTGAGTCGGACGTCGAGGTCGTCACGCTGTGGCTGCTCTCGACGGACAACTTCGACCGGCCGCAGGAGGAACTGGTACCGCTCCTCGGCATCATCGAGGACACCGTCCGCTCGCTCGCCGCCGACGGCCGCTGGCGCGTCCACCACGTGGGCGCCACCGACATCCTGCCGTCGGGCCTGCAGACCGTCCTCAAGGAGGCGGCGGAGGCGACCGCCCACCGCGACGGAATACTGGTCAACGTCGCGATCGGGTACGGCGGCCGCCAGGAGATCGCCGACGCGGTCCGCTCGATGCTGCTCGACGCCGCGGACAAGGGGAACTCCCTGGAGGAGATCGCCGACGCCGTCGACGTCGACCTCATCGGCAAGCACCTCTACACGAGCGCGCAGCCCGACCCGGACCTCGTCATCCGCACCAGCGGCGAGCAGCGGCTGTCCGGCTTCATGCTCTGGCAGACGGCGCACTCCGAGTACTACTTCTGTGAAGTCTTCTGGCCGGCCTTCCGCAAGGTGGACTTCCTGCGTGCCCTGCGCGACTACGCGGCCCGGCACCGGCGTTACGGCGGCTGAGCACCTCCCCGCACGGGACGTACGTCATGAGGAGTTAACGCACGCGCCGTCATATGCCCTGGCATGGCTGCGCGTGTTCGAGGGAATAAGCCTTCCAGGTCGGCGTCCGAACCACGGACGCCGGATCTCAGCGGACGGCACGGGGCCGTCCGCCCGGGAGGCCCTTTGCACCAGGTGGACCGTACGCAGATGGGTACGGACGACGACTTGGAGGGCCGGATCCCGGCCCGCGCAGCGCGGCCGTGGACCGGTCCTGAACCCTCTGTCGCTCCCCGACCTCATCCGAGGGGGTACGTCCTTCCGTGGTGACCAGCAACAAGCGCCTCCCCAAGCCCGACCGGCGCACTTATGTTCTCGACACCAGCGTCCTGCTGGCCGATCCGAACGCCATGACCCGATTCGACGAACACGAAGTGGTCCTTCCTGTCGTCGTGGTCACGGAGTTGGAGGCCAAGCGGCACCATCCGGAGCTCGGGTACTTCGCCCGGCAGGCCCTGCGCCTGCTCGACGACTACCGCATCCGGCACGGCCGTCTGGACGCCCCGATCCCCACCGGGGAACTGGGCGGCACGCTGCGCGTCGAGCTCAACCACTCCGACCCCAGCGTCCTGCCCTCGGGCTACCGCCTGGGTGACAACGACAGCCGGATCCTCGCCGTGGCCCGCAATCTGCAGGCCGAGGGGTTCGACGTCACCGTCGTCTCGAAGGACCTGCCGCTCAGGATCAAGGCGTCGTCGGTCGGTCTCCTCGCCGAGGAGTACCGCGCCGAACTCGCCATCACGGACTCCGGCTGGACCGGAATGTCCGAACTGACGCTGCCCGCCGAGCAGGTGGACCTCCTCTTCGACGAGGAGAGCGTGTACGTCCCCGAGGCCGCCGACCTCCCCGTCCACACGGGCCTGACGATCCACTCCGAGCGCGGCAAGGCCCTCGGCCGGGTCACGCCGGAGGGCAACGTCCGGCTGGTGCGCGGCGATCGCGAGGCCTTCGGCCTCAAGGGGCGCAGCGCCGAGCAGCGGATCGCGCTCGACCTGCTGCTCGATCCGGACGTCGGCATCGTGTCGATGGGCGGCCGGGCCGGCACCGGCAAGTCCGCCCTCGCCCTGTGCGCGGGCCTGGAGGCCGTGCTGGAGCGGCGCCAGCACCAGAAGGTGATGGTGTTCCGGCCGCTGTACGCGGTGGGCGGGCAGGAGCTCGGCTATCTGCCGGGCACCGAGGCCGAGAAGATGGGTCCGTGGGCGCAGGCGGTCTTCGACACGCTGTCCGCCGTGACGAGCCGCGAGGTCATCGAGGAGGTCACGGCTCGCGGCATGCTGGAGGTGCTCCCGCTCACGCACATCCGCGGGCGCTCGCTGCACGACGCGTTCGTGATCGTGGACGAGGCCCAATCCCTGGAACGGAACGTCCTCTTGACTGTTCTGTCCCGAATTGGCGCGAACTCCCGGGTCGTCCTCACCCATGACGTCGCCCAGCGCGACAACCTCCGGGTCGGGCGCTACGACGGGGTCGTCGCGGTCGTCGAGAAGCTGAAGGGTCATCCGCTGTTCGCGCACGTCACGCTGACGCGCTCGGAGAGGTCGCAGATCGCGGCCCTGGTGACCGAAATGCTCGAAGACGGCCAAATCTGAGGTAGTCAGAGGTAGTTCGCGGTATTTGGCGCCGCCCGGCGAAGCGAGAGAGCTTAGCCGGGCGGCGTCTTGGCGTGTGCTCGTTTCCGTAAAACCCGTGGGGCAAACGAGGTGTGACGTTTCCCACGCAACACAGAATTGCCTTGCGACGTCCGAATACGGCAGAGTCACGGTCCTGTCAGGCCCCGCATACGACACTTGCGTACCCCCAGCGGTACAGCACCACCGCAGCACCAGCTGCACCTTGAACTCCATACCGGCCGTCGTATGCCGCCCGAGCACCACGCGGCGCCTTCCGCAAGGGAGTTGCCCACCGGGCCCGTGCCTCCCGTGACCCGTCAGTTGGGAGGCCAGCGCCAGGGGCACGATTGCGTCCGCGAGGGGTCACACCAGAGCGGGCGATGCTGGAAGGAAACCGTGTGAGCCGGATTTCGGTCCGGGGATTCGCAGTGGCTTCGGCCACCGCGGTCACCACAGTCGGCGCCGTCGTGGGTGTTGCCTCGGGCAGCACCGCTCAGCCCTCGAACGAGGCTGAGGCCACGGCAGGCGACGCGACCCTCCTCGCCGACATACCCGCGGGTCAGCAGGCCCAGGTGCAGACCGCGTCCCTGACGCAGCAGGCACAGACGCAGGCCATCGCGGCCGACAACGCGGCACAGAAGACGGCGGAGGAAGCGGCCCGCAAGAAGGCCGCCGAGGACGCGATCGCCAAGCAGCAGGCCGCGCAGGACGCGAAGGAGAAGGCCGAGAAGGAGGCCAAGGAGCGCGCTGAGGCGAAGAAGGCCGCCAGCCGTTCCGAGACCCGCGACGCCTCGAGCTTCTCGACCCAGTCGTCGTACTCCGTCGCCCAGATCCAGGCGATGGCGCGCCAGATGGTGCCGTCCGGTCAGTTCCAGTGCTTCAGCAACATCGTGAACCACGAGTCCAGCTGGAACTACAAGGCCGTCAACGCCTCCTCGGGCGCCTACGGCCTCTTCCAGGCGCTGCCCGCGGGCAAGTACGCCTCGGCCGGTGCCGACTGGCAGACGAACCCCGCCACGCAGATCAAGTGGGGCCTCAACTACATGAACGAGCGCTACGGCAGCCCGTGCGAGGCCTGGTCCTTCTGGCAGGCCAACAGCTGGTACTGAGCACCACGGTTCTCAACCTTGCGGAGCCCCTCACCGTCCTACGGTGAGGGGCTTCGGCCATGTACGGTCTGAGCCACAGGCTCCGGGGGGAGTGGTGAGAGCGCACGGGGGAAAAGGACGGATGATGTCGCGTGTTCCCGGCTGGCTCGATCGAGTCGGCGCAGGAATCAGCAAGGTGGGCGAGCGCCTGGACGAGCGTCGCGCCGAGGCCGAGCGCGCCGAGGCCCGGGACCTGCCCGACGACCGGCCCGCCCCGGCTCCGGTGCCGGACGGACAGGCCGAGGCGGTGGCCGGCGAGTCGCCGCACGACCACGTGCCCGCACCCCCCACGTACGCGCCGGCCATAGCGTCCCGGCCCGAGCCGGTCGCCGCCGTGCCGTGGGGACTTAGGGTCGCGGCGGAGGCGGGCTGGCGACTGCTCGTCCTGGCGGGCGCCCTCTGGGTCCTGATGAAGGTCATCAGCTCGGTGCAGCTGGTGGTGTTCGCGTTCATCGCGGCGCTGCTCATCACCGCGCTGCTGCAGCCGACGGTGGCGCGGCTGCGCAAGCACGGGGTGCCGCGCGGCCTCGCCACCGCCCTGACGGCGATCCTCGGCTTCGTCATCATGGGGCTCGTCGGCTGGTTCGTGGTCTGGCAGGTCCAGGAGAACATCGACACGCTCTCCGACCAGATCCAGGACGGCATCGACGAGCTCAGGAAGTGGCTGCTCAACAGTCCCTTCCACGTCACCGACAACCAGATCAACGAGATCGCGAAGTCGCTCCGCGACGCGGTCGGCGCGAACACGGACGAGATCACCTCGGCCGGCCTCGAAGGCGTCACCGTCATCGTCGAGGCGATGACCGGCATCCTGCTCACGATGTTCTCGACACTGTTCCTGCTCTACGACGGCCGGCGGATCTGGGACTGGACCCTCAAGCTCGTCCCGGCGCAGGCCCGTCCGGGCATCGCGGGCGCGGGCCCGCGGGCGTGGCGCACGCTGACGGCGTACGTCCGCGGCACGGTGATAGTCGCTCTGATCGACGCCATCTTCATCGGCCTCGGCATCTTCTTCCTCGGCGTGCCGATGGCGGTGCCACTCGCCGTCTTCATCTTCCTGTTCGCGTTCATCCCGCTGGTCGGCGCGGTCGTCTCGGGTGCCCTCGCGGTGGTCGTGGCGCTGGTGACGCAAGGGGTGTTCACGGCCGTCATGACGCTGGCCGTCGTGCTCGCCGTGCAGCAGATCGAGGGCCACATCCTGCAGCCGTTCATCCTGGGCCGCGCGGTGCGGGTGCATCCGCTGGCCGTGGTGCTGTCCGTCGCGGCGGGCGGGATGGTGGCCGGGATCGGGGGAGCGGTGGTGGCGGTGCCGCTGGTGGCCGTGACCAACACGGTGGTCGTCTATCTGCGGGCGTGGTCGCGGGAGGCGTCGATCCGGTCGGCGCCGGTGCCGCGGGGGGCGACGGCGGTGGACCTGGCACCGGTGGAGCACAACACCCGCCCCTCCGGCGACTGAGGAGCGGGGTCCGGGGCGGAGCCCCGTGACATGAAAGAACCGGGACCGGACGAATCCGGTCCCGGTTCTCTCACGGAGTGCTACGCCAGGACGTCCTCGGCGTCGACCGTGACGGCCACCGCCTGGATCACCGAAGCGATCTTGAACGCTTCCTGGACGACGTCGCGGTCGACGCCGGCCTTGCGGAGCACCTGCTCGTGCGAGTCGAGGCACATCCCGCAGCCGTTGATCGCGGAGACCGCGAACGACCACAGCTCGAAGTCGACCTTGTCGACACCCGGGTTGCCGATGACGTTCATCCGC
The DNA here is from genome assembly GCF_024448165.1 of Streptomyces longispororuber. Taxonomy (GTDB): domain Bacteria; phylum Actinomycetota; class Actinomycetes; order Streptomycetales; family Streptomycetaceae; genus Streptomyces; species Streptomyces longispororuber_A. Next base: position 9,058 of record NZ_JAMOLN010000094.1, read on the forward strand.
AGGCCCGCGCGCATCGTCCCGTACTCGTCGTCCGAGAGCAGGTGACGCGTGCGGTAGAAGACGTTGTTCATCGACATGATGGCGGCGGCCGACTTGGCGGCCTTGAACGCCTCGGGCGACAGGTTCGCCTCGGCCTCCGGCGCCAGCTCGCGCAGCACGCGCGGCGAGCGGGCGGCGATGGCGCACGCCAGGACCGTGCCCCACAGCTGCTGCTGCGGCAGGTCCGAGTTGCCGATGACCGAGCCCAGGTTGAGCTTCAGGTCCTTGGCGTAGTCCGGTATGGCGGACTTCAGTTCGTCGAGTGCCATGTCAGTCGGTTCCGTTCACTCGCCGGAGAGCAGCGCGACCGGGTCCAGGGTCTCGTCGCCCTTGCTCCAGTTGCACGGGCAGAGCTCGTCCGTCTGGAGCGCGTCGAGGACCCGGAGGACCTCCTTGGGGTTACGGCCGACGGAACCGGCGGTCACCATCGTGAACTGGATCTCGTTGTTCTGGTCGACGATGAAGACGGCGCGCTGCGCGAAGCCGTCCTCGCCCTCGATGCCGAGGTCACGCATGAGCTCGTGCTTCGAGTCGGCCAGCATCGGGAAGGGCAGGTCGGTGAGGTCCGGGTGGTCCTTGCGCCAGGCGTGGTGCACGAACTCGGAGTCGCCGGAGAAGCCGAGGACCTGGGCGTCACGGTCGGCGAACTCGTCGTTCAGCTTGCCGAACGCGGCGATCTCGGTGGGGCACACGAAGGTGAAGTCCTTGGGCCACGCGAAGACGATCTTCCACTTGCCCTCGTAGGTCTTGTGGTTGATCTGCTCGAACTCCGAGCCCTTCTCCAGCGAGACACAGGCGGTCAGGTCGAACTCGGGGAACTTGTCACCGACAGTGAGCACACGCACTCCTTGCAGCGAGAAAGGTCCCTTTTTGGGGGACCTTCCCATGGGTTGGACTACTCAAGATCGTGGCACAGGGTGCATTGATTATGGAAATAGCTAGACTCGGTCGTGTTGATCGGAGGTGGCTATCAGTGGCCGTACAGAACGGAAAGCCCGCCGGCGGGCGCAAGCGTCAGCCGAGCCTGGCGCAGCTGCGGGCGTTCGCCGCGGTCGCCGAGCACCTGCACTTCCGGGACGCGGCAGCGGCGATCGGGATGAGTCAGCCGGCCCTGTCCGGCGCCGTGTCGGCGCTGGAGGAGACGCTCGGGGTGACCCTCGTCGAGCGTACGACGCGCAAGGTCCTGCTCTCGCCGGCCGGCGAGCGGATCGCGGTGCGGGCCAAGGCCGTGCTCGACGAGGTCGGCGCGCTGATGGAGGACGCCGAGGCGGTGCGGGCGCCGTTCACCGGGGCGCTGCGGCTCGGGGTGATCCCCACCGTCGCGCCGTACCTGCTGCCCACCGTCCTGCGTCTGGTGCACGAGAAGTACCCGCACCTGGACCTCCAGGTGCACGAGGAGCAGACCTCGTCGCTCCTCGAGGGGCTCGCCGCCGGGCGGCTCGACCTGCTGCTGCTCGCGGTGCCGCTCGGCGTGCCGGGCGTCGCCGAACTCCCCCTGTTCGACGAGGACTTCGTGCTCGTCACGCCGCTCGACCACTGGCTCGGCGGGCGGGAGGGGATTCCGCGCGAGGCGCTGCGCGAGCTGAACCTGCTGCTGCTCGACGAAGGGCACTGCCTGCGCGACCAGGCGCTCGACATCTGCCGCGAGGCGGGGCGCGGCGACGACGTCGGCGTCACCACGACCGCGGCCGGGCTCTCCACCCTGGTGCAGCTGGTCGCCGGCGGCCTCGGCTGCACGCTGCTGCCCAGGACCGCGCTGCGCGTCGAGACCGCCCGCAGCACCCAGTTGCTCACCGGCAGCTTCGCCGAACCGGCCCCGTCGCGCCGGGTCGCCCTCGCCATGCGCACCGGCGCCGCGCGCGGCACCGAGTACGAGGAACTGGCCGCGGCGCTGCGCGCGGCGCTGAAGCCGTTGCCCGTCCGGGTGCTCACCGCCGACTGAAGGCATCTGACAATCGGTCAAATGTGCCTCGGGCATGGGCGTTTGTGCGGCCGATTGCTTCAACTCGCGTCAGGTGGGGGCAGGTAGGAAACGAGCCCCGGAGGCGTGCGCGCCGGCTGATACAACATGCCCCCTGAGTGCGACGCGTCAGGCGTCTGTGCGAAATGCCGGGGGGTGCGATGTCGGGTACGGAGCAGGACGGGTGGGGGTCTTCCGGCCGGGCCGGGTGCGACCTCCTGGCGGCGGAGCTGGCCGCCTGCGAGCGCGAGGAGTTCACCGGCCGGGTCCGGGTGGCCGGGACGCCCGGCGGCACCCTGCACCTGCGGGGCGGTCTGGTCGTCGCGGTGGAGAGCCCCGGCTCGCCGGGTCCCGAGGCGCTGCTGCTGCGCTCCGGCCGGGTCAGCGACGAGCAGTGGGCCGAACTGGTGCGGGAGGCGGGCGGATCGCCCTGGCCCGCCGCCGGTCTGATCGCCCGGGAGTACGCCGGGGCGGCGCAGCTGCGGGTGGTCTGTCTGATGGCGATGCGGGACGCCGTGTTCGCGATCGTCGCGGGGCAGCTGGACGACTGCGAGCGCGACGCCGAGGCCGAGCCGGCCGCGCCGTCCCCGTACGGCGAGTCGCCCTGGCGGCTGCTGCAGGATGCGGACCGCCGGCTCGCCGCCGTCGAGACGCTGGCGTGCCCCGTGAGCCCGGACCGCGAACGCACCGTGGCCGCGCCCGGTGCCGAGTGGACCGAGGGGCTCACCGCCCTGCGGCGCGAACTGCTGGCCCACGCCGACGGCCGGCGCAGCGCCCGCGACCTCGCCTTCCTCACCGGGCGCGGCGTCTACGCCGTCACCGTCGAGGTCGCCCGCATGCTGGGCGAAGGGCTGCTGGAGCGGGTGGAGGAGCCGCCGCCCATCCCGCTCAGCCCGGCGGCCGCGCGACACGGCGTGGGCCAGCGGCTGCGAGCCCTGCCGCTGCTGGGACCGGAGCCGGACGCGGAGGAGCGGGCCGCGGACCCGGAGCCGCCGGCGGCCGAGGAGCCGGCGGCGGACGCGGACGACCTGCCGCGCCGCAGCCCCGGCGCCAGCGGCATCAATGAATCCGTCAACTCGCAGGACAGTCAGGCGAGTTGAGATAACTCCTGGTCCGTGGCGGCAGCGCAGGACATGCCGGCGGTCGAGGAGCGCGAAGCGAAGATCACGATCAGATGCACTCCGCACCCGGGGGGTTGGACCCATGGACCACAACGCTCTCGCGCAGGAAATGCGCGGCCTGCGCGAGCAGGTGACCGGAATAACCGACACGGCCGTCGCGGCAGCGGACGGACTGCTCATCGCCGCCGACACCGCCGACTCCATCGACCGGGAGGGGCTGGCCGCCGTCGCCGCGGCCGGCCTCGGACTCGCCCGGCGCACCACCGACCTGGCGTCCCGCGGGGCGCTGCGCCGGACCGTGACCTACGGCAGCCGGGGCTGCGCCGCCTGCTACGCGGTCGGCGACACCGCGCTCATGGTCGTCCTCGGCGACGAAGGGCTCGACGTGGAGCGCCTGCACACGGCGACCCAGCCCGCCCTGGACCGGATCGAGGCGATCCTCACCGCGAAGAACCCGGAATCCGAGAAGACCCCGGAAGGCGTGTGACGGCATGGCGACCAAACGCCTGAACGCCAACTTCTCCGACCAGGTCGTGAGCCTGGTCAAGAGCCTGCGCGCCGAGGCACCCGACTGTGTCGCCGCCGGCGTGGTCGACATGTCGACCGGCATGTTGCTGGCCTACGAGACCGTCGACAACCATCCGCCCGAGGTCCTCGACCTGCTGGCCGGAGCGACCCTCGACCTGTTCCAGGGTCGCACCGTCCTGATGATCGAGGACGTCTGGAAGGAACGGCGCGGACAGGAGCACGAGAACCACTTCTTCCAGGAGATCCTCGTCAACAGCGACAACATCACCCATCTGTTCGTCCGGCTGAACGAGCAGCAGGACATCGTCTCCGTGACGGTGTGCCGCAAGACCGTGAACGTGGGCATGCTGGTCGCCCAAGTGCGCCGTGTGATCCGGGAGTTCAGCCTCTGAAGCGCGCCGAAGGGCCCCTCCCCGCGGGTGCGGGGCGGGGCCCTTCGGCGGGGCGGGGCGGCCGGCTACTCGGTCCGCAGGCCCTCGGGGCGCATCATCCGGTACAGCGGAGGCAGGCTCAGCAGCGTCACCGCCGCGATCGTCGCCCCACCCACGCCCGCCAGCGGCAGGAACAGGAACCAGTCCGTCACCGGTTTGTCGACCATGCGGAGCATCAGCCAGCCCAGGCCGAGACCGCCCGTCACGGCGACGGCCATGCCGAGGACGACCGGGATCGCGGTCTGCCACAGCACCGACCAGGCGAGCGTCGAGCGCCGGGTGCCGTAGGCGACCAGGATCGACAACAGGCGTCTGCGGTCCCGGAGTTGCTCGATCTGCGAGACCAGCATGGACGCCGCGATGAGCGTCATGGTGAGCGCGGCGGCCGTGAAGAGGCCGGAGCGGATACTGGCGTACTCGCTGTCGCGCTGCGTGGTCTGGTACACGTACATGTGCATGCCCGGGTTGATCGCGAAGCCGGTGTTGCGCACGTACTCGAGGACGTCCGGCACGCTCTGGTCGACCTGGACCTGCGCCGACGTCGAGGCGTTGCCCAGTTCGCGCACGTCCAGGGCGCCCGGGGTGACGAGGAGGCCGCCGAAGTAGTGGCCGCCCGGGTCGCGCCGGGAGTGCACCGTGCGGGTGTCGGCGGGGACCGTCCAGCGCACGGCCGGGTCGCCGACGTCGAGCTTCGCGCCGGGCGGGGCGATCTTCAGCTCGTCGTCGACGCCGGCGTTCTCGGCCCCCTCGACCCGGAAGACGTCGCCGTCCCGGCAGGAGTCCACCTTCGCCAGCTCGCGCAGCGTGGAACAGGAGCCGACGGAGACCGACACCGAGGCCAGGATGCCGTCGGCGTCCGGCTTCGCGCCCGTCCGGCTCGCCCAGCTGTCCACGGTGCCGATCACCGACCGGACGCCCTTGGTCGCGCCGAACTCCGTCACCATCCGCTCGGCCAGCTCGCCGCTGGCGAAGCCCGCGCTCGCGCCGAGCTGGGCCCGCGACGGGTCCTGGCCGGTCTTCTTGTTGAAGTCGTCGTTGATGCCGACCGTGAACATCTGCAGGGCGATGCCGCCCGCCACCGCGATGGTGATGCCGGCGACCGCGCGGCTTCCGCCGTCGGTGCTCAACTGGAGCCGGCGCACGGCCAACTGCCACGGCACGGGGCCGCCGCGCAGCCGTCGCACGGTCGCCTCCACCACCCAGGGCAGGACGAGGACCAGACCGATCAGGGTGAACGCGATGCCGGCCGAGATCTGCACGACGCCGCGCGTGCCGAGCGTGTCACCGGGCCCCGACGCGAGCAGCAGCGCGACTCCGACGACCGGGACGGGCAGCCGCCACCACAGGCGACGGCCGCGGACCCGGCCGCTGCGCACGACGCCCAGCGGCTCGATCACCACCGAGCGCAGCGCGAACACCGTGACGGCGACCGAGGCCAGCGGCACGGCCACCAGGATCAGCACCGCCAGCGCGGGCACCGGCACGAAGTCGGACGGGAACGCCGACAGCCGCCAGATCTCCACGACACCGAGCAACTGCCGCCCGGCCAGGAAGAAGACGACGCCGAGCACGAGCCCGACCAGCGTGCCGAACAGCGTCTCGCCCGCCGCCATCCGCCGGGTCATCGGCACGTCCGCGCCGACCAGCCGCAGCGCGGCGAGCCGCTTGTCGCGCCGCTCGCCGCCGAACCGTACGGCCGTCGCGATGAAGATGGCGACCGGGACGAGCAGGACGATGCAGGCCAGCACGATGAGCACGATGAGGACCGGATCCATCGGCTCCTTCGGGTAGTTCATCCCGAAGTGATCGATGCGGGACGTGTCCGTGCCGTCCTTGATCGAGTCGCTGCCCACGTAGAGGTACAGGTCGAAGGGGTTGTCCAGACCGGAGTCGTGGATCGTGCCGACGGTGCGGTAGTCGTAGCGCTCCTTGAGGAGCTTGCCCTCGGCGGAGTGCAGGAGCTGGTCGAGCGCGGGCGAGACGACCATCTCGCCGGGGCCCGGCAGCTTGTCGACGCCGGGCGGCAGCGGCGGGTGCGCGCCCTCGGGGCGCAGCAGATAGCCGCCGATCGTGACGTCCCGGTACTCCGACGAGGCGTCGACGGCGAGCATCGTGCGGTCGCCGGGCTTGAGCCGGTCGTCCGTGCCGACGCCCAACTGCCGTGCGTCGCCGCGCGCGTCGCGTTCCTGCTGGAACGTCGGGACGCTCGCCGCGCCGAGCAGCAGGGCCACGCCGAGGCCCACGCCGACCGCGGTGAGCAGGGCCCGGATCCAGCCCTCGCGGCCACCGGACACGGCGAACCGGATGCCGAGGCCGAGGTCGCGCAGCCGGCCGCCGAGGCCCGGCCGGGTGGGCGCGGGGGCGGTGCGGGTCGGGCGGTCGTCGAGCAGGGTCATCGGGTGTACTCCATGTCCCTGGACCTGCCGTCGCGCACCACGACCTCGCGGTCGGAGTAGGCCGCGACCCGGGCCTCGTGCGTGACCAGGACGACGGCGGCGTTCGCGCCGCGGGCCGCCTCGGTGAGCAGCTCCATGACGCGCTCGCCGTTGAGGGAGTCCAGGGCGCCGGTCGGCTCGTCGGCGAAGAGCACGCGCGGGTTCGTGACCAGCGAACGGGCCACGGCGACGCGCTGGCCCTGACCGCCGGACATCTCGCCGGGGCGCTTGTCCGCGAGGCCGTCGACCTCCAGCTTCTGCAGCCAGGCGGTGGCCCGGCGCTCGGCCTCCTTGCGCTTCACGCCGTTCAGCCGCAGCGGAAGCGCCACGTTCTCCACGCAGGTCAGCTCCGGTACGAGCTGGCCGAACTGGAAGACGAAGCCGAACTCGCCGCGGCGCAGCGCGCTGCGCTCCGCGTCGGACATCCCGGCCAGGTCGCGGCCGTCGTACGTGATGGTGCCGGAGTCCGGCGTGACGATGCCGGCGAGGCAGTGCAGCAGGGTCGACTTGCCGGAGCCCGAGGGGCCCATGACGGCGACGACCTCGCCCGGGTGGACGGAGAACGAGGCACCGTCGAGCGCGGGCGTGGGCCCGTACGCCTTGTGCAGGCCGGTCGCGGTCAGCAGCGAACCGGCGGGGGTCGGGGTGGAACTCATGAGGGGCGCACCTCCGCGGCGAGCTTGTCGAGGCGCGCGGCGGTCAGTTCCAGCCAGCGCAGGTCGGCTTCCAGGTGGAACAGGGCGTGGTCGCAGATCAGCTGGTCGGCGAGGTCGCCCTTGCGCTTGCGTTCGGTGAGGGCGCGCATCAGGCGCAGGTGCTCGGAGCGTTGCGCGTCGAGCAGCTCCGCGGCGTCGCGGTCGGTCAGCAGCGCGAGGACGACCTTCGTGTACAGGGTCGACTGGAGGTACGGCTCCGGCTTCTCGGGCGTCGCCAGCCAGCGCTGGACGTCCGTGATGCCGGCGTCGGTGATCGCGTACCGCTTCCGCTCCGGACCGCCGCCCGCCTCTATCCCGTCGACCTCCACGAGGCCGTTCTTCAGGAGGCGGGACATGGTCGAGTAGACCTGCCCGTAGTGCAGCGGCTTGTCGTGCCCGAAGGTCTCGTCGAAGGTGCGCTTGAGGTCGTAACCGTGGCGGGGCCCGGATTCGAGCAGCCCGAGAAGGGTGTGGCCGATGGACATGCGGAGGACTGTACACCGTGTGTATACGTGGGGTGTATACCCGGGGTGCATAGCCCTGCCGGGTGGGGCGGGTGGGGCGGGTGGAGGCGCTGGGCGGGTGCGGGTCCGGTGGGGGTTGCTCGCGCAGTTCCCCGCGCCCCTGCCGGGGCGCTCTCGCGACGGCGCCCCTGAGATGGCGCACGGAGTGCGCATCTCAGGGGCGCGGGGAACTGCGCGACCAGCCCCCACTCAGCTGTCGGCCGCCGGATCCGGATCACTCGCCGGGTCCTTGGGCGGACGCCCCCTGCGGGGGATGGGCCCCGTCGACCCCGGCAGGCGGCCCGACTCGGCGAGGGACTTGCGGAGCAGGAACTCGATCTGGGCGTTCGCGGAGCGCAACTCGTCCCCGGCCCACCGCGCCAGCGCGTCGTACACGGCCGGATCGAGCCGCAGCAGAACCTGCTTACGCGGACGCGGGGTCACTGGTAGAGCGTCCCGGTGTTGAGGACGGGCTGTGCGGAACGGTCGCCGCAGAGCACGACCAGCAGATTGCTCACCATCGCCGCCTTGCGCTCCTCGTCGAGCGCCACGAAGTCCTGCTCGGTGATCCGGGCGAGCGCGTCCTCGACCATGCCGACCGCACCGTCCACGATGAGGCGGCGCGCCGCGACCACGGCACCGGCCTGCTGGCGCTGCAGCATCGCCGAGGCGATCTCGGGCGCGTACGCGAGGTGCGTGAAGCGGGACTCGATGATCTGGACGCCGGCCGCCTCGACCCGCGCGTGGAGCTCGACGGCGAGCTTCTCGGTGATCTCCTCGGCGTTGCCCCGCAGCGAGAGACCGCCCTCGTCGTGCGCGTCGTAGGGGTACTCGATGGCGATGTGCCGCACGGCCGCCTCGGTCTGCGTCGAGACGAACTCCAGGAAGTCGTCGACCTCGAACGTCGCCTGCGCGGTGTCCTCCACCTTCCAGACGACGACCGCGGCGAGCTCGATCGGGTTGCCGTACGCGTCGTTGACCTTGAGGACCGCCGTCTCGTGGTTGCGGACGCGGGTGGAGATCTTGGTGCGGGAGGTGAGCGGGTTGACCCAGCGCAGGCCGTCCGTGCGGATCGTGCCGCGGTAGCGGCCGAAGAGCTGGACGACGCGGGCCTCGCCCGGCGCCACCATGTTCAGCCCGCACATCGCGAAGAAGGCGCCGAGCGCGATCACGACGCCGAGGACGATCAGCAGCGCCTTGGCGCCGTTCGAGTCGAGGGCGGTGGCGGTGGCGATCAGGCCCGCGCCGACCAGCAGGCCGATCAGGCCGAGCAGCAGGGCGAGTCCACCGCCGATGCTGTGGGCCGTGACCTCGCGCACACGGGCCTTCGGCATCGTGGGTACGTCGGGTGTGGCGTCCGTCTCGGACATGGCGGTCCCCGTTTCTCTGAGCTGGTGGTTCGTGACCTGTGTGGCGTGAACCCGTCTAGCAAAGTGATATCACTTTACGCCGCCCGGCAACCATCCGCATCCCTGGATCGTCGGTTCCCATGGGTCAGGTGCTGATTGTCACGTCCGGAAATGACCGGAAGGGCAGGGTTTTGCCTTAAGTGACGGTGTTAGCTTCATGAGCTGATTCAGTACGGAACACGAACACACGGGCCACGGAACGTGGTCACGGGAAGAAGAAGCGGAGCAAGAGGTCATGGGCCGAGCGGATGCGAGAATGGCGCGCAAGCGCGCGGCGCGGCCGTCGGGCATACGCCGCTTCTTCACGTGGAAGAAGATCCTGGGCGCGTTCTTCGGTTTCGTGCTGCTGTGCATGGGCGCCTTCGTGGTGCTGTACCTGCTGATCGACGTGCCCGAGGGCAACCCGGAAGCCGAGCTGCAGAGCAACATCTACAAGTACAGCGACGGCCGGGTCATGGCCCGCACCGGCGAGGTCAACCGCGAGATCGTCGACCTGTCGGAGATATCCCCGGAGGTCCAGCACACCTTCGTCGCCGCCGAGAACAAGACGTTCTACAACGACAAGGGCGTGGACCTGAAGGGCACCGCCCGCGGTGTCCTGAACACGGTCACGGGCAAGGGCAAGCAGGGTGGCTCGACGATCACCCAGCAGTACGTGAAGAACTACTACCTGACCCAGGACCAGACCGTCACGCGCAAGCTGAAGGAACTGGTCATCTCGCTGAAGGTCGACCAGAAGAAGACCAAGAACGAGATCCTCGCCGGGTACATCAACACCAGCTACTACGGCCGCGGCGCCTGGGGCATCCAGGCCGCCGCCCAGGCGTACTACGGCAAGGACGCCTCGAAGCTGGACGTCTCGCAGGGCGCGTACCTCGCCGCCCTGCTGCAGGCCCCGAACCAGTACGACTGGGCGATCGCCTCCGACACCGGCAAGAGGCTGGCCACGGCACGCTGGAACTACGTGCTGGACAACATGGTCGACATGCACTGGCTGGGCGCGAGCGAGCGGCAGGGCCTGAAGTTCGACGAGCCCGAGAAGCCGAAGGCCGCCGCCGGGCTGCAGGGCCAGGAGGGCTACCTGTACCAGGCCGCCAAGGCCGAGGTGATGAAGGAACTCAACCTGACCGACGCGCAGTTCGACGCCGGCGGCTACACCATCACCCTCAACATCGACCGCAAGAAGCAGCAGCAGCTGGAGAAGTCGGTCAAGGAGCAGCTGACCGACCACCTCGACCGCAAGAGCCGCAAGGCCGACGCGAACGTGCAGGCCGGCGCCGTCTCGGTCGATCCGAAGACCGGCAGGATCGTCGCGATGTACGGCGGCGAGGGCCTCACCAAGCACTGGCGCAACAACGCCACGCGCACCGACTACCAGCCCGCCTCCACGTTCAAGCCGCTGATCCTCGCGGCCGCCCTGGAGGACAACGCCAAGACGCAGAACGGGCAGTCCATCAAGGCGAGCACGATCTACGACGGCACCAACAAGCGGCCGGTCGTCGAGAACGGCAAGAAGGTCGGCTTCGCCCCGCCGAACGAGGACGACCACAGTTACGGCCCGGTCACCGTGCAGACCGCCATGAACAAGTCCGTGAACTCCGTCTTCGCGCAGATGGGCGCCGACGTCGGCATGGACCAGGTCATGGAGATGGCGAAGAAGCTCGGCATGGACAGCGCCGACCTCAAGCCTTACTACGCCCAGACCCTCGGCACCATGGGCGCGAGCCCGCTGGAGATGGCCGGTGTCTACGCGACCCTCGACAACCACGGCAAGCTGGTCACCCCGCAGATCGTGAAGTCGGTGTCGGTGAAGGGCGAGAAGTCCGAGCTGCCGGACGCCGTCGGCGAGCAGGTCATCAGCCGCGGCGCCGCCGACTCGGTCACCTCGGTCCTCACCGGTGTGGTCGACGACGGCACGGCGCGGGCCTCGGTCCGCGACAACCCGGGCCGCGACGGCCAGCAGGTCGCCGGCAAGACCGGTACCTCCGACAAGAACCGCTCGGCCTGGTTCACCGGGTACACCCCGGACCTGGTCACCTCGGTGGGCCTGTTCGGCGAGGGCGCGCAGGGCACGGCCAAGGCGAACCAGCAGGTGCCGATGACCGGCGCCGCGGGCGGCGGCCGCGTCGACGGCGGCAGCTTCCCGGCGCGGATCTGGGCGCAGTACATGTTCAACGCGACCAGTGCGGGCGGCGAGTTCGACCTCGACACCGACATGGGTGCGGGCGTCGAGCCCACCACGCAGGCCCCGGTCACGCCGACGGAAGAGCCCTCGACCCCGGCCTCGCCGACGGAGGAGCCGTCCTCGACGCCGCCGTCGACCCCGACGACGCCGAGCGAGACGCCGACCACCGAGCCGCCGACGGACGAGCCGACGCAGACCGTCGAGCCGCCCACCGACCCGACCACACCGACGATCGGCATCCCGGAGAACCCGGCCGACGGCGACGGGTCGGGCAGACAGGCAGGCCGGCAGACCAACTGACCGGCGCGGACGCGAAGGGGCCCGGAACCGCACGGTTCCGGGCCCCTTCGCGTCCGTACGGCCGGCCTCAGCCTCCGCCGTTCACCTTCGCGGCCACCCGCTCGCCGAGGGTCTTGTCGACGTTGCCCCAGTACTCCAGAGCGCGGTCGAGGACCGGCCGGGACACCCCGTCGAGCAGGTGCCCGCTGATGTTGCCGACGAGCCGGTCGCGGGCCGCGTCGTCCAGGACCTCGCGCACCAGCGTGCCCGCCTGGCCCCAGTCGTCGTCCTCGCGGTGCAGCGCGTACGCCTCGCGGACCATCTCGCCGGCCGTCGCCCAGCCCGCCGGGTCGCCGAACCGCTGCACGTCGGCCGCGGGGCCGCCGTACGAGTTGGGCGCGTAGGGCCGGGCCACGTTCGGCGGCTCGTAGCGCATCGGGCCGTCCTTGGCGTACGAGTTGACCTGCGAGTGCGGCCGGTTCGGCGGGAGCTGGAGGTAGTTCGGGCCGATCCGGTAGCGGTGCGTGTCCGGGTACGAGAAGAGCCGGCCGAGCAGCATCTTGTCGGGCGACGGCCCGATGCCCGGCACCAGGTTCGACGGCTCGAAGGCGGACTGCTCGATGTGGACGAAGAAGTCCTCCGGATTCCGGTTCAGGGTCATCCGGCCGACCTCGATCAGCGGGTAGTCGGCGTGCGGCCACACCTTGGTCAGGTCGAACGGGTTGAAGCGGTAGTCCGCCGCGTCCTCGAACGGCATGATCTGCATCTTCAGCGTCCAGCTCGGGTGGTCCCCGCGCCCGATCGCCGCGAACAGGTCGCGCCGGTGGTGGTCGCCGTCCGAGCCGGCCAGCTCGTCGGCCTCCTGCTGGGTGAGGAACTCGTTGCCCTGGTCGGTCCTGAAGTGGTACTTCACCCAGAACTTCGCGCCGCCGCCGTTCACCCACATGTAGGTGTGGGAGCTGAAGCCGTCCATGTGCCGGAACGTCTTCGGGATGCCCCGGTCGCCCATCAGCCAGGTGACCTGGTGGGCGGACTCGGGGGACAGCGTCCAGAAGTCCCACTGCATGTCGTGGTCGCGCAGCCCGCTGTCGATGGTGCGCTTCTGGGAGCGGATGAAGTCCTGGAACTTGATGGGGTCGCGCACGAAGAAGACCGGCGTGTTGTTGCCGACCATGTCGTAATTGCCGTGCTCCGTATAGAACTTGAGGGCGAAGCCGCGCGGGTCGCGCCAGGTGTCGGGCGAACCCTGCTCGCCGGCCACGGTCGAGAAGCGGGCCAGCATCTCGGTCCGCTTCCCGGGCTGGAACAGGTCCGCCTTGGTGAACTCGCTGACGTCGTTGGTGACTTCGAAGACGCCGTACGCGCCACTGCCCTTGGCGTGCACCACCCGCTCGGGGACCCGTTCGCGGTTGAACTGGGCCATCTTCTCGATGAGGTAGTGGTCCTGCAGCAGGATCGGGCCGTCGGACCCGACGGTCAGCGAGTGTTCGTCGCTCTCCACCGGGATGCCTGCGCCGGTGGTCGTGTACGGGGTGTTCCGGGGCGCCTCGGTCACGACGTCCTCCCGTCGTTTCATGAAGGTTCGGGGGTCATGTCACGCTTTGGTCACCCGCACCAGTCAACTCCGCCGACATCCCGTCGGCAACATTTCCCCCTGCCCCACGCCTCACCCGGAGTCACCGAGCCAGGTGTGTGCCGCCGCGAGCAGCGCCCGTACGCCCTAAGACCGACGGCGCCCCCAGCGCCGTCCCGCACAGGCCGAAGTCCTCGCTGCCGTTGATCGGCTGCGGCAGGACCAGCACCGCCTCCTCGCCCAGCGCGCGGCGCGGTCCGTCGATCGTGGCCGCGGTCGCGTCCGCGTCGTTCACGGTGACCGGGAAGGCGCCGAGCGAGGTGAACTCCGGCTTCTTCGGCGCCCCCGACGCCACCGCCTCCGCCCGGACGATCCGGCGCACCGCGGCGAGCACCCGGTCCCGTACGACGGGGTCCACGGAGCGGATGCTGAGCTGCAGCTCCGCCTCGTCCGGGATGATGTTCTCCTTCGTGCCCGCGTGGATCGAGCCCATCGTCACCACCGCCGCCTGCGAGGCCCCCACCTCGCGCGCGACCACGGCCTGCAACCGCATCATCACGGCCGCCGCTGCGACCTGGCCCAGCAGGCGGCGGGCCGGCCGGCGCTCGCCACGTACCGGGCGACGGTCCCGCACGGCGAACTGGACCGCACGGTCACGCTGCGCACGGCGAAGCGGATGGGCCGGCTGCTGGACGACGCGGGCCGGGCCACCGGATACGTCCCCGTGGGGCCGTAGCGGCGCTAGAGGAACGGGCTACGGCGTCGAGGCGCCCGACTGCGGCCTGGCCAGCTCGAACCACACCACCTTGCCGGTGCTGAGCCGCGTCGCCCCCCACCGCCGGGCGAGCCGGTTGACCAGAAACAGCCCCCGGCCGCCCTCGTCGGTCGCCCGGGCCTGGCGCAGCCGCGGCAGCTGCGGCACGTCGTCGCCCACCTCGCAGCGCAGCACGTCGGTCCGCAGCAGCCGCAGCGTCACCGGCCGCGAGGCGTACCGCACCGCGTTCGTCACGACCTCGCTCACCAGCAGCTCGACCGCGTCGGTCATCTCCTCGAGGCCCCAGCGGGCCAGGGCGCTCCTGGCCAGCCTGCGCGCCCGCGACGGCGCCGCGTCCTCCGGCTCCAGGAACCAGTACGCGACGTCGCTCGGCGCGATCCCGTCGAACCGGGCCGCGAGCAGCGCGATGTCGTCGTCCCGGTCGCCCGGGCCGAGCATGTCGAGGACGTCGTCACAGAGCGCCTCCAGCGGCGGCGGATGGTCGGGCCCGGTCAACTGCGCGGTTGCGGCCAGCCGTTCGCGCAGCTGCTCTATCCCGGTCCACACGTCCCGCAGCCGCGACTCGACGAGCCCGTCGGTGTACAGCAGCAGCGTGGCGCCCGCGGGCGCGTCCAGCTCGACGGCCTCGAAGTCGACCCCGCCGACGCCGATCGGCGCACCCGGCGGCACCCGCAGCACCTCGGCGCGGCCGCCCAAGTGCAGCAGGACCGGCGGCGGATGACCGGCGTTGGCGATGGTGATGCGGTGCGAGACCGGGTCGTAGACGGCGTACAGGCAGGTCGCCATCCGGTCGGTGCCGAGCCGCTGGGCCTGCTCGTCGAGGTGGTGCAGCACCTCCTGCGGCGGCAGGTCGAGCCCGGCCAGCGTCTGCGCGGTGGTGCGCAGCTGGCCCATGATGGCGGCCGACGTCATGGAGTGCCCCATGACGTCGCCGACGACGAGCGCGACCCGGCTGCCCGGCAGCGGGATCGCGTCGTACCAGTCGCCGCCCACCCGCGCCGTCTCCGCCGCCGGCAGGTAGCGCGACGCGAGCCGCACCCCGGTGGGGCGCGGCAGCGTCTCCGGCAGCATCGTGCGCTGCAACTCGTCCGCGATGTACGCCTCGCGCCCGTACAGCACGGCCTTGTCGATGCCGAGCGCGCTGTGCGTGGCCAGCTGCCCGGCCACCAGCAGATCGTCCGCGTCGAACGCGGCCCGGTCCGGGCGGCGCAGGAACACGGCGGCGCCGATCACCCGGCGCCGCCCCCGCAGCGGCGCCAGGATCGCGCGGCGACCGGTCGGCAACGACCGCTCCCCGCCCAGCAGTTCGGGCAGCGCCGCGAGCGCGGCGGGCGAGTCGGCGAACACCGGACGGACCCCGCGCAGCACCTCGGCGAGCGGGCCACCGGGCCGCACCTCGCACAACTCGGCGCTGCCCGGGGCCAGTTCGGGCTGAGGGGCGGCCATCGCCGAGGGCGTGCCGCCGTTCTCCGTCTCGGTGTCGTCGGCGTCCGGGATCCGGTCGGTGCGGCGCAGCCGCAGCACCATCGGCCCGGTGGGCCGCTCGTCGCCGACCGGCAGCGGCTCCCGCAGATAGACCAGGATCGCGTCCGAGAACGTCGGCACCGTGGCCCGGCACAGGCCCATCACGATCTCGTCGAGGTCGATGCCGCGGGCGATCCGCCGGGTGGCCGCGCCGACGAAGCGCAGCCGGTCGCCGTCACGCCGCATCGCGACCGGCTGACCGGACGGGCGCGGCTGGCCGGAGCGGCGCTCGGCGCCCTCCGGCGGGCCCGGCGGGCGCACCGGCTCGGGGGAGGGCGACCGGGGCTGCGTGTGCTCGGCGTCCGCAGCGGACGAGGCGGCGGGCGCGGCGGCGCGGCGCGGCTGTTCCGGTAAGCCCCCGGACGCCGGCGACGCGGAGGCCTGCGGGGCACGCCGCAGCGCCCCGCGAGGGTCCGCGGGGCGGGCCGCCGCGCCGGGGTGGCGGCCTTCGTGGGAGCCTTGGTGAGAGGCTGAGTGCTCCGTCACGCGTGTCGAATCCGTCCGTCCGGGGCTGCGCGCCGCGTCACTGGCCAGTGCGCCGGCAGTTGAGGAACAGCTGGTGCTCGGGTGGGGCGTCGGTGCTCGCGGGAGCGTACGCGTACGTCTCCTCCCCGGTGATCTCGAAGCCCGTATCGCGCACTACCTGGTGCAATTCGTCCCGCAGGAAACCCGATACCCGGATCGTGTGTCCCAGGAACGGAATCTCGGCGTCGTCCAGGTCGGCCTCGACCATGGACAGCGTCAACCAGCCATCGGGGCGCAGCAGCGAGCGCAGCAGCCGCAGGGCGCCGGGGATCTCGTCGCGCTGCAGCATGAGCAGCGTGAAGAAACAGGTGACGGCGTCGAACTCGCCAACGCCGTCCGGCCCTTGGGCCGTCAGGTCCATCAGGTCGGCCTGTCGGAACTCGGCCTCGGGCACCTGCTTGCGGGCCAGCTCCAGCATGCCCGCCGACAGGTCCACGCCGACCACCGAGTGGCCCGCGTCGACGAGCTGCCGGGCCGTCGGCACACCGGTGCCGCAGCCCACGTCGAGTACCCGCGAGCCCGGTTCGAGACGCGCCAGCATCCGCTCCACGGCGGCCAGTTGGCCGTCCTTGTGCGGGAACGCTTCGTCGTAGCGTCCGCCGATCGCGTCGAACGCGGCGGCCTGCCCCGACCGGTCCACCCTGTCCGCTCCACCCACGTTCACGGTCCCGCCGCCCCTCGATGACCTCGTTGACATCGTGTCAGACTCGCTGCGTGCGCCTTCAGTTGCTGCGCGAACTCCTCACATTCGCTGCGCTGAGCTCTTGCGGAGGTTGATCCTACGTTTTCTCCCCGGGGGCGCATCAAGGGTCTCATGAGGACACGTGCGCGGGCGTACGGTCCCAGTCCGCGGGAAGCGCCGGGACCGGCCACGCGGGATCGGGCCGCCAGCGCTCCCAGCCGTCCGAGAACGGGTGGCCCCAGCTCTCGATCACCTCGATCGCGCGGGCCCCCGCGGCCCGTACCTCGGCGGCCTGCGCGGCGCCCATCAGGCCCACGGCCTGCGCCTGCGCGAACTCGTCCTCGTCGTGCCAGCGCCAGCTGCCGTCCGGATACACGGACAGGTCGAGGAAGTGGTCCTCGGAGTCGATGCCGCCGGCCCACCGCACCCGCGGCTGCTCCAGGTTCACGTACCAGTTGCGGAACCGCCAGTCCGGCTCCCAGAACAGCCACACCGACCAGGGCTCGCCGGGCCGCGCCAGCTTGAGCACGCCCGCGCCGAACCAGCTCTCGTGGCGCAGCGCGCGCGGCTTCGTGTAGCGGGTGGCCAGCGGCTCGTGGTGCACCGGGGTGCCGTCGGCGATGACCGGTTTCACGCACTCGGTGCCCGGCGCCATCCATACGGCGAGCTGCTCGTCGGTGTCCTGGACGACGGTGACCGGACGGCAGATGTGAAAGCCGTCCCCCGCGTTGGCGCGGTAGCGCCACAGGATCCGCTCCCCGGGCGTCCAGCGCCCCTCGCCACTGCGGTCGTCGTCTGTCATGGACAGATATTAGGTGCCAACGGCATAGGCCGCTGCGGTGTGGACCACGAATACGTCATCCGGCCACCAGCCGTTACGGACGGGTCATCCGCAGGACATCGAGCGCCTCGTCGAGTTGCTCGACGGTGAGGTCGCCGCGCTCCACGTATCCGCCGTCGAGGACCACCTCACGGATCGTCCTGCGCTCCGCCAGTGACTTCTTGGCCACCTTCGCGGCCTCCTCGTAACCGATGTACTTGTTGAGCGGCGTGACCACGGAAGGGGAGGACTCGGCGTACTCGCGGGCCCGCTCGCGGTTGGCGGTGATGCCGTCGACGGTGCGGTCGGCGAGGAGCCGGGAGACGTTGGCGAGGAGCCGGATCGACTCCAGCACGTTCTTCGCGATCACCGGGAGCATCACGTTCAGCTCGAAGTTGCCCGCGGCGCCCGCCGTGGCCACCGTCGCGTCATTGCCGATCACCTGCGCGGCCACCATCAGCGTCGCCTCGGGAATGACCGGATTCACCTTGCCCGGCATGATGGACGAACCGGGCTGCAGGTCAGGCAGGTTGATCTCGGCGAGCCCGGTGCGCGGGCCGGAGGCCGCCCAGCGCAGATCGTTGGCGATCTTCGTCAGGCCGACCGCGACGGTGCGCAGCTGCCCGCTCGTCTCCACGATCCCGTCGCGCGCGCCCTGCGCCTCGAAGTGGTCGCGCGCCTCGGTCAGCGGCAGCCCGGTGGCCCGTGCCACCTCGGCGATGACGGCGGCCGAGAACCCGGGCGGCGTGTTGATCCCGGTGCCGACGGCTGTGCCGCCCAGGGGCAGTTCGGCGAGCCGCGGCAGGGAGGCGGTGAGCCGCTCGACGCCGTAGCGGACCTGCGCCGCGTAGCCGCCGAACTCCTGGCCGAGCGTCACCGGCGTCGCGTCCATCAGGTGCGTACGGCCCGACTTCACGACGTCCGCGAACTCGGCGGCCTTGCGCTCCAAGGCCTCGGCGAGGTGGTCGAGGGCCGGGATCAGGTCGTGGGTGACCGCGGCCGTGGCCGCGATGTGGATCGAGGACGGGAACACGTCGTTCGACGACTGCGAGGCGTTCACGTGGTCGTTCGGGTGGACCGTCAGGCCGGTCCCGCTCAGCCGCTCGGTGGCGAGCGTGGCCAGGACCTCGTTGGTGTTCATGTTCGACGACGTGCCGGAGCCCGTCTGGAAGACGTCCACCGGGAACTCGTCGTCCCAGCGGCCGTCGGCGACCTCGGCGGACGCCGCGACGATCGCCTCGGCGACGTCCTTGTCGAGCACCCCGAGCTCCGCGTTCACCTTCGCCGCGGCGCCCTTGATCCGGGCCAGCGCCTCGATGTGCGCGCGCTCCAGGCGCTGCCCGGACACCGGGAAGTTCTCCACGGCGCGCTGCGTCTGCGCCCGCCACTTGGCGTCCGCGGGCACCCGCACCTCGCCCATGGAGTCGTGCTCGATCCGGAACCCGTCGCCGCTCGCCGTGCTCACCATTGCCTCCTCGTGGCTCTGTCCGTGCCAGCGTCGCGCACCCGACGGGTATTCCGCCGGTGTCACGGGCGGGTGTCGCGGGAACGCGTGGAGGATGACGACGACGCTCGGAGGCTTTGTCCTCGGCACGCCCGACCCGCCGGCCCTGGCCGACTTCTACCGCGCCCTGCTGGGCTGGGAGGAGGTCGACCGCGACCCCGAGTGGGTGCGGCTGCGGGACCCCGCGCGCGAGCGCCCCGGCCTCAGCTTCCAGCTGGAGGGTGATCACACGCCACCGGTCTGGCCGCAGCGCCCCGGCAGCCAGCAGATGCAGGCGCACCTCGACCTCCAGGTCGACGACCTGGAGGCCGAGACGGAGCGGGCCCGCGCGCTGGGGGCGACCCTGGAGGCGCACCAGCCGCAGAAGGACGTGCGGGTCCTGCGCGACCCGCACGGCCATCCGTTCTGCCTGTTCCTGCCGGGTGCCTAGCCGGGAGCCCGGCCAGGTGCCTAGGAGAGCTGCGAGCCCTGGCGCACCGGGATGTGCGAGAAGGTCGGCTCGGGCGCCGGGTTCTGGAAGAAGTCGTTGCCCTTGTCGTCGACGACGATGAACGCGGGGAAGTCCTCGACCTCGATCTTCCAGACGGCCTCCATGCCGAGCTCCTCGTACTCGACGACCTCGACCTTCTTGATGCAGTCCTGCGCGAGGCGGGCGGCCGGGCCGCCGATGGAGCCGAGGTAGAAGCCGCCGTGCGCGTCGCACGCGTCGGTGACCTGCTTGCTGCGGTTGCCCTTGGCGAGCATCACCTTGGAGCCGCCCGCGGCCTGGAACTGCTCCACGTAGGAGTCCATGCGGCCGGCCGTCGTCGGGCCGAAGGAACCGGACGCGTAGCCCTCGGGGGTCTTGGCCGGACCGGCGTAGTACACCGGGTGGTCCTTCAGGTACTGCGGCATCTCCTCACCCGCGTCGAGCCGCTCCTTGATCTTGGCGTGCGCGATGTCGCGGGCGACGACGAGCGGGCCGGAGAGCGAGAGGCGGGTCTTCACCGGGTAGCGGGTGAGCTCGGCGAGGATCGCGTCCATCGGCTGGTTCAGGTCGATGTTCACGACATCGCCCTCCTCCAGATGCTCCTCCGTCGTCTCCGGCAGGAAGCGCGCCGGGTCCGTCTCCAGCTGCTCCAGGAAGACGCCGTCGGCGGTGATCTTCGCGACGGCCTGGCGGTCGGCCGAGCAGGACACGGCGATGGCGACCGGGCAGGACGCGCCGTGCCGCGGCAGGCGCACCACGCGCACGTCGTGGCAGAAGTACTTGCCGCCGAACTGCGCGCCGATGCCGATCTTCTGCGTCAGCTCGAAGACCTTGTCCTCCAGCTCCTTGTCCCGGAAGCCGTGCCCGAGCTCGGAACCCTCGCTCGGAATCTCGTCCAGGTAGTGCGCGGACGCGTACTTCGCGGTCTTCAGCGCGTACTCGGCGGACGTGCCGCCGACGACGATCGCCAGGTGGTACGGCGGGCACGCGGCCGTGCCCAGCGAACGGATCTTCTCCTCCAGGAACTTCATCATGGAGGCCTCGTTCAGGACGGCCTTCGTCTCCTGGTAGAGGAACGACTTGTTGGCCGAGCCGCCGCCCTTGGCCATGAAGAGGAACTTGTAGGCGCCACCGTCGGTCGCGTACAGCTCGATCTGCGCGGGCAGGTTCGAGCCGGTGTTCTTCTCGTCCCACATGGTCAGCGGGGCCATCTGCGAGTAGCGCAGGTTCAGGTTCTTGTACGCGTCGTAGATGCCCTTGGAGAGCGCCTTCTCGTCCTCACCTTCGGTGAGGACGTTCTGCCCGCGCTTGCCCATGACGATCGCGGTGCCGGTGTCCTGGCACATCGGGAGCACGCCGGCCGCGGCGATGTTCGCGTTCTTCAGCAGGTCGAGCGCGACGAACTTGTCGTTGTTCGACGCCTCGGGGTCGTCGACGATGCGGCGCAGCTGCGCGAGGTGGGCCGGGCGCAGGTAGTGCTGGATGTCGTGGATCGCCTCTTCGGCGAGCTTGCGCAGCGCCTCCGGCTCGACCTTCAGGAACGTACGCCCGTCCGGCCCCTCGGCGGTGGAGACACCCTCCGAGGTCACCAGGCGGTACGGGGTGGTGTCCTCGCCCTGGGGGAGCAGATCGGTGTACGCGAACTCAGGCATCTCGCCCATTCCTCACTCGACAGACAGCTTGCTGGCATCCGTTGGCAGCGCCAACCAGCGTAGAACCTGGCGAAGGGGCGGGGCCTGTGAGGTAAGGCTCAGTTCGCCGCCCGGGGGCCTGTCGCGATCTATCGCGTTTCGGTACGCTGCTGTCGTGGACCTTCAAAAGCGCACCCAGCAGCCCGCGCCCAGCGCCCCCGCCGCGGACCCCGCCGAGCTGCGCGCGTCCGACGCCGACCGCGACCGGGTCGCGGACATCCTGCGCGAGGCGCTCGCCGAGGGCCGGCTGGACGCGGAGGAGCACGCCGAGCGGATCGACGGGGTGTACCGCGCCAAGACCGTGGGTGAGCTGGAGCCGCTGGTCAGGGACCTGCCCGGCGCGCACGGCGCTCGCCCGACGGTCGCTCAGGGCCCGCCGCCGAACCAGCCGGCGCCCGGCACCATCCCGCCGCTGCCCGGCGAGAACCTGGTGGCGGTGTTCAGCTCCACGACCCGCAAGGGCCGCTGGCGCGTGGGCCGCCGCACGCACGCGTACGCCGTGTTCGGCAACGTGGAGATCGATCTCAGCGAGGCGATCTTCGAGTACCCGCAGGTCTACATCAAGGCGGTCTCCGTCTTCGGCAACGTCGAGATCAGGGTCCCCGAGAACATCTCGCTGCGCGGCAGCGGCGGCGGCGTCCTCGGCAACTTCGAGGTGGACACGCTGGACGCGACGGAGCCCGAGGCCCCCGTCGTCTACGTCGACGGCGTCGCCGTCCTCGGCAACATCGAGGCGAAGCCCAAGCGCGGCCGGATCATCCGCGACCTCCACAAGCACCTGCGCAAGCACCTCGGCTGAACGGCGCGCTCCGCGGCCGAACTCCCGTATGCGCCCGGGAACTTCCGTGCTTCGGAACTCAGTGCATAGGCGTCGACACAGCGGGTAGAGCTTGCTGCATCGTCTCTCGCTCGCGAAAGCCGTCGTAAGCCGTCGTCAGGAGTAGACCGTGCTGCACCCGCCGCATCAGTCCCTGCAGGTAGCCGCCGTTCCGCAGCAGCGGGTGCCAGTAGGGGACAGGGATCAGGACGCGCCGTGGCACACGGAGGCCGTGTGCAGGCGTGATGAGGCCGGACTCTTCTTCGCCCCCTCCAAGGAGCCGACCGCCGCGCGCCTCGCCCGCGAGGCGGCCGCCAAGCGGGTCTGTGCCCGCTGCCCCGTGATGGTCGAGTGCCGCGAGCACGCGCTGCTCCAGCCGGAGCCGTACGGGGTGTGGGGCGGCCTGACCGCCGCCGAGCGCCGGGTCGTGCTGGCGCGCCGCAGGCGCCGCGAGGTCGAGCTGAAGAAGGCGGCGCGGGCGGTGGCCGCCGCCGGATAGGTTCCCGCACCGGACGCAGTCGGGGGCGCCCCTCCGCACGAGGGGCGCCCCCGACCGCGTACCGGAAGGGCTACGCGGCGCGCCGGATCACTTGGCGCGGTCGAAGTCGATCGCGCTGTACGCACGCAGCTTGCTCAGCCGGTGCTCCGAGTCGATCTGCCGGATCGTGCCCGACTTGGAGCGCATCACCAGGGACGACGTGACCGCCGTCTCGGGGCGGTAGCGCACGCCGCGGAGCAGCTCGCCGTCGGTGATGCCGGTGGCGACGAAGAACACGTTCTCCCCGGAGACCAGGTCGTTCGTGGAGAGCACCCGGTCCAGGTCGTGGCCGGCGTCGAGGGCCCGCCGGCGCTCCTCGTCGTCCTTGGGCCACAGCTTGCCCTGGATGACACCGCCCAGGCACTTGATCGCGCAGGCCGAGATGATGCCCTCGGGGGTGCCGCCGATGCCGAGCAGCAGGTCGACGCCGGAGTCCTCGCGGACCGCCAGGACCGAGCCCGCGACGTCGCCGTCGGAGATCAGCTTGATGCGGGCGCCGGTCTCCCGGACCTCCTTGATGATGCCCTCGTGGCGCGGCCGGTCGAGGATGACGACCGTGACGTCCTCGGGGGCGGCCTTCTTCGCCTTCGCGACCCGGCGGATGTTCACCGACACCGGCGCGTTGATGTCCACGTAGTCGGCGGCCTCGGGGCCGGCGACCAGCTTGTCCATGTAGAAGACGGCCGACGGGTCGAACATGGTGCCGCGGTCGGCGGCGGCGAGCACCGCGATCGCGTTCGGCATGCCCTTGGCGCACAGCGTCGTGCCGTCGATCGGGTCGACGGCGATGTCGCACTCGGCGCCCGTCCCGTCCCCGACCCGCTCCCCGTTGAAGAGCATCGGGGCCTCGTCCTTCTCGCCCTCGCCGATGACGACGACACCGTTCATCGACACGGTCGAGACGAGGGCGCGCATGGCGCGGACGGCCGCGCCGTCCGCGCCGTTCTTGTCGCCGCGGCCGACCCAGCGGCCGGCGGCCATGGCCGCGGCTTCGGTGACCCGGACGAGCTCAAGGGCGAGGTTGCGGTCGGGGGCCTCGGAGGGAACCACGAGTTCGGACGGCAGCTGGTGATGATGCTCGGTCATCGAGACGCACCTTTCTGTTCCGGCGTTCCACCGGGATACGACAAATAAGGAGGGGCGCCCGAAGGGCTTCGTTGGAAGGGCGGTGGTGGGCTACGGGCGGGCGGATGAGGGTGGGTATGGGAGGACTCTATCGCCAGTCCGACAATCTGAGCAGACTGCCCCACGGATGAGCGGTCCCGTTCATGACAGGTTGTTCCCTTTCCGGACCTCCTGGCAGAGATCATCCGGCGACCTGCGACGATGGGCGCGTGGCAGCAAGCAAAGGCAAGAAGACGGTGGGCAGTCTCGTTCTGTCCCTGGGTGTCTGCGTCGTGGCGGCGGGCGTGATCTACGTGTTCGTCCCGCACGACGACTCCAAGGAGCCGACGGTCAAGCGCGTCGACTACACGATCGAGCTGCTGACGGCCCGCCGCGCGGCCTCGTACCCGGTGGCCGCCCCCGAGGGCCTCGCGAAGTCCTGGAAGCCGACCTCCGTGCGCTACCGGGGCGAGGCGAACGAGGCGTGGCACCTCGGCTTCCTCGACCCCGACGGCCAGTACGTGGCGGTCGAGCAGTCGACCGACAAGCCGTCCCGGTTCATCGACGACGCCAGTCAGGGCGCCGAGGAGACGAGCCGCACGCAGCGGATCGGCGGCGAGACCTGGCAGCGGTACAAGGGCGAGAAGTACGACGCCCTGGTACTGAAGGGGAACGGGTCCACGACCGTCGTCA
This sequence comes from Streptomyces longispororuber, assembly GCF_024448165.1. Taxonomy (GTDB): domain Bacteria; phylum Actinomycetota; class Actinomycetes; order Streptomycetales; family Streptomycetaceae; genus Streptomyces; species Streptomyces longispororuber_A. The sequence continues at coordinate 33,358 of NZ_JAMOLN010000094.1, forward strand.
CCGGCACCGCCGACTTCGACGGGCTGACGAAGATGGCGCAGTCGCTGCGGATGAAGAAGGGCGAGGCCGCGTAGGTCTCCCTCCCGGCATACGTGAAGGGCCCCGGCATGATGCCGGGGCCCTTCACGTATGCGCTGCGGTGGAACTGGCTCAGACCGTGGTGATGACCTGGTCGAGCTCCAGGCGCGGGCTGCGCGGACTGCTTTCTCCCGGGGGTAACCCCCGGACCCCCGGCCGGTGTGGCCGGGGGTCCGGTGTGCCCGTGGTGCGGGTGGCTCAGACCGTGGTGATGACCTGGTCGAGCTCGAGGCGCGGGCTGCGCGGGAACCAGGCGTCCTCGCCCGGCTTGCCGATGTTGATGACCATCAGCGGGGTGTGGTCGTCGTCCAGGAACTCCTTCTGGACGCCGGCGAAGTCGAGGCCGGTCATCGGGCCGGCGGCCAGGCCGGCGGCGCGCACGCCGATGATGAAGTAGGCGGCCTGCAGCGTCGCGTTCAGCGCGGCGGCACCCTCGCGGACCGGGCGCTCCGAGAAGAAGGCGTCCTTGGCGGCCGGGAAGTGCGGGAAGAGCTGCGGGAGCTCCTCGTGGAACTCGTTGTCCGCGGAGAGGATCGCGACCAGCGGGGCGGCGGCGGTCTTCGGCTGGTTGCCCTCGGCCATGTGCTGCACGAGGCGCTCGCGGGCCTCGGCGGAGCGGACCAGGGTGATGCGCAGCGGCGACTGGTTGAAGGCGGTGGGACCGTACTTGACCAGGTCGTAGATCGCCTGCACCTGCTCGTCGGTCACCGGCTCGTCGGTGAAGGTGTTCGCGGTGCGGGCCTCACGGAAGAGCAGGTCCTGGGCGGCGGGGTCAAGCACGAGGGACATCGATCAACCTTTTCGGGACGAACGTGACGGCCGTGGTGATCCGATCCGTCCGGATCAGCCGTTGTCCACGACACTACGCCCATGAGGTTCAACTTTCAACAAAACCCCTCGTGACCCTGTTCACAGGCCCTCGCCGGGCGCCGCCTACTCCTCGTCGGCGTCCCCCGCACCGCCCGCGTCGCCCTCGTCGGCGCCGTCCGCCCCGTCCTGGGCGAGCGCCGCGTCCAGGCGGGCGCGGGCGCCGTCCAGCCAGCGGCGGCACACCTTCGCCAGCTCCTCGCCGCGCTCCCACAGCGCGAGCGACTCCTCCAGCGACGTGCCGCCGGTCTCCAGCCGCCGGACGACATCGATCAGTTCGTCCCGCGCCTGCTCGTAACCGAGGGCCTCGTCGGCCGTCTTCGTGGTCATGCTGCTGTCCGTCCTCACGCTTCTGCTTCGGTGACGTCCGCTTCGGCGACGTCCGTTTCTGAGACTTCTACGGTGAACCGGCCCTCGGCGACCCGCGCCCGCAACCGCTCGCCCGGCGCCAGGTCCGCCGGGTCGCGCACCACGTGCCCGTCCGCCTTCTGCAGCACCGCGTACCCGCGCTTGAGCGTGGCCGCGGGGGAGAGGGCGACCACGCGCGCGTGCGTGTGCGTCAGCTCCGAGTCGGCGCGGTCCAGCAGATGGCCGAGGGTGCGCCGGCTGCGCTCGGTCAGCGCGGCGACCTGCTGCTCGCGCTCGTCGACCATGCGGTGCGGATCCTCTATCGACGGGCGGGCGAGCGCGGCGGCCAGCCCCCGCTCCTCCCGGTCGATGAACGCCTCCACGCTGCGCCGGGCCCGGTCGCGCAGCCACCGCACCCGCTCGTACTCCTCCCCGACGTCCGGCACCACCTTCTTCGCGGCGTCGGTCGGGGTGGAGGCCCGCAGGTCGGCGACGTGGTCGAGCAGCGGATTGTCCGGCTCGTGTCCGATCGCGGAGACGACCGGCGTACGGCAGGCGGCCACCGCCCGCACCAGCTGCTCGTCGGAGAACGGCAGCAGGTCCTCCACGCTGCCGCCGCCGCGCGCCACGACGATCACGTCGACCTCGTCCATCGCGTCCAGCTCCTTGACCGCCTGGACGACCTGCGGCACGGCGTGCACGCCCTGCACCGGTACGTTGCGCACCTCGAAGCGGACGGCGGGCCACCGGTGCCGCGCGTTCTCCAGGACGTCCCGCTCGGCGGCCGAGGCGCGGCCGCAGACCAGGCCGATGAGCTGCGGCAGGAAGGGCAGCGGCTTCTTGCGGTCGGCGGCGAACAGGCCCTCAGCGGCCAGCGACTTCTTCAACTGCTCCAGGCGCGCGAGGAGTTCGCCCACGCCGACCGGCCGGATCTCGGCGGCCCGCAGCGAGAGCTGGCCGCGCGGCGCGTACCACTCCGGCTTCGCGTGCACGACGACGCGGGAACCCTCCCGGACGACGTCCGCCACCGCGTCGAACACCTGGCGGTAGCAGGTGACCGAGACCGAGATGTCGTACGACGGGTCGCGCAGCGTCAGGAACACGACGCCGGCGCCGGGTCTGCGGGACAACTGCGTGATCTGCCCCTCGACCCACACGGCGCCGAGCCGGTCGATCCATCCGCCGATGAGCCGGGAGACCTCGCCCACGGGGAGCGGGGTGTCGGGGGACGTGTTGGCAGCCATGCCGCGAGCGTAGCGGCCGGGACCGACAGTGCCGCGCATACGACTATCGGGTTGTCCTCGGTGGAGGTGCGGTGTGGTGAGATCGGGGGCGGGACCAGGGTTTTTAGCGTCCTTGTATGAAGCGCATGACGAGAACGACCGAGCTGGCCGCGGGCACCGCCTGCGCGGCGGCCCTCACCCTGCTCGTGCCCGGCATCGCGGGCGCCCGGGCGCCCGCCGCGATCGGCAACCCCGTCGCGGGCAACAACGGCTTCGGCGTGGTCACCGAGGAGGACGCCACACTGGGCAGCACCGAGTCCGAGGGCCCCGTGGCCGTCGGCGGCGACCTCCGCTTCGGCGACGGCTACAACGTCGCCCTCAACCACACCGGCAGCTACACCGCCCCCGGTGACGCGCAGCCCACCTCGCTCCTGGTCGGCGGCCGCGTCGACTACGCGGGCAGCAGCCCCTCCGGCGTCCTGCGCGTGCTGCGGAACTCGTACGTGAAGATCGGCGACATGACCGGCGGGCAGGTGCTCAATCAGGACCAGAACGGCGCCGCCGCCAACACCCACGTCGACACCACGGGATCCGCCTACGACGCGACGCCGCGCCTCGAACTCACCACCACCGAGCCCGCCGCGTCGGTCGGCCAGTCCGGCCTGATGGACTTCCCGGCCCTGTTCACGACCTACCGCGATCGCTCCACCACGATGGACGGCTGCGCGAACAACGTCGTCCTGCGCGACGGCAACGGCGTGCCCCTGCCCGACCAGGACAGCGTGCCCGCCGGGGCCAACGTCAGGATCACGCTCACCGAGGGCGTCACCAACGTCCTGCACATCACCGGCGCCAACCTCAACAACATCGCCAACCTGACGTTCACGAACCCGCCCACCGCGTCGACACCGCTGCTGATCGACGTGGACACCACGGCGGAGGGCGGCGACTACACCTGGCACACGCCCACGCTCGCCGGAGCGGGCGGCGCCGCCGCGCCCTACATGCTCTGGAACTTCCCCGACGCCACGACCATCACCATCGCCGACGGCGACACGATCGAGGGGACCCTCTACGCCCCACGGGCCGACGTCACCGACCTCGACGCGTCGAACATCGAGGGCGACGTCATCGTGAAGTCCCTGGTCGCCGGGCCGCTCGCGGCGGACGGGCACACGGACGTGAACGCGGGGGAGATCCACTACTTCCCGTTCGCGGCGGACCT
>NZ_JAMOLN010000095.1 GCF_024448165.1 Streptomyces longispororuber
CGAGGTGGGTCAGATCGGGGCGCTCGGGGCTGACCAGATAGAGGACGACCTCGGTGCGCTGTAGGTGGTCCAGGCGCCACAGAACACGCGAGCCGGGCGGTGGTGTGCCGCTGGGCAGCATGTTGGGGAAGGACGACATGACGGCGGCATGCAGGATTTGATGGGAAGCGAGCAGGCGGCGTGCTCCGGGGCGCGCGGTGTTGATGCGGAATCGGGTGAGGAACATTTAGGCGCTCTCCTCCTCGAGCCCAAGAGCGTCGAACGGGTCGTGCGGGGGCAGGGGTCCGGCGAGGGGTATCTGGACGCTGTCGCTGACGACTGGTCGCAGGTGGTGGCGGCGATGAGCCGGGGAGAAGCTGACGGGCTGATCGGGCACGGTGTCCGCGCCGGCTTCGTCCGTCCGTGGCTCACGCAGCACGGTGAGCGTCACGCTGTGGGGACGACCGTGGCGGCCGCTGGAGTGCTGGTGGCGGCGCCGGTACCACGGTGCAGCCTGCCAGGGTTCGGCGTGCAGTGCTTCTTCGAGCGTGGCTTCGGGGTGGAGGTGGAGGTCCACCGGGCCGGCCGGTGGGCAGGAGCGGCGGCCGAGGAATGCGGGATACACCGGCTGGCGCAACGCACTCTGCAAGGTGGTGAGCAGTTGTGTGTCGCTGGTTTCGACGGCGGCGACGAACACCGCATCGGCCAGGTAGAAGCGCTCGGACAGCGGCATGGCTTTGCCGCTGACGGGATGGTGTGCGGTGTGGAAGTCGCGTATGCGGGTGCCGGGTTGGTCGATGCGCACCCCGTACCGGAGGGCGGCCAGGGGCGCCAGACCGACGGTGTCGTCGCGTTGGATGCCTTTGGCCGCGGCGAGCAGGCCGACCACGCCGCTCTTGGTGGGGGCGGACTCGGTGGTGCGGCGCACGAATCGGCCGGTTGCTCCCCATGATTGCAGCGGACCCGCCAGACGCAGGGTGAGCACGCTCATGCGGGCTTCTCCAGCTGCTCGACGATGGCCTGTCCCACGGCGGTGGTGAGCGCCGTCAGGTTGGGCATCTCGCTGCCGATCCCGGCGAGGGGGGCCGTGTTCGGACCGACTCGCAGCACCCAGCTGGTGGTGGTGTCCGTGTCGCCGTAGGCGCGCTCGATGTCGGGGATGTAGGCCGCCAGGCGCTCGCAGGCCTCACGGACGTGTCCCCCGGCGTCGCTGCGGACCGGGTCCTCGAAGGCGGAAACGTAGCTGACCGGGCGGGTGCTGCGCAGGGTGACGATGACGGCGTCGGGCAGGGTGTGATGCCCGAATGTGTTGATCTTCCCGGTCGGCAGGGAGGCGACGAAGCCGTGCACGAACGCTTCGACGGCGCGCCGCACCGGCGTACTCCTGGATGCGTCGTCGCGCAGGCCCTGGCCGAGGTTCGCGGTCAGCTGGTGGATGCCGACGGCGGCGTAGCGGTAGAGCGTGGCCGAGTTGAAGTCGACCGTGCCGATCATTCCGGCTCCGGTCTCCTCGTCTGTGTTCTCGTCGTCCACCGCGGTGTAGTAGTCCGATTCGATGTCGACGCGGTGCACGCTCAGTGCGTGGGCGACCTGGACGGCGGCGTCGACGCCGATGTCGGCGACGTCGGCCACCATCCGCCCGAACAGGGCGATGTCGACCGAGTGCAGGGTGTCGGCGATCTGCTTCGCGCGGGCTTTGTTGTCCTTGTCCTTGAAGAATGTGGTGATGTCCGCGGCGCCTTCCAGCGCGAGACGGGCGAGGCCGTCGAGCTGTCGGGCGCTGAGGAAGACGAGGTACTTCGCTTCCGGTGCCGGCGCGGCACGGTTGTCGGTGTCCTTGGCGGCATCTGCTTTGCGTTTGGGGACTTCCGTCTTGAGTCCAGCCGCCTTCACCGCTTCGTCGGCGAGACTCAGCGCGGTCTCCCGGTCGAGCGCGGGAACGGATTCGCTGCTCGGGGTGTCGCTGATGCGGGCGGCGACCGCCTCGACGATCTTCTTCGTGCGGACGCCGAGTTCGCTGGGCTCCAGCAAGTGCTCGTCACGGAAGTAGGTGCGGGTGGCCCGCTTCCAGGCCTGGCTGGAGACGCGGGCGCGGGGCACTCCCCCGTAGATCGCCGACTTCGGTGCGCCGGTGTCGTCGCGGTTGATGTTGCTGGGCGGAACGGTCTGCAGGGCGTGAATGTCGAGGAACATGCGCGTCACGAGGCGTCCTTACCGGTGTCCGATGTTTGGGTGTCTGGGGCTTGGGTGTCTGGGGCGGATGTCTGCTGGCCGGCATCGGGCAGGGCGATCCGGGCGTGGAAGGAGCGGCCCCATTCGCGGCGCACCGCATCGGGGCCACCGGGGTGCTGCCAGACATAGAGCTGTCCTGCGAGCAGGGCGTAGTCCACGGCAATGTCCTCACGGCGCAGCAGCAGTACGAGGTCGCGCAGCCGTTGGGCGAGCGTGGCCAGATCAGGTGCGGTGCCCGCGCGCACGAGACGCTTCTGCAGCGACTCGTCGATCTTGTTCTTGTCCTTCGTGAGCATGAGACGGCGCACTGCCGCGCCCAGGCCCCGCGGGTGATCGCTGCGGTGCGCCTGGTGCATGCCGGTGCGCCGGGACTGCTGGTGCAGCGCCCACAGTGTCAGGGTGACGTGCAAGGCGTCCTCGGCACGGCCGAGTTCCCGCTCGGCGAACCGGCCTGCCCCAGTGTCGGGTTCGTACAGCGGGCCGATGTCGATCAGGCTCCACAGGTCGGGTAGCTGCCCGGCCTCACGGCCGGCTCCACGGCGCAGCCGGGCCAGGGCCGCCACCGCGTCCGGCTGATCGGCGAGGTAGCCGCGCTGCCAGCGGGCCAGATCCCGGGCGGCGAGGTCGGCTACGCACGCGCGGGCGGACTTGGGCACTGTGGTGGTCATGCTGACGCCTCCGCGGCAGTGTCGGATGTCGTCTCCCCGCCGGCACGCGCGGGAGACGCTCCAAGGTCGGACGAGTCCGTGATGCCGAGCCCCTTGCGCAGGGCACCGCGAAACCAGCCATCAGCGAGGGCCGAGTTGAGCCACTCGGGCCCCTTCTTGAGATCGACGACCCGCCCCACCCAGGCCGCATCGCCTGCGGCCGCCAGCAGGTGATCTCCCAGCTGTTGAGCAAGGACGAAGACTTCCCTCTGCCACGCCTCGCGCCGCCCGTAGGGGTCGTCGGACTCTGCCAGCCGGTACAGCCAGCTGCGGTAGGGCTGTTCGAACGCACCGTAGGCGTGCGCGCGGGCCATGGACCGGCGCGGCTCGCTGTCCAACCCGGCGGCCCAGGCCAGATTCGACGCCAGGTCGGCAAGGGCGTTGACCGCCACATCGGCGTCCGCGACCGCAGCGATCGCCTGGTCGGCGAACCGCCGATCGCGCTGGTGCAGCAGCACGAGCGCCATGGCCACGTAGTCGTCCACGACCTCGTCGATCACTGACTGCTGGGTGCCGTAGCGTGCCCCGACGATCCGCGCCCGCACCAGATACCCTCGTGGAAGGATTCCCTCGGTGACGAGCTGGGCCACCCACTCCAGCACCAACGGCCGCAACACAGCGGCGGGTTCACTGCCTGCTGTGCCCGGCGACGGCTGTCCGGTCAGCAGTGCGGCCATGCCCCGCCACGCCGCACGCTCCGGATCGTGCTCGCGCGGCAGATAGACGGTGCCCTGCCCCAGCTTCTTCTCCTGTGCCGGGCTGCGCCGCCACGCCGTCATCGGCTCCCGGGAGTGCCGGTTGCGCGGGTGCAGCGGATCGCCGTATCCCAGGACCACACCCGTCACCCCGCCCTCGTCGAAGTGCAGGCGCAGGCGGCGGCTCTGCCACGTGTACAGGTCCCGAATGCCCGTCGGTGGCCGCTCCCCGCCACCCGGCCCTGACACCGCGCGCCGCCATGCCGGCACGTCATCGGGATCGATGTCGAAGTGCACAGCATCGGCGGCCAGGAGGTTCAACAGCAGCGTTTCGCGCAGCGTGGCTCCCTCCACGAAGATCCCGCCGAGGTTGCCGGTCCAGCCGACCCCCAGCGGATACACCTTTCCTCCCTTGGCCCGGCTGTCGCCCACGGCCCCGGTCTTGATCCCCGAGGTGTCGTAAGCGTGGGCGTGCACAATCCAGCGGGCCGCCTCCGCGAACGTCAGCCGGTCCACCGCCGGCAGTCGCGCACTGAAGAAGGGCTCACCGTTGGGCACATCCGCGACGATCCGGTTGAGAGAGAAGACCTCATCCTTGGACGTGCGCAGGCCGGCCGTCTGGAAGAACGGCGTCTCCTGGCTCAGCAGATCGAAGCGGTCACGATGCCGGTCCAGGTATGCGGCAACGGGCGCGAAGCAGTATTCGTCCTCCCAGAGATCCGCCCAGGCGTCGACGTCTGGCGGGCCATTCAGCGCATCGTGGGCCACCGCCAACAGCAGGCGCAGCAGGGCGAACTCCTGCGTCGGCAGGTCACCGACGATCCGGCGCAAGCGGCCCGCCTGTGCGAATACCTCCCGTAACGACAGGTCGTGCTGAGCGCCCGGCAGGTCCAGGACGGGAATCCATGGCCGGGTCGTGAGGTCGAAGGACGGCTTCTCACCCTCGGCTAATGGGGTCGTCATCGTCGCGGGAATCCTCCAGATCATGTGTCGCGTCAGTGGCGGTGGAATCCGGCCCGGATGCTGCCAGGCCGCACTGACAGTGGGGGTGCTCAGGCGTCACCGAAGATGTCCGGGCGCACCAGCACCCGGCAGTCCGTGCAGCCGCTTCGGTGACAGTCGGCACCAGGCGATCGGCCGCCTCAGCTGTGGCCAGCACCGCCTGGAACGGGTGCGGCGGACCCAACTGGTTGCGAGACAGCGTTCGAGGAGCATCACCTCCCAGACGGTGCTCATCCCTGCGCATCGCGTGTCACGTCGAGTCCGTCCGCCGGGCTGTAGCGCAGCGCATGCCCGGCCAGAGAAGTCCGCCCATCTTCGTCGAGGGCGAGGATCAACTGGCCTGCCAGCCAGTGGCTTTCCTTCGATTGCCAGGCAGGGACGTACAGTTCTTCCAGTTCAGCGATGGCCTGGTCCATCGTGCGGGGATCGCTGAACTGGATCGGCAATCGCAGGCCGCACGAGGCGGCGGCCCGCGCCGCCCTCGACGTCGGTACCTGATCGGTGGGCAGCGGGAGTCCGGCGAGAGGGCGGCCCTCTCGGTCCGGTGCGAGCCAGGGCACCGTGGTGATCGATCCGTCCGCCCGGCGGTGCACCACCATCACCTCCAGGCTCTCCCGGCTGTCGCGCACCTGCGCGCGGCCCTGGCGTGTGTCGTCCGCGTCGCCGATCCCGGCTGCCACCCATCCGAACAGCGGCCGGCCGGGCCGCGCCACCTCGTCCAGCCGGAACGCGCCCGCACGCTCGGCCTGTTCGGCTCGGTGGGCTCGATGCCGGGCATAGGCCGCCGCGACGTCCCGCTCCCAGCCCGGCGGGCAGGCACCCTCCTCGTCGTAGGCGGCCTGAACCAACGGACTGATATCGGCGGGAAGTTCGATCGGGCGGGGATCTTCTCCAAGATGAGGAAGCAAGGCAGCGGCCGACCTGAGCAGGGCGTACCTCCCGTACACGGCAACCGATCCGCGCACCGGTTTCGGCACCTTCCCTGTCACCGGGTCCCAGTCGAGGCCCGTGATCAGGCAGCGGGCGGCTCGCAGTCCCGGCGGGCGCTCTCCTTGCTTCTCGTCCGGCCGAGGATGGCGGTGCAGCCGGCCCATCCGCTGCAGCAGCAGGTCGACCGGGCACAGGTCCGAGACCAGCAGATCGAAATCCACGTCCAGGGACTGCTCGGCCACCTGGCTCGCGACCACGATGTGCGTGTGTGGCCGGCCGGCGGCCTGTCCGGGAGGGCCGAACTGGCGCAGCAGTTCGGCGTCCTTGGCCGCGCGGTCCACATCCAGGAAGCAGGAGTGCGCCACCGTGACCTGCCCGGCGCCGAAGCGGTGGCGCAGGACCGCCGCCGCTTCCAGGACCCTGCGCACGGTGTTGCGCACCACCAGGACCGTGCCCCCGTCCGTCAGCTCCGTCTCCAGCCGGTCGGCCAGTGCCTCCGGTTCGTCATCGATCTGCTCCACCGTGACGCTGACAGCGCGACCCGAGGCCGCCGGGGTGGACAAGACCGGCTCCCCGCCCGGGGCGATCGCCGTCAGCAGCGGGTAGGCGCGGCAGGCCGCGACGCCGTCGAATGCCTCCCCGCCGGCGTCGACGCGTCCGCTGTAGGCCGCAGCCAGTTCTCGCCGCCGCCGGGCGGGCAGTGTCGCGGACAGCACGACCACCGGGACCCGGTATGCCCCCAGCCAGGACAGCACACGGTCCAGATAGACGTTCATGTAGGTGTCGTAGGCGTGCGCCTCGTCGATCACGACTACCTTGCCCGCCAGCGCCAGATGCCGCAGCGCCAGATGGCGGCTTCGCAGTCCGGCGAAGAGCAGCTGGTCGACCGTGCCGACAGCGAACGACGACAGCATCGCCTTCTTCCGCCCCCGCAACCAGGAATGCGCCACGAGTTCCGGCCCGGCCCCATACGAGGAACCGCCCGGCCGTCGACCCGGCGCCATTGCGTCAGACCCGTCCACGTCCACGGCGACCACCGGACCGCTGTGCCGCAGCAGACCGGCAAAGTCCTCGTTCAACGCCGCCTTGGAATGCGCCAACAGGACCGAGTAGCGCACCCCGTCGGGGGCCGGCAAACGATCCAGCCACCGCACCAGACGCGGGAACATCGCGTTTCCGGTCGCCATCGTCGGCAGCGCGACGAACACCCCCTCGGCCCCCGAGCGCGCTGCGAAGACCTCTGCCACGGCCAGGGCGGCTTCCGTCTTGCCCTCACCCATCGGCGCCTCGATAACCAGCATCCCGGGCTCGTTCATAGCCCGCGCCAGATCCACCGCCGCCTTCTGCACAGGGCGGACAGCGGCGCCGGCAGGCAGGTCGAACCGGGTGGCGAACAGCTCCCCCGTCCCGGCCTCACCATCCGCGGTCCGCCAGCCACCGGGAAGATCAAGACCAGCCCAGGCCCGCGCGATCCGCTCACCACCCGAACGCGGCACATCCTCGGGAAAGTACGGAAACAGGTCCGGGTTGCTGGCGATCCAGTCCGACACGATGACCAAGGCAGTAAGGAGCACCTGCGCCGGCTGCGTCAGCCTCACAGCCCGCCACAGCTCAAGCCGCTCCCCCACACCGAACGCATCGGCGCACGCATCCAGCAACTCCTCCTGCACACGCCGCCACAGGGCCTCACTCGGGCCCGGCGTGCGCAGCAGCTCGGGCCAGTGGTCCAACCCGGTGATCTGTCCATGCTCCGGCGGCACCCCGTGATGGCCGCCGACCACCACAGCAAACTGCCCGGCCTGCCGCCCGGACCACCCGTGCCGGGTCTCCAGCCACTCGGTCAACAACGCCTGCCCCGCCAGTCCGTGGGGCGCCAGCTTCCGGTCCGCCCCCATCGCCGACCGTGACCGCATGGCCAGACCCTGGGCACGCATCACGTCCGCAAGTTCCTCCACCTGACAGGCGAAGGCCGGGGTCGCCTTGCCGATGTCGTGCACGCCGGCCAGCCACACCGCAAGCTGCCGGGCATCCGCCTCGCCGCGCGGGAGATCCGCCGCGATCAGTCTCCGTACCGCGACTGGCAGCCACCGATCCCACAACAGCCCAGCGATCGCGGCACTGTCGTCCAAGTGCCGCCACAACGGAAGCCACCCGTCACAGTCACGATCATGCTTCGCCCACACCGTGAGCACTGGACCATCCAGCCCCGCCCGTAAGTCCGCGCGAGAATCCCCCACACCACTCATGCCAGATGAATATCCGCAACTCGCCTACGATGAAGGCAAAACAACGAAACTCACCCCAGACTTCGGCACCCAGCCACCTCCCACTCCCACCACCAACCCTTACCCCATATACCCAGATTGCGACTAATGTCGAGATCGAAACAAGTTGCCCAACCACACCGACTCCGTCGATAACACTGCAGGTCACGAAGAGTGCTCCCCGCACCCGCGGGGATGGTCCCGAGCTCGTCATCGCGGCCGACCTGTCCGACCTGTGCTCCCCGCACCCGCGGGGATGGTCCCTGAGGTACGCGCACTTCGCGCCCGACCCGAGCGTGCTCCCCGCACCCGCGGGGATGGTCCCGGCTCGAGGATCGAGGGCGGCAGCAGCCGGATGTGCTCCCCGCACCCGCGGGGATGGTCCCGTCGGTGCCGTTGTCCATACGGATGGCGTTGGGTGCTCCCCGCACCCGCGGGGATGGTCCCGAAAGCGCACGGTTGTGGAAGGGTACGACTACGTGCTCCCCGCACCCGCGGGGATGGTCCCCGGCTCAAGTCCGGCCTCGCCCTCGGCAAGATGTGCTCCCCGCACCCGCGGGGATGGTCCCCTCGTCGAAGCGTCCCGGCCGGGCGGGGCGACGTGCTCCCCGCACCCGCGGGGATGGTCCCCCGGGTCAGATCCCGGACTCACGGTAGCGGTCGTGCTCCCCGCACCCGCGGGGATGGTCCTCTCGCGGTGTTCTTCGGCAAGCGGGCCCTGGAGTGCTCCCCGCACCCGCGGGGATGGTCCCCTGGCCATCCGTCAGATCATCCGGGACGCCATGTGCTCCCCGCACCCGCGGGGATGGTCCCTGCGGCCGCCACCAGCCACCCGTCAACACGACGTGCTCCCCGCACCCGCGGGGATGGTCCCCCGAACATCGTCAACAAGTGGGACTCCAACTGGTGCTCCCCGCACCCGCGGGGATGGTCCCAGCTAGGAACACCTGCGTTTCTGGCTGGAACCGTGCTCCCCGCACCCGCGGGGATGGTCCCCGTAGGAGGTCAGGCCGGCTACCGGATCGGGAGTGCTCCCCGCACCCGCGGGGATGGTCCCACCTATCGCCGCGTTTCGTTCGCACCCCGTGTGTGCTCCCCGCACCCGCGGGGATGGTCCCGTCCAGATCGGGCCCATCGACCAGATCATGGCGTGCTCCCCGCACCCGCGGGGATGGTCCCTTCATCCGGGTGGAGAATCCCAGCGCGGTCGGGTGCTCCCCGCACCCGCGGGGATGGTCCCGTCAGCTGCGCGACCGACGCCGCCGGCAGACTGTGCTCCCCGCACCCGCGGGGATGGTCCGTTCACGGCATGGGTGGGCGATCATGGCCGGGAGTGCTCCCCGCACCCGCGGGGATGGTCCCGGGCGCCAGAACGTCCAGATCGGGCCCATCGAGTGCTCCCCGCACCCGCGGGGATGGTCCCTATGGCGTGAGACCGAACGGAACCCGTATCCGGTGCTCCCCGCACCCGCGGGGATGGTCCCTACCCCCGGGGGTAGCTATGGAAGGCCGAGGGGTGCTCCCCGCACCCGCGGGGATGGTCCCTCGACGCGAGCTTCCAGAGTCTGCTCAAGGCCGTGCTCCCCACACCCGCGGGGATGGTCCCTGCTCGGCCAGGAGGTCACGGTCGTGCGCTTCGTGCTCCCCGCACCCGCGGGGATGGTCCTACTTGAGGCGGTCGGCGACGTCGGCCCGGAACGTGCTCCCCGCACCCGCGGGGATGGTCCCCCAGTGTTGAAAGACTTCGGGGGGATTGGTGGGTGCTCCCCGCACCCGCGGGGATGGTCCCGTCACCGGGGGCCAGCAGTCCCGCATCATCGAGTGCTCCCCGCACCCACGGGGATGGTCCCTCGCGATCCTTTCGCTCGCAGTCGGCGCGCAAGTGCTCCCCGCACCCGCGGGGATGGTCCCACCAAGGCCTGCGGCGTCCTGCGCAACGTGAAGTGCTCCCCGCACTCGCGGGGATGGTCCCACGTGGAGGAGTTCGTGCGCGGGCGCCCGGTTGTGCTCCCCGCACCCGCGGAGATGGTCCCCGGCAGCTCGCCGACGAAACGGCCCCGGTGTCGTGCTCCCCGCACCCGCGGGGATGGTCCCTGGCCCACCTCACCCAGGCCGGGCAACTGCACGTGCTCCCCGCACCCCGCGGGGATGGTCCTTGGCGCCTCTACCAGCCCACTTGGGCCCCGTCGTGCTCCCCGCACCCGCGGGGATGGTCCCAACCCAGGTACTTCCCAAGGTCTTTCCCAAGAATGCTCCCCGCACCCGCGGGGATGGTCCCCCGGGGCCGGCCGGGCGCTTCTCCACGACGAGATGCTCCCCACACCCGCGGGGATGGTCCCGAGGAGTGGAGCCGGGACTTCTACTCCCTGGAATGCTCCCCGCACCCGCGGGGATGGTCCCGCCGCCATCGCACGCACCCTCGGCGTCGACGCGTGCTCCCCGCACCCGCGGGGATGGTCCCTGGCCGTCCCGGTTGTTGATCGTGATCGGGACGTGCTCCCCGCACCCGCGGGGATGGTCCCGCTGTCGGAGTAGCGGCCCACTCCGGTCGGTAGTGCTCCCCGCACCCGCGGGGATGGTCCCGTTCATGCCGGGTTCGACGTCGGCCTGCTCCAGTGCTCCCCGCGCCCGCGGGGATGGTCCCAGTCTGTTCGGGACACTCGGCATGGTCGGACTGTGCTCCCCGCAGATCGCCACTCCTCCCGACCTGACTCAACGAGCCAGCCCCTGGAGGGGGCAACTTTCCACCGTCGCTGCCGGTTCCACTCTCAGCCGACCAGAGACACGAGACGGCAAAAGAGCAGGTATGCCAGCGCAACCCGCAATCTGCCATAGCTCGTTGACGGCTCCGGTCCCGGAGCACCGGCCCTGCCGTGCCTGGGCTCCTGGCCAGTGCGCTCAGAGCTCGATGACGCGAACTCGCGTTCACTCAGTGATCGTGTCGATGATCTCTTCCGTCCATGGCCCGCAGCGGCCAATCACCGGCGTCACCCATGCAGTCAAGGCGAGCTGGGCAGCGGCGGAGCACGGCCGCAGCCTCCCGCGGCAGCAGCGACCGGCAAGTCAAGGTCCGTGACTTCCGGGTCAAGACAGGGTGATGGCGGTGAGGTGGCCGGCGGCCTTGGCGCGCATCAGGGCGTTGGTCCGTCCGGCCAGCCGCGAGGCATGTCCGTACAGCTCTCGCTGTCGGACGGGGTCCAGAAACGGGTTGGGCTCGTTCATGTCGCACCCCCTGACCGGGGGCGCGGGCCGGTCAGGGCTGCTCGACGGCCACCTTCCGCAGCCAGCGCCGCGTCTGGCGCCGGTTGGCCAGCAGCACCACATCGGCGCCGGAGCCGAACTCCTCGATCTTCGCCATCACGCGGGGCCGCATCCTGCGCCGGTACGTGGCGACGTACTTGATCACGCCCCAGTGGATGCGGTTGTGCACACCGTTGCCCTTGTGCCCGGCCCCGTGCCGGATCTGCCGGGAGAAGATCCCGTACAGCGCCGCCACGGTCGACACGTCCATCAGGATGACCGTGTCGCAGGCTTCGAGCCGTACCTGCAGTGTCGAGTTGTAGTTGCCGTCGATCACCCATCGCGGCTGCGCGACCAACTCGCGCTGCACGTCGGTGAACCTGTCCATGGGCAGGGCGTTCCACTGGTCGTCGTAGAACGCGGCGTCCAGGTGTGTCACCGGGGCGCCGAGGATCGTGCCCAGCTCGCGGGCCACGTGGGATTTGCCGCTGCCTCCGCAGCCGACGATGGCGACCTTCTTCACGGTGCTCCAGCGTAGAAAGGCTCGGGTGTCCGGCAGACTCATCCTCCGGGACACGCTCGGAGGATCCGGCGTTCGGGAGCACGGTCTTACAAATGAGAGCCAGACCGGTGCGGCTAAGGCCCGGGCGCCCCGCGCCATCCCGCTTCCTCGGAAGGGCCAGGCGCGCGGCCATGGGCCGAGCGGTGGCGAGTGGGTCATGCGGGAGGGGGCGACGGCAGGCCCAGTGCGCGGTCCAGAGAACGGGGCCGGCCGCCGTCGGCCGCATTCCACCAGGTCTCGCCCCACGGGCCCCGTTCACGTAGGCGGGTGAGGGGGGTGCCGATGACGGGGAAGGACGGCTGCAGGGCGGCAGCCAGGTTCATCACGACCGCCGCACGGCTCAGGACACTGGCCTCGCTGCGCCCGCTCAGCACCAGCGCGACGACGGGCCGAGCCCCGTCGGCCACGGGCCAGCGGTTGCGCCACCACAGACGGCCCTGCCTGTCCCGGCGCTCCAGATACGCCTGATAGCGGCGGATCTTCTCCGCGACCCGCTCGGGCACCATCGTGGAACGGTCGACTTCCACGAACATCAGTGGCAGATGGTGCTCGGGCGCGGTGAGGAGGAGATCGGCCTGGACCGAGCCGCGGCCCGGCTCTGCATCCGTGCCCGTCACCGGCAGTGCCACCTCGGTACTCATCGCCTCGAGGCTCCCCAGTCCGGCCGGCCGGGCCTCGAGCACGGCCCGGTCCACCGGACTCAACTGCTCCACCGCGCCCTCGGCCGGGCGGGGCTGGAGCAGGGCCAGGGCGGTGGCGTTGACGTCCAGGGCGTGTGCGGCGCCGTGCGCGGCGGCGCCCCGGGCGATCGACCCCATTTCGGCCAGCGGCCGCTCCAGCACCCCGGCGGCCGCCTCCAGACCGGCCGCCGTCAGCCCATACAGCTTCCGGCCCTGCCGGCTGCGCCCCTCGGATACCACCAGGCCGTGGTGTGCCAGGTCGAGAGCCGCGTTGCGGTGCGCTGCTGTCCGGCGGCCGCGGTGCGGATCAGGATGGCGCAACGACAGGTGCGGCCGCGTCAACTCCTGCACCTGTTCAGCCGTCACCACCTTCAACACGCCTAACACGCGCAGGACATCCTCACGCAAGGCGCCCGTCGACCCATACGGCCACAACGCGCCCTTCGAACCCATCCCCACTCCCCCACCCAGATCCCCGACCAGTGCCACAAGAGCACCTACCCCCTACGCACACTCCCAAGAACCTCCGCACCAACCGCAGCTGCAGAAAACTCGCGCCCAGAGAACTGCGACTGCGGGTCACCCCAGACACGGCACGACGGGCCACCATGGGTCCCGCCGCACCCATCACGGGCCCCTCCCCCGCTGGTGGGGACGACGGATCCCGACGAACGGCACCAGTGCAAGAGTCCGTCGCGCGTCAACCATCTGCCTCCGGACACCGGGGGCCGGACCACCCACAAGGAGCGCGGTGACAACGTCGCAGAAGGCCATCAGGGACAAGGCAGTGTGTTACATCATCGACGGCGAAGGATCCTGATCATCCGCCACACCGATCCAGCCCACGCCCTGGCGGGCATACAGGTACCCGCCGACGGCATCGAGCCGGGCGAGACCCCGCAGAGGGCGGCCTTGCGCGAGGCGCACCAGGAAACCGGCCTGGCCGGGTTGAAGGTCGTGCGGAGGCTGGGCGAGTTCTCCTGCGACATGATCCCGTACCGCTACGAGATCCAGCGGTGCCACGTCTTCCACCTGGAACCGACGACGCCCACCCCGGAGCGGTGGAACTGTCACGAAGACCAGCGCGGCACGCAGCCGACGATTCCGTGGGAGTGCTCCTGGATCCCGCTGAAGGACGCGCACGTTCTTTCGGGCGGCCAGGGCTCCTCGATCGGCATGCTGTTCGATTGAGCGGGTGCGGCTACCGTTCACCCGGCACGGTGAACCGTGCCGGGTCGCCACGCACGGAGCGGAACGCAACCCGGTGTGCGGTCAGAGCGTTAGCAGGTGATCGACTTGGTGGGGCCGGTCCTGCTGTCGGTATTCTCCCCGTCCAGCCACACCCGCCAGGTGTAAGTACCACTGCACCCGGCCGGCAGGGAAATGTTGCCGGAGCTGTCGCCGCTGGCGTTCCAGCCGTCGTTGTTCGCGGTGAACCAGATCCCCAGGACCTTGCGCTGAATCTTGATCTCCATGTAGCCACAGCCGCTCCCGGTCCAGGCGCCGTACCCGGTGACCTGGCCGCCGCCCGTCTTCAGCACATTGCCGGCCGTCACGCTGCAGGAGGCCGCGGCAGCCGGTGACCCTCCCGCGAGGAGGAGCCCCCCGGCCATGACACCACCGAGCACAGCGGACACCGCCCTGTTCCTGAAAGTACGCACAGTAATTCCCCCTACGGACAGTGTGGTGATCGGCAGAGAGCAAGCCGACGTCGCAACACACGCTCCGTCGCCGAAGCTCAGGTGGCAGTCTGCAGACCTTCCGGCCCAGGGTGTACCTGCAACCTTTCAGGTTGCGTCGGACACCGTCACCACCGGCCAGACCCAAAGGGCCTCATTCCGCATACGGATGGCTTCTGCGATCACCGTCAGGCTCACGCCCAACGACGCTTGGTTGTCCCTTCGGTACCGTCCGCACGCCCGCGGCACATGCGATCAGATAGCGGACCGGCTTCGTCATCCACGGAGTCCACATCGTGCCGCCAGCGCACACAACTGCCCTGCCGACTTCGGGATTGCTCCCACGAGCGCCCTTGACCAGTTTCACCGGGTCGGGGGCCTTCCGCTTCCTCGTTTCGGCTACTGATCTTCCCTGCAGGGATGATGTTTGCCCAGGTCAGAGTGTTGGATCCGGTTGGGCCCGGGGGTGTCGCGGGGGTTCGGGGAGCGGAATGACTCCTCGAAGGCTTCCCGTTCCGCTTGGGGAGCGGGCCGTCAGCCGTGCAGGGCGGCCACCGCGGTGGAGAGCGCCTGCACGATGGTCACGACGGATGCCACCGCGCCGACGGCCAGGCCGAGGTCTTCGAGGTTCTCCGTCATTCGGCGTTGATCAGGGTTCGTGCTGTCGAGTTCCTCGCCGATGCGAGCGGCTGTCCGTCGGGCAAGGTCGGGGCTACTGAGTTCTGCGGTGTGCTCGTCCAGCGCGGCGGTCAGCTCGGCCAGTTTCGCTTGGGCCGTGGCCAGGTGGTGGTCGATGTCATGAGAAGTACCGCCGACATGGACTTGCCGTTGGTCTCTGCCGACCCGCCCGGTGTTGATCTGGTTGCCACTACCGGTGACGTGTACGCCGCCCGGGTCCGGCCGTCCTCGCCAGTTGCCCATGGTCATCCCTTCGCCGTCGTGTCGTCTGCCGGTTTCGCCTGTGTCTGATCGCCGTGCACAGTGCCTGTGTTCACCTGGTTGTGGTCGCCGTTGATGAAGACCTTGGTGACGAACTGCTCTGCCTGGCGCCGGAATTCGCCGGTGGAGACGCCATGGTCGTCGAGGAACGCGCTGACCGTGCTGAACATGCGCGACTGGAGGATGGAGATGTGCCGGGCCGCGTCCTCGGCCTGGTGCATGTCCTCGGGCTCGACGAGTGCGCAGTGCTCGCGGAGGCTGACCGGGGTGCCGTCGACTCGGGGCTTCTCGTCCGCGTCCAGCGCCTTGGCGACCTGCTGGCGTACGGCGTGCCCGAAGACGCCGGGTAGGACGCTAATCAGTACGCGCAAAAGGATGCCGTACGACCTGTGGGCCAGGGCGATCGTGTCGCCGAGGGCATGGACCGGCATGAGCGCGATCTTGCGCGCGAGTGTCCAACCTCGGACAGTTTCGGCGCGTACCTCCTTGCGCAGGGAGGCGAGCACGTGCGGGCGGGTCACGAAGTGCAGTGTCTTGCCTTCCAGGGCCGCATGCGCGAACACCGTGACGACAGTCTGACCTTCCCAGTCGACGACCTGGGCTGCCAGGTAGCGCCGGGAGAGATGCCCGGAAGGGGCTTGTCGACCTTCGGCGATCATCTCGCCGGCCTCGGGCCAGGTCGCCCGTTCGGGTGCTGTGGAACTCTCGGCTCGCAGGCCCAACTGCGGGCGGTCGGGGACGCGCGGGAGGCTCTGCCAGCGAGCCTGTGGCACGGCGAGCGTCTCAAAGACGTCGCAGTGGGGCAGGGCGTGGGTCTCGACGAGGGTGCCGCTGAGGCGTTCCAGTTCGTCGCGCACTTTGTCGAGCAGTTCGTCGGATTCGAACTTGCGGATTCCCTCCCTGCCACCGCCAGCCTTCGCGGCACCATCACTGCCTTCGCCTTCGCCCGCATCGTCGGTCGCGCGGCGGGCCGGGGTGAGCTGGATGCGTGGTCCGCCCGATCGCCAGGGGTCGAGGCCGGCTCCCACGAACCGATGCCACCCTGTTGCTTCCTTCAGGTACGGAGTGCTCTGCCAGAGTTCTGTCGTTTCGCATTCGGCGACCTTGGTGGCGGCGCGAGGGGCCAACCGGGGGCGCCGCGCGATGTGTTCGCGTGCCGGGCGCAGAGAGAGGGCGTATCCCAGGGCGATCCACCCGTCCAAGGCGTAGAGAGCGGTGAGTAGAAGTGTCAGCCACACGCCGGCCGACACGGCGTCTTGCACGGCGAACGAGACGGCGCCTGAGTACTCCTTCAGCTTGGTCCAGGCAAGAAGGGCGACGGCGGCCGTCACGGCCATGGGCACCAAGGCACTGAGGCCCCAGCGGACCAGGGCACTGAAGCGGCCGGCGACAACGAAGACGTGGTACAGCACTGACATGGCCGCAAGGGTCCCGGTGCCCCATGGGTGGCGCGCGGTGACCAGGGCGATCGCGCTCGTGAGCAGCAGCCCACGTATCCGCTGCTGGCGGCGGGCCGCAACCGCGTGCGTCAGTACCGGGGCCAGGCTGAAGCCGAACGACGGGACTGGGCGTTTACGCGCGTTGAGCACGTTCTCCAGGCTCCAGGCAGCGAGCTGTTCACCGACGACGTCGGGCAGCTGCCGTATCTCGCGTTCCCGCCGCCCGAGCGTGCGGTCTTGCCAGCGGCCGAGCAGATCACGCGCCTGGCCGATGCGGTTGACGCGCTCATGCATGATGCCTGCGAGCTGGCGTGTGACCGCGTTCGTGCCGGGAGTCTCGTCGCGCTTGCTGTAGGTGATGCGCCAGGGCCTATGGCTATCTGAGGCATTCGCCTCGTGTGGGTCCACCTGCAGGGGGATACCAGGCCGAGGGTCCGAAAAACCATGCCTCCCCCTGCCGTTGAGAGACGAACCTTCCTGCGACGGAATCCGCCACCGCAGCAGGGACACGCGCCACCTCCCCCGAGACGTTCACTCCTGCGCGGGCACATCCTGCCCGGGTTGGGCAGGGGTAACCAGGGGTGCTCGTGGTGGGCAACGTTGTGGGCCATGTCCTGGCCGGATGCGTTCAGCGAGTGGAGAGGTGGATCGGCTGACTGGCGTGCATGATCGCGCTGTTGTCGTGAAGGTCTGAGTTCGGCGATGTTGGCTTGATCCAGCTCCGGTGGATGTCCTGTTCGCTCCCGGAACAGTAGTTCAATCGGGCTGGGTGAATGTTCCACGCGACGCATGCGATATCCATGGCTGGACAGGCTTCCCACGCCCGTCAGGTTGCATCGGAGGACCGTGGTGAGCTTGTTGAACAGTATTGTCTGGCCCCGACGTTCACGCTCACAGGGAGTGGACGACTCGGCGTCCGCCGATACGGGCGGCACGGGGCCGGATTCGCCCCCTACCGTGTCATCCGGAACCGTCACCGTTCGGCGCGTGGGCGATCGTCGGGTCACTGTGGTCGTTCGTATGCGCAAGGACCCGGTCGAGGAGGCGCTGGTACGAGCTCGGTTCGAGGAGGCCCAGTGGGTGGTGCGGCCGCTCGACGATAACAACGACACCAACGAGGCCGGTGGCAGCGCTGAGGTGCGCTATCGCCTGGACGTGTGGCTCGCCGGGGCCAGGTGGGGAGCGCGCGCGGAGGCCGAGCGGCAAGTGCGGGCGCTGACCGCGGACCGTCCCGACGTGGAGGTGGAGCAGTCGGGTCTCGCTCCTCAAGACCGAGAGGACGAGGCCACCAGTGTCTGGCACATGTACCGAGAACCGGAATGGAGCGGAAGCACTCTGCGCGGCCGGTTTGCGAGGCTGTGGGTTGCGATTGGCCGCGCAGACGTGCACCGAACAGTCCGGCTGGTGGGCAAGGGCAGTAGGCCAGAGGCCGAGGCGGCACTGAAGCGGAGCGCTGTGTGCGGTGTTCCGTTCGTCGAAGGAGAGCACGGGGCACGGCCAGGAGTCGGGCCGGCCATGGACTCGACAGACGCG
The DNA here is from genome assembly GCF_024448165.1 of Streptomyces longispororuber. Classification (GTDB taxonomy): domain Bacteria; phylum Actinomycetota; class Actinomycetes; order Streptomycetales; family Streptomycetaceae; genus Streptomyces; species Streptomyces longispororuber_A. The sequence goes on from NZ_JAMOLN010000095.1 coordinate 17,882, forward strand.
GACCGAGACCAGTGGTGGCATGGTCGATCAGGGCGGGTTGCTTGTGGAGCTCTGGGTCTGGCCCTGGTCGTGTACGGCTGGTCGGCGCACGCGGTTCCGTGGCCTTGGCGTGGTCTCCTCGTGCTGCCCCTGGCCGCGGTCGCCTGGGTGCTGGGCCGATGGGTGACGGGAGGTGCACAGCCACCCCGGCTGGTGCAGTTCGGCGCCGGGGCTCTGGCGGTGACTGCTCTGGCGGTCGCAGGATACATGGAAGCCGGTGTCGGCTCACGCGGCCCTGTTGGCCTCCTGGGCACCGTCATCCTGGTGCCGCTCATCTGGCTCGTGGCGCGCGGAACTTGGCATGCCTGGAGGCTGAGTCGACTGGCGAGGCACGCTGTCGCGCTGGCACCCGTTCTGGTGCTGCCGCTGCCCTGGGTGCTGCCGTTCGCGGGTCACTTCCTGCAGGCCGGATACCTCAATGATGGCTTCGATATTCCGGTGGACGCCGTTTCCGTCGATCCTGTCTGGACCTACGGGATCGCGGTGAAGCCGGTCTTCTTCGCTGCCTGTGTTCTGTTCGTGTGCCTCGCCATGATGGGCTGGGCCCGGTACTTCTACTGGAACGGCGGCGGGAAGGCACTGAACGTGGCGATGGCGATCACCATCGCCGCCGTCTACCTGCTCACGATCGTGTCCACCAGCCTCGACCACGTGTCATCGGTGGCGACCCGTGCGGCCCATGCGGCGGTCAAGGGCGAGGACCCGGCTCCGTACTTCGGACTGGACGGCACGCTCGTCTGCGTCAGGCCCGTCGTCGACCGGCCGGCCGTGGAGAACGGCCCCCTCCCGGTGGGGCACCGGGTGCTCGCTTTCGAACGCTCAGGCGACGATCTTTGGCTCTGGGACCCCGAGCGGGAAGCCTCCGCAGGGGGCCCGCTGCCTGCTCTGCGGGTCAGAGCGGAGCAGGTGAGGACGTGGGTACCCGTCGGCTCCCGCTCCTGCGGTTGGGGCGACGGGCGGTGAGTGGCCCCTCTGCTGGGCCTCCTATCAGGTAAGCAGACTCGACCCATGACGCTGCCCGCGCGGAGATGCCGCGTGCGGCGGAGCGCAGGACACCGTGGTCAGCCTGCTCAGCACGGACGTGGGAACGAGGGGAGCGCTCGAAGGCGCGGGCGACCGCTCGACTCTAGCCTCGCCAGCGTGCAGCGTTCAGTGGCACGGTGGAAGAGCGCTACGACACCCATCCTGCCAGGCGAGCGCGATAGGCGACTCCGCCACCATTCGGCACAGCGACGACCAACCGACCGCATACACCCCAAAGCCGCAACTCCACCGACCCTCCCAAGAGCACGACTGCTCGCAGATGGAGACCTCAGCGTCTTCGTACGCACGCCCCGGTATCGGGTGCAGCGGCCCTGGCTATTCCTGTCCCCCTTCCTACAAGATCGCAGCATGCGCATTCTCCTGCTTGGTGGAACCTGGTTCCTGGGCAAGGCAGTCGCCCGCGATGCCTTGGCGACAGGCCACGTGGTAACGGTATTCAACCGTGGCCTCAGTGCCCCCGATGTCCAAGGAACACAGGCGGTTCGCGGCGATCGCACCAGGGTCGATGACCTCGACCGGCTTGCTCGTCAGGGGCCTTGGGACCTGGTCGTCGACACATCGGCTTCGGAGATGTCTCCGCGCCAGGTCCTCACCAGCGCTCGTGCCCTCGAGCCGGTGGCCAGACAGTACGTGTACGTCTCTACGGTTAACGCATATACCGGGTGGCCCAAGGAACCGCTCACTGAGGAGAGCCCGGTTTACGGCGCTCCGTCCGATGCGGACCGGGACTATGGCGATGGGATGGGGGTCACGGTCCACTACGGCATGCAAAAGGCCGGATGCGAGCGCGCGATCCGTGAGACCTTCGGTGAGCAGCGCATCACAATCCTACGGCCCGGCGTGATCCTGGGGCCGGGTGAATACGTCGGCCGTCTGCCGTGGTGGCTGAACCGCTGCGCGAAAGGCGGCGACATTCTCGCGCCCGGATCTCCCGAGCAGCCGATCCAGCCCATCGATGTGCGAGATGTCGCCCGCTTCGCCATCACCGCTCCGACTGGCGCCTTCAACGTGGCCGCTCCACAGGACCTCTGCACAATGAACGACTTGCTCCTGTCCTGCCTGACCGCGACCAGAGGGGATGGCCGACTCGTCTACGCCGCAGACGAAGTACTCACCGCCCATGGGGTGAGGGAGTGGACCGAACTGCCTTTGTGGCGTACGAGTCCCGGTACGTGGGCGGTAGACACGCGGCATGCCCAGGCAGCCGGGCTCGTCTGCCGGCCCTTGGCCGAGACAGTGGTGGACACCTGGGCATGGATGCAGACGGGTAAGGGGCCGGTGCTGCACCCGCGGTGGGACCAGCACGGCATCACGCCTGCCAAGGAGCGGGAGATCCTTGCGGTGCTCGGCTAGCTCTCGATCGCCAGGTGCGTTCCCGGTAGCGGATGGGCGGCCGCCAGGGCCACAAAGTCTTCAATCTGTTCACCGAGTTCACGTCCAAGGTGGGCGTGTGCCGCCCCAGAACGAGCCAGTTGCATGCGCAGCTGGCTCACCCGCTCGACCAGACCGATCGTGCGCCACTCGGACGCTGTCTGCAGAACTGGCGCCAACGCCTCATCCACACCGTCGAGTTCGCCGCGGAGGAGCCGAGCTCGCGCCAGGTCGACAGTGACCTGCATTTGTACGGGCCGGTCCGGGTTCGCCTCGTCGCGCAGAAGTGCGAGTGCATGAACGGCCGATTCCTCGGCTCGCTGTGAGTCCCCGAGGACCAGGTAGGTGGTGGCGTGGGACATCGCCGCGCGGGCGGGGCCGAAGGAGAACTCCCCGCCGACGTCATGCAGCTCGTCGCGCATGCCTGCACCGGGTTCCTGCGCGGCTTGTATGGCGCGCTGGGCCTCGACCGGACTGTCCAGATGGGCATGCGCCCGGGCTTCGATCGCGTGGAGCCGTACGCGGCCCATGTCCCCTATGCCACCGAAGGTCTTGGCTGTCTCCAGGTAGCGCAGTGCGGCGGTGGGACGGCGGTCCCAGTAGGCGAGGTAGGCCAGGATGCCGTTGGCGTAGGCCTGTAGCGGTCCGTGCTCGATGGTCTCGCCGTACATCGCTGACGTCCGCGCGAACTGCACCGCCGCCCCCAACGCCGCAAGATCGAACGAGGCCACGGAGAGCAACGAGGTCACCATCCCCGCGGCCGTATACAACCGCTCCTTCTGGCGGGGGCGTTGAGTGCGCTCCAGCTTCTCCTGAATGTCTCGGAGCAAGGAGGTGGCAGCATGGAATGCCGTGCTCGGGGCGGTGGTCTCGTAGGCGACGGCCAAGGCGCGCACGTCATCGTCGATCTGATCGAGCGTCATTTCGGGCAGGTGGGCGGAGGCTGCATTCCCTGCGTGGGCAGCAGCGTCGCGAGCAGTCATGGCTATGTCGCTTTCATTCAGCGCGGGTTGCGAGGTGACCACTGCTGGTGGAGGACCGAGGAGGTCACGTACGGTCCATCCCGGGAACATTCGCTCCAGGATGCGCGGAGCAGGTCCGTTGGGCAGGCCCTTGGCCTTCCCGCCGGTCCATCTCCGCCATGTCGGCTCGGAAACGTCTGCGGTACGGCAATCATCAGCGTCCGATTCGTTGGCGAGCGCCCGCCCGATGCGCCGGTACTCCTTCGCGGCTTCGGCATACGGCCATCCTCGCGACCGGACGAGGGCTTGGAGCAGGGTCTTAGGTACCTCCTGCTGTGCCATGTCCACCCTCCATCTGCCTGGTTCCCAACAGCCGGTCAGCAACGTGACTATCGCCCCCATAGCGTGCCGGGGAACCGCCTGCGGCGCAGGTGATACCTACGTGATTCCCCGCCTCCTTTTGTGAGGCGTGGGTGATACCTCCATCGCCTGGTGTGGGCCGATCCCGGTGACGAGGCTTGCGGCCAGCAAGCAGAAGCCATCGATCGAGGGGGCGCAATGAGCGCCACATTGTCACAGCACAGGCGAACCCGGGTGGGCGTGAACTCGGCCAGGAAAGCACCCATCACCGTAGTCCAGCAGTTCGGGAACCTGCACGTCCCCATCGGCTCTTCTCCCCAGCCGTTGGCTCTGTGTACGACCAACCACGAGCGGGAGCCACACATGAGCTTCTTCGCTGGCAGAGCCAGCATCGCCTCTGGAATGAACTTGGCGGCCCTTGGACAGAGTCGGCGTAGCTTGGGCGGAGTACGCACCCAGCGATACCTTGCGGATTCCCCACCTGCCTTGCCGTCACCAGTCACTGTGTCGGTCCCGCGTGAGAACAAGCAGGTACCCGTCGTCCGCCGGATCGGGGCCGCCTGGCTCCGGCAGGTCTGCGGGATGCCGGAGGATCGCGTCGAGACGGCTCTTGTCGTACTCTCCGAGCTGCTCACGAACGCCGTCGTGCACGGCGCGGGTCCCTCCGTGGGCTATCGCAGCTGGTCCCCACAGCAAGGCCTGGTCCAGATCGAGATCGATGACGGAACCGCGATGGCCACACCGCAACCCGCGCAAGCGCAGCCATGGGACGAGTCCGGCCGCGGCCTGTTCCTCGTCCGCGTGCTCGTCCAGGAGCTGGGTGGTGACTGGGGATTCAACGCAACCGGCACCACCGCCTGGTGTCGTCTGTCCATCCACAGCGCCCCTACCGAGGGCGGGCGGGGAGATTCGTGAGCGCGTTGGTGATCGAGGCGCCACCCGCTGAAGCCCCTGCGGGCACGAAGATCGCCGTCTACGCCTGCCTTCCCAGCTCAGAGTTTCGAGACTCTGCACTGCGCGGCGTGTTCGGACTTGCCAGTCGATCCGGCTGGGTGCCGGCCGGGACATTCATCGACATCGCAGAGTTCGCTTCTCCAGCTACTGACCGGCTGGAACGAACCAAGGCTCTCGAACTGGTGGCGCGCGGTGGAGCGAGCGGCATTGTGGTGCCCGTCTACGCAATGCTGTTCTTCCACCCCGGGGAGCACGCTGAGATCGTTGCGTGGCAGCAGGAGACCGGGGCGTGGGTGTCGAGCCCGTGGAACACCGCCGTTGTGGCCGAGCGATTGGGCGTCGCCCGGTTACGTCAGGCCGGGGCCGTGTCATGACGGGCGACCGTCGTGTTCACGGACTGCGGATACAGCGCCTGCCCCGGCTGCGGTGGATTCTGCGTCATCCCGTGAAGTGTCTGTCCGCCTACGGCTTTGGTCGATTCCAGTTGATGCTGTTGCCGGTGGTGGCCTGCGGTTTTGCCTGTCTCGTCGTGCGGTGCGCCGGCGTGAACACCTGATCTTTGTCCCTTCTTCGTGATCGCCTGGCACGGCCGGGCAGGAAGTCCTCACAGATGTCACAGATTGAGACTGAATCGGCCGACGCGGCTGCAGCGCGTGAGGAGATGGTGCTGCGCCTACGCAAGCAGGGTGTCCTCACCCCTGCGATCGAGAACGCCATGCGAGCTGTGCCACGTGCGGTGTTCGCCCCCGGCGTTCTTCTCGCCGAGGTCTACAGTCCGGACGACGCGGTGGTCACCAAGCGCGACGGGCACGGCATGGCTACCAGTTCCGTGTCCGCGCCCTGGTTGCAGGCCGTGATGCTGCGACAGGCCGGCATCCGCAGCGGCATGCGGGTCCTGGAGATCGGGTCCGGCGGCTACAACGCGGCGTTGATGAAGGAACTCGTCGGCCCTGGTGGTGAGGTGACGAGCGTGGACATCGATCCGTTCGTCACCACGCGCGCCCGCCGCTTTCTCACTCAGGCCGGCTACGGCAGCGTCAACGTCGTCCTCGGTGATGGCGCGCTCGGCGCAGGCCAGTACCTGCCCGAGGGCGGCTGGGACGCCATTGTGGTCACCGTCGGCGCGTGGGACATCTCCCCCGGCCTGGTCCATCAACTCGCGCCCGAGGGGCGTCTGGTGGTGCCTTTGCGGATCAACGGGTTCACCCGCTCCATCGGCTTCACATGGTCGGAGGGGCACCTGGTCAGCGAGTCGATGGAGGAGTGCGGATTCGTGCCCATGACCGGCCTGGACCAGCACGACAAACGGCTCCTGCTCCTGCACGGGGAGGAGGTCGGGCTCTGCTTCGACGAGCGCGAGGTGGCCGACCCGGCCCGGCTGACCGGTGCGCTGGAAGGCGCGAAGACCCGGGAGTGGACCGGTGTGAGTGTCGCTCCTACGGAGTCGTTCGGCACCCTGCAGATGCACCTGGCCACCACGCAACCGGGCTTCGCGACCCTGTCGGTGGACGGGGACACGGATGCCGATCTGGTCGCCCCGCTCAACCGGCGGGCCACCCCCGCTGTGGTCCGCGATCGTTCCTTTGCCTATCTGACCAAGCGCCGTGCCGGTGATCTCGTCGAGTTCGGTGTGATCGGGCACGGGCCGGACGGGCCCTCCCTGACCGACGCGCTGGCCGCCGCGGTCAGGGAATGGGACAGCGCTTACCGCCACCGCACGCTTCATGTCCGTGCCTACGCCATGGGCACCCCTGACGAGCAGCTCCCACCCGGGGAGCCGGTGCTCGACAAGCGGCGCAGCCGCCTCACCTTCTCCTGGACCTGAGCGAACAACCAGGAGGAGACAGCAAGATGCAGAAACTGATGGTCCCCGAGACGGCGCTGAGTGTCGTCGACGAGTTTGCGCTCGACGTGGTGGTCGTGCAGGCCTGTGCGCCGGTGCCGGGCCTGCTGGTGAGCACGGACGACGGCTGCGGTTCGTCGTGCGACAAGGTCTGCGCCAGCGCGGTGAGCAACCCGGCCTGACGGCAAGGGCTCCCCGCACCGCTCCGATATGGGGCTTGCGACTGCCGGGCAGCGGGTGATCGTTCTCCCCGCTGCCCGGCTGCATCTTCCCGCGATCGCGATCTTGGAGGGACGCTCGACATGCCGGCGCCCGATCGGCATTTCCGGCACTGTGCAGCGGCTCTGCTGCGGCCACCACGCACGAGGTTGGCGACACCCCGTTCGCCTGCACCTGCACCTGCACCCGCACCTGCACCTGCACCTGCACCTGCACGGCGGTGTGCCGGAGGACTGGTGTGCCCAGAAGGAATGCGGCAAGATCCAGGCCGAGTTCGGGCTGCGTCGACTCAAGTCCGTTGACCTGAGCGCGCCCAAGATACCCACCGGCACCGAGCGGGGCCAAAGCCGAGCACCTGGGCCGGGACAAGACTACGCGGGAGTGGCTGCGCGAGCAGGCGTACGCGGTCGCCGCCGTACCCAGCATCAACGACTACTTCACCGTGCTCGGCTCGCTGGGCATCCAGGTCAAGCCCCGCATCAGCGAAAAGACCGGCGAAGTGGACGGCTACCGCCTGGCCGCACCAGGCGACACCATCTTCTTCGGCGGCCCCAAGGTCGCCCCGGACCTGCCCTACAACCTTGCCGAACGCCTCCCCATCCAGGAGTTGGCCGGCCGACCCCAGGAGGTGGCGGACACGGCCGACTCGTGACGCCGCACGGAATCCGCCGAGCGCACAGCCCCTACGTTGCTCGGTTTACACAGGGCGCTTCAGGCGGCCCGCTCTGCCGGGTGGACGGCCGCTGCCCAGTCCCGCACTGCCTCAAGATGCTCGGGCAACAGGCCGATGCGAGGGTCGGGCTGAACCAACAGGGTTGGAAGCCTACGAGCGACGCGTGCGGTCGCCCAGGCGTGGTCGAGACCGGTGAAGTCATCGTCGATCCACGCGACCGGCGCGTCGCCGAGCCACGCGTCGACGTGATCGCGTTTCCAGAGGTAGCCGTTGGGGTGGCTGGTGGTGATGTTGGGACGGGGCAGGTCGATGTACGGGAAGGTAGGGAGGCCGAGAAGAGGGCCGATCAGCGTGGTGGCGTCGCGGCGCCAGCTGGTGCACCACATGGGGCCGACCAGGCTCGTGCGGATGAGGTCGGTGAGCATCGGTCCGTGTGCCGGGTTCAGCCACACCGGGACGGGAGCGTCAGGCGGGCGACTGGCAGGCACGACGTCGTAGCGGACGTGGCTGGACGGAGTGACCCCGTCCGCCTTGGGAAACGGTATGAGGACACCGTCGATGTCGATCAGCAGGTGGGGCAGGCGCATGGGTTCCTCCGTCTCAGGCGAGGTGCGGGTCAGAGCTTGCGCGCGGTGATCAGGAGCGTGGTTGGCCACGGACCGTGACGCGGGTCGTGAAAGTCCTGGGCGGAGGTGAGCCAGAGGCCGGCGCGCGAGAGGTGCTGTTCCCAGCGCCGGGCATCGAACTCCCAGCGAACCAAGGGGAGTCGGGTGCGGTCGGGGAGGGTGATGTGGTCGCGACGGGGCCGGTCGTCGATGGCCGGTCGTCGTCCGCCGCGTTGAGGGTGAGGGACGGAGAAGGCGAGAGTGTGGCCGGGTTTGAGGCGGGCGGCGACAGCAGGCAGGAGGAGGTTCGGCGGAACGAGGCCGATGGCGCCGAAGACCGAATAGATCGCGTCGAAGTGTTCGTCGGTCGCCTGGAGGTAGTGGAGGGCGTGACCGGCGGCGAAGGTGAGACCGGAGAGGCGGCCGTAGTGGGTGCGGGCTCGGCGGATCTGGATGCCGACGAGGTCGACGCCGGTGACGCGGGGGCCGCGGCGGGTGGCGAGGTGGGCGGCGTTGTGGCCTGGGCCGCAGCCGAGTTCGAGGATGCGGCGGTGGGCGAGGTCGGTGCCGAGGATCTCCGCGCCGGGGCCGAGACCCGGGCGGGTGGTCCACTCCATCCGGGCGGGGACGGGGAGAGGCTCGGCGGGCACGGCGGCGGTGCGTTGCAGGGCGTGGACGTGCCAGGGAGAGGGCGCTGGTGCCGTGGGCATCTAGACCTCCAGCAGACGGAGGACGTCAGTGAGATGGCGGCGTACCACCTTGATGTACGCCGGGTCGGTGGCGGGGTCGTTGATCCAACGGATCGCCTGCTCCATGAACCACTCCACGCTCCAGATGCGCTGCCACCCCAACGCCCATTGCTCAGGCGGGAGTTCACCACGCCGAGCGAGAGCATCAGGCGAGCCGCCCGCAGCCACGTACCGCTCGATGAAGACGCGCAGACGGACGGGATCGGGGTTCTCGACGGTGCCATGCCAGCTGGCCAGGTCGAGTAGGCCGGGGCCGGTGAAGGCGCGGGCGAAGTCGAGCAGGCGCCAGGTGTTGCCGTGACCGATGTGGAGGCTGGTGGGGTGGAACTCGGAGTGCACCCAGCCGAACGGGGCGAGGTTGGCGCCGGTCGCGCGGTGCGGGGCTGCGCGGGCGAGGAGTTCGAGGGCCTGCTCGATGTCGTCGGTGTCTTCGGCTGCCCAGCGGTCGGCTTTGCGCAGGGCGCGGAGGTGGTCGAGGGCGCGGGCCGGAAGGGTACGCAGCCGCTCCTCGTCGATGAGGGAGAGTGCCGGTGCGGTGCGGGCGCCGTGCACGACAACCGCTGCAGCCGCGCCGTCGAGGTCATCAGCCTCACGCACCGCGAGGCCAAGATCTTCGAGGAGCATGCCGAGCCGGCCGTCGCGTACGGCGGAGGCGTACACCTTGGGCACGGGGATGCCGAGGGTGTGCGCGAGGCGCAGGGCCTGGTCCTCGCTGTCGAAGGGGCGCTTGGCGTACTTGAAGATCGCGGTGGTGCGGTCGGGGAAGGTGACGCGTTCGACGCCGGACATCGACCACACCCGCACCACTTCGCGGGTGGGGAGGGGTCGGCCTGTGGCGGTGCACAGGTTGTGGAGGAGTTCGGCGGTGAGGGACTCGTCCATGGGGAGTGCTCCTGGATTTCCTGTACGGGGATGAAGGCGTCCGGGGCGGGAGGGGTGGCGCGGTGGCATCCCGCCCCGGAGCCTCGTCGAAGGGCTACGCGGCCGGGTTGCCGGTCACGCGGTGGGAGTAGATCTGCTGGATCCACCCGGCCTTGAACTGGGCGAGGTCGTCACGGAAGTTGGCCATCGACGCACCGTAGGGCGCGACGACGCCGCCGGTCTGGTCCGGGACGGACTGGCAGCCGTGGACCAGGCGTCCACCGAGGGCGGCGTGGGCCTTGATGGACTCGATGCGGCGGTACTCGTTGAACCAGCCGCCGTGGTAGACCTCGTCGAGCAGGCCACCCATGTCCTCGTCGAGGTCGAAGACGACGGAGGTGGCGGCGGGGAAGAACCAGCACGGGCCGACGTTGGAGATGTGCCCGTCCAGCTCGACCTTGTTCAGTGCCATCAGCGTGGCCGCCTCGCGCAGCATCCGCAGGTGCTCGGCGGTGATCTGCGGCAGACCGAGCGAGGCGAGGTGCTCCTCGCGGAACAGGTAGGCGTACACCTCGTACGCCGTGGCCAGGACGTGTGCGGCGTCCGAGGTGGAGCGGGCGTGCTCCTTGATGAAGTCGAGCGCGAGCTGCTCGACCGTGCTCTCGGTCGTCTCGTCCACGTCCAGGAGCTGCTCCTTGACCAGCTCCCAGTCGGCGACGAGCCAGGTGCTGGACTCGAAGCGGAAGAAGTACTCGGCGGGGTCGATGGTGATGCGCCGGCCGTCGACCTGGACGCCGGGCAGGCGGCTCCAGCGCTCGTCGAACGCCTCGGGCAGTACGACCGTGATGGCCGCGGTATCGATGGTGGTCACGGTGTCTCCGTTTCTCATCGGCCGGGTTCGGACACAGGAATGCCCGAACCCGTAGCGGGCGTACGGAACTTGGGGCCGCCCGGACCAGGAAGGGGGAGCCTTGATCACGGTCGATCGGAACCTGGAACCGTTCCGGGCGGCTGATGATTAGTGAACCGGTCGTCACGCACAGTGGGTACGGTGTGAGGCGGCGGAAGCGGTATACGCGGTTTACAGCTCCTGATCGGGGGAGGTCGTGCCAACGCCCAACCAGCCCAACTCACGTCTGCGTGACGTGATCTCTGCCGGTGGCTGCACCTTCGACGCCCTAGCGAAGGACGTGCGCCGCATCGCCGCTGAGAACGGCGAGGTCCTCCAGACCAACAAGTCTGCGATCTCCCACTGGGTCAACGGCGCACGCGAGCCGAGCGGCCGTATGGGCCAGTACCTGGCCGAAGCCCTGTCCCGTCGTCTGGCACGCACGGTCACACCCACGGAGATCGGCTTGCGCGGCCAAGAGGAGACGCCGACCGCCACCGCGAACCCTGATCCAGTCGTCGCCGCAACGGAGCTGGGCCGCGCCGACGTCGACCGGCGACGCTTCCTGGCGATCGCCGCCTTCACCACCGCCGGGGTCGCAATGCCGCTCACCTACGACCACGAGGCGACCTCCCGCATGCTCCGCGCCCGCACCGGGGGAGTCTTGGTCGGAGCCGAGGATGTCGACGTCGTACGCCACATCACCACGGCGTTCAGCTCCGCCGACGAACGCCTCGGCGGAGGGCACGGCCTGACCACCGTCACCGCCTACCTCGCTGACACCGCAGCTCCCATGCTTCGCGCCCGCTTCCCGAACGAAGCCTTACGCCAGGCAGCCTTCGGCGCGGTCGCCGAACTCGCCTACCTGGCAGGCTGGAAGCACCACGACCTCGGCCAGGAAGGCGCCGCCCAGCGCTACTACCAGGTCGGCTACCAACTCGCCTGCGAAGCCGACCCGAACGGCCACGCCGCCTGGATGATGCGCGCCCTCGCCCACCAGGCCCTCAGCCTCAAGCAGCCCCACCACTGCGTCGACCTCGTCGAAGGCGCGCTCACCTGCGGACTCGGCCGTGTCGATGGCCAGACCGAAGCACTCCTCCACATCACCCACGCTCGCGCGTACGCCGCCACCGGCGAGAAGCCCTCTGCCGCCCGCGCCCTCCTCGCTGCCGAGGACGCACTCCTCCGCGAGGACGGACCGCAGCCCAGCTACTCCCGCGTCAGCGGTCCAGCGGCCGGCACCGTTGCCAGCCACACCGCCCGCACCCTCACCGACCTCGCCGACCACCCCGGCACGGAGGTCCAGCACCGAGCCGCACTCACCCGCTGGGACCCGGTCCAGTACAAGCGCGTCCACGCCCTCACCTACGCCGACCTGGGCGACAGCCTCGCGGCCCAGGCACGCGCCGACGAGGCAATCGCCGCGTGGTCCCAGTCCCTGACCTTGATGGAAGGCATGACATCCGACCGCACCCGCAAGGCCATCTCGTCCCTGCGCTCGCCCCTCGCGATCTACCAGCGCCGCAAGGTGCCAGGCGCGGCCGAACTTGCTCGCCGAGCTCGTGAGGCGCTCGCCTAACATGCCCAACAACCAGGCCGACGAAGGGAACCCCGTGGCTGAGCCGACGACCGATGCCCGCCCCCAAGACCTCAAGCCCGCTCTCGAATCCATGACCCTGCTGGTCGCGGCCGTCATCGTCCACGACAAGGCCACCAACCGCGTCGTGCTGCTGCAGCGCAGCGAGAACGCCAAGTTCGCCCAGGGCATGTGGGATCTCCCTGTCGGCAAGAGCGAACCGGGAGAGCCGATCACACAAACCGCGGTGCGCGAGTTGTACGAGGAGACAGGCCTGGTCGTGAAGCCGGAGGCGTTGAAAGTCGCCCACATCATTCACGGGGCGTGGGGAGTTGAGGCCCCGAACGGCTTCCTCACAGTCGTCTTCGCGGCGCACGAGTGGTCCGGCGAGCCGGAGAACCGGGAGCCGCGGAAGCACGCTCAGGTGCGGTGGATGGATGCGCATGACATCCCGGAGCAGTTCGTGGCCACTACAAACAGCGCTCTCCACCTCTACCTCGCGGACGGGACGCAGGTTTCCCTCGACGGCTGGCAGTGAGCCTGTCGCATAATCAACAGCGCTCTACAGAACAGGGCGTCGGATCGGCGTTGTCAGAGGTCCCTGCCACAGTTCGCCTGTGGACATTGACGCCTTCTGGAACCTGATCGAAGAGTGCCGGCGGCAGGGGCGAGGCCGTGACGAGCGAGCCCAGTGGCTCCTCGAGGTCTTGTCATGCCAACCGCAAGCGGAGATTGTGCAGTTCCAGACCCGTCTGGATGAGGTCACGCACCAAGCCTTCACTTGGGAGCTGTGGGCAGCAGCTGACCGGATCTTCGGCGGCTGGTGCTCGGACGACGGGTTCTGCTACTTCGGCTTGTGGATGGTCGGGCTGGGAAGACGGGCCCTCGCCCGGGCTGTCGTGGATCCTGATTCTCTGGCCGATGCCCCTGAGATCCAGCGTCTGGCAGGTCGCCCCCGCCGGCTGTGGAACGACGACTGGCCCGAGTGGGAAGAACTCGACTACATCGCCCTGGAGGCGCACGGCCTCCAGGCAGGTACCGCCGGGGACTGCGGCGAAGCATTCCATGCGGCGGTCGACAAGGAGCAGGGCGCAAGAAGGCATGGCGTGGATCCTGCCGGTGAACGGTGGGACGTGCGCTGTGAGGACGAATCGGCGCGCGGGTTGCCGCACCTGAGCTCGATGTTCCCGCTTCTCACCTGACGGGCCGTGCGTGGTTGGCCGCGCGCCTCCTCCAGCCGGAGGGTCCCCTCTCGAGGCAACGCGGGCGGGGGACCGTTCCACGCACCCGCGGCGTGCCGATGGATCCGCCGCGCCGGGCCGGCTCCCGGAAGCCGTCGCGAAGCGGTACTCGGCAGCTTGCATCCCGGCTGTGATCACACGTGTTCTTGGTAGACCTTGATTTCCCGGGGATGGAGGCGGCGGACGGTTGTCCAGACGTCCTGGCGGCCAAGGCCGTCGGCCCAGTGGTCGAGTTCGTCGTCCGTGTCGTGGAAGAACCAGGACTCGAAGTGCCCTAGCGTCCGAAGTTGTGGGGTCAGCTCGTAGAGAAGTTCACAGTGGAGCTGCCTGTAGTGATCGTGTTCGCCGGAGGCGTCGTTGATTTCGAACTGCCGGACCAGGTCCAGCGTGAAGACGGGTGGTCCCTCGAAAGCGTAGGTTCCGTACTGGAAGAGAAGGCCGTCAGCGTCGGGCGTGTCCGCAGTGTCATAGCGTTGGGAGCCAAAGCGTATGAATCTGAGCCACACCTCGTAGGCATCCAACTCGGCGAGGGGCTGCGGTCCGCGGCATAGCTCGTCATGAAGCCGCTCCCGTGCCTGGTCTATGGGCCGTCTGCTCGGCATACCTGTCCTTCGCGGTCCCGACGGAATCGGACGTCTCACGGCGATCCTCTCAGCCCGCCACGCTCGCCGACGTGACCAGGGCTGGCTGCCGAGGCCTCGAAGGGGCTGGCCCAAGACCTGGGCCATCAAGCCGTCACCCCGCAACCTGGAGCGCACAGGAGCAGCTCTGGCGCGGGCCGGGTTCAGGTGATGGTGGCGCCGAGTGCCACGCCGATGGCAGTGCCCAGCAGCAGGGGTGGTCCGAACGGCAGTGGTGTGGAGCCGGTGGCCTTGTGCCGGGCCAGCAGGATGAGGCCGTGCACGGCGGCGATGACGTAGCCGGCCAAGATCCCGAGCAGGAGGACGTGCCAGCCGTACCAGCCGAGCATCGCGCCCAGGGCGGGGGCGAGTTTGACGTCGCCGAACCCCATCGCTTTCGGGCTGGCTAGGAAGATCAGGAAGAAGGCGCAGCCCAGCACCAGGGCCGCCCATGCGGCGCGCGGCCAGGAGCCGGCGGATCCGGGCAGCAGGCTGGCCGCGCCGAGGAGCAGGAGGGTGGCTGCGGTCAGCGGCAGGGTCAGCCGGTCGGGGAGCCGGTGTGCGCGGGCGTCCACGAGGGCCAGGAGTATGGCCGGCGGGGTGAGTAGCAGCCAGGCCAGGAGTTCGGGGTGCAGGCCGGTGGCGGCGGCGAGCAGGGCGCAGATGAGGGCGGTCAGGGCAGGAACGGTCGTCCGGGTGCGGACGGCGGCGTCGGCGGGGTTGGGACAGCGGGGGCTGGTGAGCCAGCCGCGTGTTCCTGCGGGCAGTGGATGTCCGGCGGGGCAGGTGTCGCGCCAGGGGGTGTCGGCGGGTACGGCCATGCGGTAGGCGGCGGGCAGGATGAGCCGGCCCGCGATGGCTCCCCATGCGGCTGCTGCCACGACCGTCCACCCCATCGCTGGCCTCTCCCCTGGCTGTTGATGTGCCCTCATTGTGGTTCACGAGCGGCCTGCTGATGGTTTTGGGGTGGTGGTGCGGCACTGGGGGCAGAGTTCGCCGGGGGCACCGACGGGACGCCCGCACAGGCCGTCCTGGCCCGGGCACTCCGGGCGCGGCGCGATCGGTCCGGCTTCGGGGGTGTAGGCGTGCTCGATGCTGTCTGCATCGTCTGCGGGGGCTGGTGCTTCGCGTTCGGTGCGGGAGCGGTCGGCCGTGGCGGCCAGGCGCGCGAGGTGTCGTAGCCGAGCGGCGACCAGTGCGGCCAGCGAGTGGGTGCGCTGCCCGGGCGGCGGGTAGGGGCGGCCGATCAGAGCTTCGCGCAGGTGTTCGCGGCTGACTCCGCCCTCGAGCAGCCGGCCGGCGAGCGGCGCCTGGTCGGCGAGTGTGGTGCCGGTCGCCAACGCCGCATGCAGCTCCGGGTGATGACGGGCAATCGACAGCAGGACCCTCGCGCCCCGGGCGGCCGTCGCGCGGTCCGTCCCGTGCGTGTCGTGTGTGTTGTTTGTGCGTTCGTGGGTGCCGGGCGGGGATGGAGGGAGGGGGTTGGTGTTCTGCTGATTGGTCTTCTTGAAGTACTTGTTCTTCTTAGGGGTCGGATTTACCTGCGTAGGTTCAGCCTGCGCAGGTAAATCCGACTTAGGCTGTGACCTGCGCGTTTGCGGGTACTCGTCCAGGGACTCCTGTTCTGGCGTAGGGCGTGAGGTGCCAGAGCGGGCCCCGGTCGCCGCGGCGTTCTCCGGTGGGGTGCCGGCGCCCTGCTGGGGTGGCGTCCAGGGGGCCTTTGCGGTGATCTCGATGCCGTCCGGCATGTCGGTCAGGTCGTAGCGCGTCTCCTTCAGGCGGCCCTGGGGGTCGCGTTCGCGTACCCGGTGGAGATAGCCGTGTTCCTCCAGTTCCCGCAGTGCCGCTGTCAACGCGTCGCGCCCTTCTGGGCCGTTGCGCAGCAGCGTGGCGAGCGAGACGCCGAACCCGGCGCAGTGGCTGAGGAGTTCGACGAGCAGCCCGCGGGCTCGCCGCGACAGCCGCCGGTCCCGCACCGCCTGGTTGAACACCGTCGTGTAATGGGCGCCCAGCACATCGCGCGCCATCGTTCCGCGCCGAATCAGCCCGCCCGGATCCCGCCCGTCTGCGCTCACGTGACCCCTCCTGCATCCGGCAACAGATCGTTGGCCATGAGCCGGATTGGATCGGACGGGGCGTACCGGTCCGCGTACCGATTCCCCGGTCCGCGATCACGGTTCCATCACAGTGCGTCACCGGCCGTCAGGGCGTGCACCGGTACGTCGACCGGAACGCGTTCCCCGCGGCCGGGTGCCTGCGCAGTGCGCACCGGGTGCGCAGCAACCGGCAGGCGCCTCCTATACACCGCCCTGTCCACGACTGCGCAGTTGTCCAGGATCGCAGTTGCGCAGCATCCGACGGGTGCCTGCCGGCCTCTCGTCAGGAGGTGCGCCGTGTGGCTGCGCACCGCCCCGCTTGCCGTGGTGCGCAGCTGTGTTGCGCAGCACCCGGGGTGCTCTGCAGCGGTAACTGCGCAGCCCCGGGCACCGGTATGCGTTCGGATCTCCCACGCGTCCCGGCGGCCGCGCCCGAACGCCCACAACAGGCCAGCAGGACAGCAGTCCTAGGAGGTGATGGCTCTGCCTGCCTGTCGGCCGGTACGCGTTTGCGGGGCGCCGCAAACGCGTACCGGCCTACGTACCGAAAGGCGTACCGGTCGCCGCTCCGCGCAGGTCACCGGCCTATCGACCGTGCGCGCGGCCGGCGTGGCCAGGGTGCCGCGGTGGGCACCGGTACGCGTGGGGACCTGCTCTCGAAGCCGACCGGTACGCGTTTGAGGTACCCCCGAAGGATGCGTACCGGTGCCCGGCGCCGGGGCCGGTACGCGGATGCGTCTCATGGGCTGCGCAGTCCACGGCTGCAGGTGCTGCGCAGATGGTGAACGGACCGTCAGAGGAGCTGCGCACTCGCGCCGGCAGGGGTGCGCAGCGGCCTGGGCCGGCGCGAGTGCGCAGTCGGGAGGTGCTTCGTCGGGGCGCTGCGCAGCCGCACTGCGCACCTCGTCTCCCGCCCACTGCGCAGTGCGCCGCCAGCTCCTGCGCACCGCCCCGGTGCGGGGCAGACAGCAGGTGCGCAGCCCGGCACCGCCCGGCCGCACGGTCCCTGGCCGGGGCGATCGCCGGCCGCAGCCCGCGCTCTGCGCCGCCGGAGCTGGGCACCCTGCGTGACGGCGTGCCGGTGCTGCTGAGGGCACGGCTGGTGGCCGAGCGCCGGCCTCTTCACGCGTGCCGGTGGATCGGTTAGCGCAGGCGTCGGTGAGGGAGGCAAAGCCGCTCGGACGGCGGTGACCGTGTGATGCGGCGCCGACCGGTACGCGTTTGGGGCGGGCGCCACCGAACGCGTACCGGTGGGCGTACCGGTCTCATCGTGACCCATTCGCAACCGCAGACCCCTCGAATCGGTACGCGGACCGGTACGCCCTGCCGAGTTGGCTCATCGCATCCACCACACCCCCACGTCTGGGAGTTCACTGATGCCAGCACCCTCTGTCGAGGCGCCGCCGACCGCCGCCGGTGTCGACCTGCACCGCACCCGCCGCAACGTGCGGTGGGGGCGGGCCGGTGTGTGGGCCTGCCTGCTGGCCGGTCCCGCCGCCCTCGCCCTGGCCCTCACCACGCCGACCGCGCCCCGCGTCGCCCAGGCTGCCCCGGCGCCGTCGCAGCGTCCGTCTGCCGCGACGGCGCCGGCCGATCCGTCCGGCTATGTCGTCGAGTTCGTCGATGCCTGGCTTCGCTCGGCTGCCGACGCCCCGGACAGCGTGGCCGCGGTGCGGGCGCTACGGCTGGCTCCCGGCGTGCTGCTGCCCGCGCCGGCCGATGCGGCGAAGGCGCCGCAGCGGGTGACCGCGGTGCGCAGCGTGCAGCGTGCGGGCGGCCGGTGGTCGGTGACGGTGGCCGCCCAGTACACGGATGCGGTGCGCTACTTCGCCGTGCCGGTGACCGTTTCGGCCTCCGGTGACGCGGTCACGGTGACCGGGGTGCCCGCGCTGGTGGCCGCGCCCTTGTCGGCGAAGGCGGCGGCCTCCGGTTACCCGGTCGATGTGACCGGCGGCCCGTTGGTGGACACGGTCGAGGACTTCCTGTCCGCCTACCTCGCCGGCGGCGGCGAGGTCGACCGCTACCTCGCTCCGAACACGTCGCTCGCGACGGTGGATCCGGCGGTCGCCGATCGGGTCGATGTCGATGTGGTTACTGCCCGCGAGGAGAGTGCGGCCGGCGAGCAGGTGCCGGGCGCCGGCACCCGGGTGCACGTCCAGGCGGCCGCGACCGCACGGACCGTCTTGGGCAGGTGGCCGCTGTCCTATGAGCTCACCCTCGTCTCCCGCGGCGGCCGGTGGGAGATCGCCGCGCTCACCTCGGGTGGAGGCGAGCCGCAGTGAACACCGTGCAGCAGGTGGTGCTCGCCGGTCAGCTGGACGATCTCGGCAACGGCTGGATCGACATGTTCAAGGGCTGGGCGGATGCCGGTCTCAAGGTCGCGCTGGCCTGCATCGTCCTGTACGTCCTGGTCACCCGGTTCAGTTTGAAGGCCGGGGTCGGTGCGCTGCTGCTGATGGTCCTTGCGCTGGGTATCTACAACGCCCGGGAGCAGCTGGCGGACAAGGTCGAGGACGAGGTCAACAACCCCGCCAAGGGCGCCGCCCAGCCGCATGTGCCCGATCGCTCTGCCGAACTGGCGCCCGGTGTCCGGGTGCCCGCGCTCCGGGGTGCGGCGTGAGCCCGGGCAGCGAGCCGGTGCGCACGGCCCGCTTCTATACGACGGCCCGTCGTCTGCCGTGGGTGATCGGGAAGTTCGCCGACTGGAAGATCCCGCTGGGCCCGTTCAACGCGGTGCAGGTCGCGCTGATGTCGCTCGGCGGCCTGGTGCTGGTGAAGACCTCTTCGTACTGGTGGTCGCTCGCGGGCCCGGTGCCCGTCGTCGCGTGGGCCGTCGCCATCTTCGTGTGCCGTCGCCACAAGGTCGCCGGCCGCACGCCGGTCGGTGCCGCGCTCGGTGTCATCTCGCGGGTCATCCAGCCGGCGGGCGGCCGTATCGGTGGCCGGGCCGCGCGGGATGGGCGTGCGCAGCCACTCCGCGGCACCTTCACCCTCCAGCCCCTGGGCCTG
>NZ_JAMOLN010000096.1 GCF_024448165.1 Streptomyces longispororuber
GGCCGGACCAGGAAGACGCCCGTGCCGTACGCCTCGTACGCCGGGATCCGGGCCGTGCGCACCGTGTCGCCCGCGAGCTCCGGCAGTCCGGCCTCCGTGCCCACCGCCAGCAGCGTCCAGTGCGGCCCCCGGAACACGTCGAAGAGCCGCACCCCGCCGCGCCGCCCGTCCGGCGCCCGGTCGCCCGCCCGCAGCGCGTCCTCCGGCAGGCCCGTGCGGGTCTCCCGGGTCAGCGCCGACTCCCGGTAGCCCAGGGCGAGCTGCTTCACCTCGTCGCCGCGCTGCGTGTGCGCGCCCGCCGCGCTCGCCCGGTGGATGCGGGTGCTGATGCCGAGGACGTCCGCCGCGATCGGCAGCCGCTCCTCTTCGTACGTGTCCAGGAGCCCGGCCGGGGCGCCCGCCAGGACGGCCGCCAGCTTCCACGACAGGTTGTACGCGTCCTGCACGCTCGTGTTCAGTCCCTGGCCGCCCGCCGGGGAGTGGATGTGCGCGGCGTCGCCCGCCAGGAAGACCCGGCCCGCGCGGAACCGGTCCGCCATCGCCGCCCTGGCCCGGAAGTCCGACGCCCAGAGCACCTCGGCGACGTGCTCATCGGCGAGCGTCGTCCGGGTCGCCAGCAGCTTCGCCACGCCCGCCGGTGAGGTGTCCGGCACGGCCGACTCGTCCGCGTACTGCGCGGCCAGCTGGAAGACGCGGCCCGCGTCCGACGGCAGCGGGCAGAACGCCACGCCCCCGTCCGCCGCCTTCGGCCACACGTGCCAGTGCGTGTCCGGCACCGGCGCGTCGTCCGTGACGCGGACGTCCGCCACCAGCATCGGCTTCGGGTCGACCGTCTCCCCGGTCATACCGATGCCGAGCGCCCTGCGCACCGTGGACCGGCCGCCGTCCGCCGCCACCACGAACCGCGCGCGGACCCGCGAGCCGTCCTCGAACGCCGCCGTCACCCCGTCCGCGTCCTGGTCGAGACCCGTCAGCGCGCAGCCGAAGCGGACGTCGCCGCCCAGCTCCCGCAGTCGCGCGTACAGCACCGCCTGCGTGCGGGCCTGCGGTATCAGCCAGCCCTCCGCGAAAGGAACCTGCTCGGTCGGCTCGGAGCGCTGCATCATGTCCCACTCCTGGCCTGGCTCGTCGCCCTCCCAGACCCGCATCTTCGGGTACGGCGTGCCCGCCGCGTGGATCGCGTCCAGCACCCCGAGGTCGTACAGCACCTCCTGGGTGCGCGGCTGCAGACCCTTGCCCCGCGAGCCGGGGAACAGGGACTCCGCCCGCTCCACCAGCAGCGCCCGCACCCCGCGCCGCGCCAGGTCCGCCGCGAGCACGAGCCCGGTCGGACCCGCGCCCACGACCAGTACGTCCGTCGTCCCAGCAGTCATCGCCACCGCCTCCTTAACGCCGTTAAATTGCGATGTCCCGAGCATGGCCTTAACGGCGTTAAACTGTCAAGCGTGGCTGAGCAGAGGAACCCGAAAGAGCCGAAGAGCGCGGCGAAGAGTGCGGCGAAGAACGAGCCGAGGAAGGCCAGGCTCGACAAGGCGTACGTCGCCGACACCGCCCTCGACCTGCTGAACGACGTGGGTCTCGAAGGGCTGACGCTGCGCGCCATCGCCAAGGAGCTGAACGTGCAGGCACCCGCCCTGTACTGGCACTTCAAGAACAAGCAGGCGCTGCTCGACGAGATGGCGACCGTGATGTTCCGGCGCATGACGGAAACCGGCGCGGAGGCAGGCAAGGGGGCCGGGTACGAGCCCGGAGGCAGCTGGCAGGAGTGGCTGCTGCTCGGGAACCGGCAGCTGCGGGCGACGCTGCTGCGCTACCGCGACGGCGCGAAGGTCTTCAGCGGATCACGGTTCACCGGCACCGACCACGGGCCGCAGATGGAGGCGAACCTGCGCTTCCTGGTGGACTCCGGCTTCACTCCCGACCAGGCGACCTGGGCCAGCTCCACCACGTACATGTACACGCTGGGCTTCGTCACGGAGGAGCAGGGCATGCGGTCCGAGGGCCCGGACGCCCCGCCGCCCGTCGACGTGGCCGAGCGGGCGGAGCTGCTCGCCGACTATCCGATGGCGGCGGCCGCGGGGGAGCAACTGTTCGCCGCGTACGACGAGCGGTTCGAGGAGGGGCTGCGGCTGATCGTGGCGGGGATCGAGGCGCGGTACGGCCTGCGCTGACCGGACGTCCCGGACGCGGGCGGCCCCTCGGGGCTACAGCCAGCCCGTCGGTAGGGGCGTACCCGTGGCACGCAGATGCCGGATCGCCGCGACGATCGAGTAGCAGTCGAAGAGCGCCGAATGCTCCCGCCCCGCGCAGGGCACGGGCAGCCCGAGCGCCTGCCACAGCCGCCCCGAGTTCACCGAAGTCGTCGCGGGCGCGGCTGAGTTGAGCCAGGGTCGCAGCGTCATGAAGTGGACGTCGAGGAAGCCGTTCGCGACCTCCTCGCCGCGCGCCCGCGCCCACCCCACGTTCTCCCCGAGCACGACCATGTCGTTGCCGTACGACAGGGCCGATTGCCCCGCGCAGAACCCGAGGAACTCGCCGAGCGCCGCCGCGGGCGGGCGCCCCTCCCGGTCCACCGCCTCCTGCGTGATGCCGGTCAGCTCGGTGAAGTAGGCGGACAGACGGGGGTTGGCCACGGGGCGGACCAGCGTCTCGAACTCCTCGACGACGCGGTACTCCTCGTCCAGCCGCAGCGCACCGATCTGGACCAGCTCGCGGAGCCGGCCGGGACCGCCCCAGTCCTGCTCCAGGGCGCCCGGCCACGTGGTGAACTCGAGGTCGAACACGACAAAGGTCGACAAGCCGCTCTCTCCGTGTCTGCGGGCCGGCGTTCTCCTTCGTCAGGCTGCCCTACGGTCCCGGTTCAGCGCCCTGCGCAACGCGGGCGTCGCCCACTCCTCGACGTAACGGTTCAGCAGCCAGGCGAGCAGCAGCATGGCCCCGACCGTGCCGGCGAACGTCACCGACGACGGCAGCCCGGCCTTGCGGTGCAGCGCCTCTATGACCACCCAGCCCAGGTGTTCGTGGACCAGGTAGAAGGGGTACGTGAGGGCCCCCGCGACCGTCAGCCAGCGCCAGTTGGCCCACCGCGTCCAGCCCAGCGCGATGGCCGCGACCGCGAAGAAGCCGAGCGTGACGACCGCGATGATCCCGTACGAGGAGCGGTTCGAGAAGAAGTCGGGGTTCGGCGCGTGCCACAGCCGGTCGACCGCGTAGTGCTGGCCGATCAGCCAGCTGACGGCGACGATGCCCCACGCCGTCATGTCGCGGCGGTCCCGGTGCACCAGGTACAGGCCGACGCCGCCGATGAAGAAGGGCGCGTACTCCGGCATCAGGGCCAGGTTCAGGAGCGGCTCGCCGGACCCCTGCGCGAGAGCCGCCGCCAGCGTCCACACCGCGCAGAACAGCACGACCCGGTGCCGGGTCGCGCCCGGCAGGACGACGCACAGCGCGAACAGGGCGTAGAAGCGCAGCTCCGCCCAGAGCGTCCAGCACACCCCCAGCACCCGGTCCACGCCCAGCGGCTGCTGGAGCATGGTGAGGTTCACCAGGGCGTCGCTGGGGGACACCGCGTGGTAGGCCACGACCGGCAGCGCGAAGACCCCGGTGACCAGCACGATCGCCACCCAGTACGCCGGGAAGAGGCGGGAGACCCGGGACGCGAAGAACGAGCGCAGCGGGCGGCCCCAGCCGCTCATGCAGATCACGAAGCCGCTGATGACGAAGAAGATCTGCACGCCGAGACAGCCGTACGCGAACCAGCCGTGCAGGGAGGGGAACTGGGTGCGCGGCGAGGTCCCCCAGGCGTGCGAGACCTCGCCGTCCCGGCCGCCGTAGTGGTACGCGGCCACCATCAGCGCGGCGATCAGACGCAGCCCGTCGAGCGCGTACAGACGGGCTGCCGCGGGTCTCGGGGGCGGCGGCGCGGCCGGGGCCTCGGGGCCGGAGGCCGGCTGGGGGACTGTGGTCGTACCGGTGACGGTCATCCGAGTGCGGCTCGCTTGAAGGATCGGGCCCGCCGCGCGACCCGGCGTACCGCCGCGTTCCGGGGAATGAAGGACAGCTGGGTCGGGATCGCCCCCGGAAGGGCGAGGGAGGTCAGACGTCGGCGCTTGAAGTAGCGCCAGGTGTGGTCGTCGAGGCGGGTCGACAGATAGCGCTCGGCGGCGGGCCGCAGATCCGGGTAGATCTTGGCCTGCATGGCGAAGCCCACCGCGCGTAGCAGGTCCGTCAACTCGGCGACGGACGTGCCCTGTTCCTGCGACTCGACGCCCGGGCGGTCGGTCAGTTCCGGCAGCAGCGCGTCGACGATGGTGACCGGGACGCGGTTGCTGTTCTGGTACGGGGTGAGGCGGTCCAGGAGGGTGCCGGTGCCGACGCGGGCCACCGGGATCCCGTACAGCGCCTGCGCGGTGAGCAGCGCCGTGGAGAAGCAGCCGACGACGAGGGCCGGGCGCATCCGCTGGTAGAGGACCTCGGCGAGGACCGGGGTGTCCAGGACGGTCAGCTCGACGCCGAGCTTGTCCGCCTCCTTCTCCAGGGTGCGCGACCAGCGGGCCGGAGCGGTGGGGTGCGGCTTGAACACGATCTGGTGGTGGCCGAGTTCGGCGGCGCCGCGCATCATCCGGACGTGCAGGTCCTCCTCCTCCTCGGCGGTGAGGATGTCCAGCGCCGAGAGGTACTGGCCGAGGAGCAGCGCCGGTTCGCCGGTGACCTCGGGCAGGCCGGTCGCGGTGTCGCCGAGTTCGGCGAGCACCTTGACGAAGACCTCCGTCGGCACGATCTCCGGCTCGACGCCGAACTCCGTGAGCAGCAGCGGCTTGAGGCCCGGCACCAGGTCAAGGTGGAGGAGGCGGCGCACGCGGGTGCCGACCAGCGGGTCCAGCTTGTTGCGGGTCGGGCCGTAGCTCATCAGGCCGTCCGCGTACACGTCGACGGGCGCGCCCGTGAAGATCTGCGCGACGGCCATCGCCGGGTTGACCTGGATGGACTCGACGGCCAGCTCGACATCGTCGTCGCCAAGACCCCAGTGCAGCCTCAAGTACCGCTCCCAGAGCGGCAGATCGTCGGCGCGTGGCGCCCAGCCGCCCGGGTGGAACGGCGAGATCGCCTCGTTCCACGACAGGATGCCGTCGAAGCGGCCGCGCAGCCGCTCGAAGCCGGGCATCTCGTCGACGGCGGGCGTCGTCTCGGGCGTCGCCGCGTTGTTGGCGACAAGGAGCAGCGTGCGGTCCGCCGGGGCGAACCGCTCCGCGTCCAGGGCCGCCGCCAGGGTCGCGGCGCCGTACAGGGTCGAGACGAGCAGGATCCGGGTGGTGCTACGGGTCGTCACGCGGCGGCCTCCGCACTCACCGGGCGACGGCGCAGGCGGCGCAGCCGCGTGGCGCGCTGTATGTCCATCGAGTCGAGCGCCTCGTCG
Source organism: Streptomyces longispororuber (assembly GCF_024448165.1). Lineage (GTDB taxonomy): Bacteria > Actinomycetota > Actinomycetes > Streptomycetales > Streptomycetaceae > Streptomyces > Streptomyces longispororuber_A. The sequence goes on from NZ_JAMOLN010000096.1 coordinate 5,417, forward strand.
AGCACCTGCTGCGGCATGCGCTTGAGCGCCGCAGCGCTGAGGGACTTCAATTTGCGCGCCACAGGTGCTTCGAACCTTTCGATGGATCCCAAGTGATGGGAAATGATGGCGCAGTAGGTGCGCACGGCCTTCGGGAGAAGCTGGTCGGCGTCCCGGTCCTGCGCGGTTTCCCGTACGACTTGGTCAAATGCGCGAATGAAATCGAGCTGGCGTACGTCACCGATCTGGGTGAGCGACGACGCGACACCGCGCCGGTAGAAAACGCCCAACAGGCCCACCGCGGCGAAGGATTTCGCCTCGCGGTGCAGCCGCCAGATCCACGGCCGGTCCTCGGCCGTCCGCAGCCCGTCGGTGAAGTGCAGCAGTCCGGCGTCGGCGAGCCGGCGGTGGTAGATGCCGGCCCACGCGTACGCGTAGTCGACGGAGGTGGAGCGGTCGGCGGGCAGGATCGCGGCGCGCGGGTCCATGACGACGCCGCGCAGACCGGTCGGCACCCGGTGGACGGAGCGGGCCCGCGCGGTGCACTGGACGTGGTCCGTGCGCACGAAGTCGCAGCCCAGGTCCTCTATGGCGGCGAGGAGTTGCGGATAGTAGCCGGGCGCGAGCCAGTCGTCTCCGTCCAGGAACGTGAGGTACTCGCCGCGCGCCGTGTCCAGTCCGGTGTTCCGGGCCGTGGCGAGTCCCCCGTTCCGCTCGTGTCTGACGACGACCGCGCCGGGCAGCTCGCGCTCGGCGCGCGCGAGAATGTCCGGTGTCTCGTCCTTGGAGCAGTCGTCGACGAGAATGAATTCGAAGTCGTCGCGTGCGTTGGCACGAAGACTTCTGAGGGTGTCGGGCGCGTATTGCTGCACGTTGTAGAACGGCACGATGACGGAGAGCTTGACCACGTCGGTGACGTTAGGCGGCGGCCCGGCATTCGTCTTGACCGGCAACTTGATGTCAGGTGAACGACGTGTGGCGGGACCGTGAACCGGCCCTGCCGGAGGGCTTTTCCGAGGCTGATTCGCCATTCGTCGGTGTGCTGTTAACCGTTTGTTGCACTCCGGTTGGGCCGCGGCTCGAAATGCCTTCCTAACTTCTTCGACGTGCCAGCAAGTACCGAAGCAAGGAACGGAAAGACCCCAGGGAAGCCTCTCCGGGTCGCCGTGCTCGCGGACTCCGACACCCGATGGAAATGGGGGTCGCTCACCGCCTCCCGACTCCTTCCCGAGAGCGCCGCCCTCGACGGCTTTCTGCTGCGGGGTCGCGCCACCCCCACCCCCCGCCAGCTCACCGAGGTCGGTGTCCGCGCCGACAGCCTCCACGAGGTGACGGCCGCCGAATTCCTCCACCGGATGCAGCGGGACTCCGCATCGTACGACGTGGTCGTCCTCGCCCTCGTCGGCGGAGCCGTCCAGGCCGTACTGCACGGACTCGCCCACGCCTGGCAGGGGGAGGCCCGCCGGCCCGTCGTCGTCACCGGCTACGTCGGCGTCGTCTACGAGAAGCTCGCCGACGGCCTGCTGCTGCGGCACGGCGCCGACGTGGTCCTCGCCAACTCCCGCTACGACGCGGAGCGCTTCCGCGCCGTCTACGAAGGAGTGGGCGCGGACGCCTCCTCGGTCACGGAGTGCGCGCTGCCGTTCCTCGGCGGGGCGCCCTACGAGGCGGAGCACGACCCGTACACGGTCGTCTTCGCCGCGCAGCCCTCCGTGCCGGACACCCCGGCCGACCGGCTGTACCTCCTCAGCCGGCTGGCCCAGCACGCCCGTCTGCACCCGGAGCGCGAGGTGCTGCTCAAACTGCGCAGCAAGCCGGGCGAGCACACCACGCACATCGAGGAAGTGCCCTACCAGAAGCTCGCCCAGCGCCTCGGCGACGAACTGCCGCCGAACGTACGGCTCGTGTACGGGAACATGGGCGAGGTCCTCGACCGCACCGACCTGCTGGTCACCGTCAGCTCCACCGCCGCCCTCGAATCGCTGCACCGGCGCATCCCCACCGCGCTGCTCACCGACCTCGGGGTGCGCGAGGCGCTCGGCAACCACCACTTCACCGGTTCCGGCTGCCTCGTCTCCTGGGACCGGTTGGACGCGGGGGAGCGGCCCGAGGCGGACCCCGCGTGGGTCGCCCGCCAGGGAGTCGCCGCCGACGGCACGTACGAGCACGCCTTCGACGGGGCCCGCGCCAGGGTCGCCGAGCTGCTGGGCGCCGACCGCGGGCCGATCGCCCCGTACTACACGCGCACCACGGCCCCCGGTTACCTGCCGCGCGTCCTCGCCCGCCACCACCTCGCGCCCGACGGCTCACCGCTGCCCGGCGCGCCCGCCGCCGACAAGGAGGCCGGCGCCGTCCGGCAGATCGTCCGCCGCGCCGCGCGCGGCGCCTACCGGCACGGCGTGCAGCGCGTCGCCCCCGTGATCCGGCGGATGGGGGAGCTGTGACCCTCCACACCCACGAACTCCCCGAAGGAGAACCGCAGATGACCGACCCGGAAGCGGGACAGGTGGCACCCGTGCGCCGCGTGCTCGCCGTGATCCCCGCCCGCGGCGGCTCCAAGGGAGTCCCGGCCAAGAACCTCGCCGCGGTCGGCGGTGTGCCCCTGGTCGCCCGCGCCGTGCGCGAGTGCCTCGCCACCCGGCACGTCACGGACGTCGTGGTCTCCACCGACGACGCGGCCATCGCGGCCGCCGCCCGGGAGGCGGGCGCCGAGGTCGTCACCCGGCCCGCCGCCATCGCCGGCGACAAGGCCACCTCCGAGGCGGCCGTGCTGCACGCCATGGACGCCCACGAGGCGCTGCAGGGCGCGGCCGTGGACGTGGTCCTCCTCGTGCAGTGCACCAGCCCCTTCATCGAGCGGGACGACATCGACGGGGTCGTGGCGGCCATCGTCGAGAACGGCGCCGACAGCGCCCTGACCGTCGCCCCGTTCCACGGGTTCGTGTGGCGGGACGGGTGGGACGCCGTCGACGAGCCCAAGGGCATCGCGGCCGAGCGGACCGCGGCGGAAGGCGGCGGCGTCGCCGTCCTCACCGGTCAGGAGACCAGCGGCGGCTACGGCGTCAACCACGACAAGTCCTTCCGGCCGCGCCGCCAGGACCGCCCCCAGGACCTCCTGGAGACCGGCGCCGTCTACGCGATGGAGGCCACCGGCTTCCGCCGCCACGAGCACCGCTTCTTCGGCCGTACGGAACTCGTCCGCACCGACCCCGCCCGGGTCCTGGAGATCGACGACCCGCACGACCTGGCCCGCGCCCGCGCGCTGGCCCCTCTCCTCGACATCACCGCCGCCGCGGCACGCACCCTCCCCACCCGGGAGGACATCGACGCGGTCGTCCTCGACTTCGACGGCACCCAGACCGACGACAAGGTGCTGATCGACTCCGACGGACGGGAGTTCGTCACCGTGCACCGCGGTGACGGCCTCGGCATCGCGGCCCTCCGCAAGAGCGGCCTCACGATGCTGATCCTGTCCACGGAGGTGAACCCGGTCGTCGCCGCCCGGGCCCGGAAGCTCAAGATCCCGGTCCTGCACGGCATCGACCGCAAGGACCTCGCACTGAAGCAGTGGTGCGAGGAGCAGGGCATCGCGCCGGAGCGCGTGCTCTACGTCGGCAACGACGTCAACGACCTCCCGTGCTTCGCCCTCGCCGGCTGGCCCGTGGCGGTCGCGAGCGCCCATGACGTCGTGCGCGGCGCCGCACGCGCGGTCACCACCGTCCCCGGTGGCGACGGCGCGATCCGAGAGATCGCCAGCTGGATCCTCGGCCCCTCTCTCGACTCCCTCGAAACCAAGTAAGGAACGCACCTCTCATGTCTGTTCTCAACTCCCGCCTCCGCACCTTCGGTTCGCGCACCGCGGGCCCCGGTCAGCCCGTGTACATCACCGGTGAGATCGGCATCAACCACAACGGTGACCTGGAGAACGCGTTCAAGCTGATCGACGTCGCCGCCGAGGCCGGCTGCGACGCCGTCAAGTTCCAGAAGCGCACCCCCGAGATCTGCACCCCGCGCGACCAGTGGGACATCGAGCGGGACACCCCCTGGGGCCGCATGACCTACATCGACTACCGCCACCGCGTCGAGTTCGGCGAGGACGAGTACCGCCAGATCGACGAGCACTGCAAGAAGCGCGGCATCGACTGGTTCGCCTCCCCGTGGGACACCGAGGCCGTCGCCTTCCTGGAGAAGTTCGACGTCCCGGCCCACAAGGTCGCCTCGGCCTCCCTCACCGACGACGAGCTGCTGCGCGCCCTGCGCGCCACCGGCCGCACCGTCATCCTCTCCACCGGCATGTCGACGCCGAAGCAGATCCGCCACGCGGTCGAGGTCCTCGGCTCCGACAACATCCTGATGTGCCACGCCACGTCGACGTACCCGGCGCAGGCCGAGGAGCTCAACCTCCGCGTCATCAACACCCTCCAGGCCGAGTACCCGAACGTCCCGATCGGCTACTCCGGCCACGAGACCGGCCTGCAGACCACGCTCGCCGCCGTCGCCCTCGGCGCCACCTTCGTCGAGCGCCACATCACCCTCGACCGCGCCATGTGGGGCTCCGACCAGGCCGCCTCCGTGGAGCCGCAGGGCCTCACCCGCCTCGTCCGCGACATCCGCACCATCGAGGCCTCCCTCGGTGACGGCGTCAAGAAGGTCTACGAGTCGGAGCTCGGCCCGATGAAGAAGCTGCGCCGCGTCGCGGGCGTCGTCGCCGAGTCGGAGATCGCCGTCGCGGCCGGCGAGCCCGTGGCCGTCTGATCCGTACGACCTCCACCTCCACCGCGGTCCGGCGCACTCGACCAGCGCCGGGCCGCCACGGCGTCCCCGGGGAGGGCCGCACATGTCCAGCAGCACGCTGTGCTTCGTCGAGAGCCCGGTGCAGCTCCTCAACGTCCTGGAGTGGGCCCACCACGACGGGGCCACCGCGACCGTCGTCGTCCTGTCGCCCACCGACCCGATGACCCGCGGCCAGCTGCGCCGGATGGCCGAACTCGCCCGCGGGGAAGGCCACACGGTCCGCTGGGAGGAGGCGCGCGGCGGCGCGGCCGCCCCCTTCCAGACGATCGGCGGCCTCGCGGGACCGCTGCGGGCGGCCGACCGGATAGTGATCGGCGACCCGTTCTCCCGCTACGTGCAGCTGCTGCTGACGATCACTCGCGCCCGTGACCTGGTCGTCGTCGACGACGGCACCGCCACGATGGAGTTCGTCTCCCAGCTCGCCCGCGGGGAGCGGCTGGTGCGCTGGCACCGGCGCGGCGGCCGCCCCGGACCCCGCGATCTGGTCTTCGGCCCGATCTCGTCCGCGGCCCGCCGCCGGCTCACCCCGCGGGCGGGCCGCCGCGCGGTGTCCCTGTTCACCTCCATGCCGGTCGACGAGGCCCTCGACGGAGTCACCGTCAGCGCCAACGCGTACGCCTGGACCCGGGCCCGCTTCGGCCCGCCCCGGCTGACCCGCGGCGCCGACCTGGTCGGCACGTCCCTGGTGGAGACCGGCGTCGTCGACCTCGACCGCTATCTCGAAGCGGTCCGCGAACTGGCCCGCGCGCACGGCGCCACCCGCTACTTCGCGCACCGCCGCGAGAGCGCCGACAAGCTCCACCGGCTGGTCGCCGAGACCGGACTGGAGGTCGTCCGCCCCGACCTCCCCCTCGAACTGATCGCCCGGCGCGGCCCCATAGGCCGCACCATCCTCAGCTTTCCGTCCACCGTCGTGCACACCCTGCCCATCGCCCTGGAGGGCACCGGCGTCAAGGTCGCGGTCTGCGAGATCGATCCGGCCTGGCTGCGCCAGGGCGTCTCCGACCACGCGCAGGGATTCCTCGCGGGCATCGCGGGGTCGGCGCGGGGAGTACGCACGGTGTGAGGCCCGGCGGTCCCGGCCCGCCGGGACCGCACGGCGAAATCCCCTGGACCCGGGCCGCCCGGGCCGCCTAGCCTGCCTCCCGTGACCAGCCCCGAGTCCGACAGACTCCGGCCACCGGCAGCCCTCCGGTGGCCTCCTTCCGCGCAGCGCCGAGGCATCCCTTCCGGATCCCGCCTCCGCTGACGCCTGCCATCGGACGCACTGCCGTACCGCGACCTGTCCCGCTCGTCGTCCGTACGGTCACGGAGTCCGCTGTGCCCTTCACCCTCCATCTGCTCGCCCTCGCCGTCTTCGCGCAGGGCACCTCCGAATTCATGCTGTCCGGCCTTCTCCCGGACATCGCCCACGACCTGGGCGTATCCGTCCCCGCCGCCGGCGCGCTCACCTCGGCCTTCGCCGTCGGCATGGTCGTCGGGGCGCCGCTCATGGCGGTCCTCGCGGCCCGCCGCTCGCGCCGCGCGGCGCTCCTCGGCTCCCTGTCGGTGTTCCTGCTCGCGCACGTGGTGGGCGCCCTCACCGGCAGCTACGGCGTGCTGCTCGCGACCCGCGTCGTCGCGGCGCTCGCCAACGCCGGGTTCCTCGCGGTCGCCCTCGCCACGGCGGCGGCCCTGGTGGCCCCCGACGCCAAGGGCCGCGCCACGTCGATCCTGCTCGGCGGCACCACCCTGGCCTGCGTCGCGGGCGTGCCGGGCGGCGCGCTGCTCGGCCAACTCCTCGGCTGGCGCGCCGCGTTCTGGGCGGTCGCGCTGATCTGCGTGCCCGCGCTCGTGGCGGTCGTGCGGTCGGTCCCGGCGGGCGGCGGCTCCCGGACCGGGGTCCGCGGCGAACTCCCCGCCCTGCGCAGCCCCCGCCTGCTGACGGCCCTGCTGCTCGGCGCCCTGGTCAACGCGGCCACTTTCGCTACGTTCACCTACCTCGCGCCCCTGGCCACCGAGGTGACCGGGATCGGGGCGGACCGGGTACCCGTACTGCTCGCCCTGTTCGGGCTCGGCTCGTTCACCGGGGTGAGCGCGGCGGGCCGGCTCTCGGACGCCCGGCCGCTGCCGGTCCTCGTGGGCGGCGGCGCGGCGCTGGCCGCGGGCTGGCTGCTGCTCGCCCTCACCGCGGGGAACGTGCCGGTCACCCTGGCCCTCGCCTTCGTGCAGGGCGCCCTGTCCTTCGCGGTCGGCTCGACCCTGATCGCCCGCGCCCTCTACGCGGCGTCCGCCGCGCCCACCCTCGCGGGCGGTCTCGCGACGGCCGCCCTGAACGTCGGGGCGGCGCTCGGACCCTGGGCCGGCGGGCTCGCGATCGGGGGCGGCCACGGATACCGGGCGGTGCCGGGGGTGAGCGCGGGGCTCGTGCTGGCCGCGTTCGCGGTGGCGGGCCTGGCCGCGTACAGGCGTTCGTACGGAGACACGCCGAAAGCCCCGGTGTAGCCGCAGGTCGAAAGAGTCGTCATACCCGTCTGGCGCGATCCATATGCGTAGCGCGGCCAGGTTTCTTACCCCAATCTGGCTGAACTTTTGTTGATCGAGGGTTAGTTGGCCTGTGCATCGCCCTACCCTTCAGAGGGTGAACCAGACGATGTCCCGAGAGTCCGAGGCCGACAAGCCGGGGGAACCCGCCCCGGGCGGCACCCTCCCCGGTGTGCTGCCCGACGCGCTGCGCGCAGAACTCGTCGCCTTCCGGCGTGACTTGCACATGCACCCCGAGCTGGGCAACCAGGAGTTCCGTACCACCGCCGCGCTCAAGACCCGCCTGGAGAAGGCCGGTCTCACACCGCGCGTGCTCGGCATCGGCACCGGACTCATCTGCGACATCGGCACCGACACCGGCGAGTGGACCGGCGGCCGCGGCATGCTCGCGCTGCGCGCCGACATCGACGCGCTGCCCATCCCGGACACCAAGGCGGACTGCGCGTACCGGTCCACCGTCCCGGACCGGGCGCACGCGTGCGGCCACGACGTGCACACCACCGTCGTGCTCGGGGCCGGCCTGGTCCTCGCCGAGCTGCACCGGGCCGGCCGGCTCCCGCACCCGGTCCGGCTGATCTTCCAGCCCGCCGAGGAGGTGCTGCCCGGCGGCGCCCCCGACGCCATCGAGTGCGGTGTGCTCGACGGCGTGCGGCGGATCGTCGGCGTGCACTGCGACCCGAAGGTCGAGGCCGGCCGCATCGGGCTGCGGCACGGCGCCATCACCAGTGCCTGCGACCGGCTGGAGGTCACGCTCGACGGACCCGGCGGCCACACCGCGCGCCCGCACCTCACCACCGACCTGGTCACCGCCGCCGCCAAGGTCGCCACCGACGTGCCGGCCCTCGTCGCCCGCCGGGTCGACGCCCGCTCCGGGCTCGCCGTCACCTGGGGCCGCCTGGAAACCGGTCACGCGTGCAACGTGATCCCGCAGCACGCCGAGCTCTCCGGCACCGTCCGCTGCCTGGACATCGAGGCGTGGCGGCACGCGCCCGACCTGGTGCACGGCGCGATCCAGGAGATCGCCGACCAGTACCGCGCCAAGCCCGTCGTGAACTACATCCGCGGCGTGCCGCCGGTCGTCAACGACCCGGCGGTGACCGACCTGCTGCGGGACGCCATGGTCACCAGGCTCGGCCCCGACTCCGTCGAGGACACCCAGCAGAGCCTGGGCGGCGAGGACTTCTCCTGGTACCTGGAGCACGTGCCGGGCGCGATGGCCCGGCTCGGGGTGAAGACCCCGGGGGAGCGCGGGAGCAGGGACCTGCACCAGGGGGACTTCGACGCCGACGAGTCCGCGATCACGGTGGGCGTGGAGCTCTTCACGGCGGCGGCGCTGCTCGACGCGGGGGAGTGAGCGGAGCGGTCGGTTCGACACCGTTCGCCGGAGTGCTTCACCGGACCGTAACCGGCGGGCGGCACGAATCGATAACGGCCCGTTCGCAAGGCATTCCTAGGAGTGTCTACGCGCGTTATCGTGCGCCGAACTGAGCGCCATTTCAGGCGTGTTGGATGATTGGGGAACTTCCTGATGCGTCGAATATCACGGCTGACGCAGATTGCCGTCGGCGTCACCGGTCTGGCGCTCGCCGCCACTGCTTGTGGCGGCACCAGCTCCGAGAAGAACTCGGGTGGTGAGGGCAAGTCCGACCTGGGCCTGGCCATCGCCTACGACGTGGGCGGCCGGGGCGACCAGTCGTTCAACGACTCCGCGTACGAGGGCCTGGTCAAGAGCGAGAAGGAGTTCGGCTACAAGACGGCCGACCAGGAGCCGAAGGACGGCGAGTCCGACGACGACAAGGCCCAGCGGCTCTCCAACCTGGCCAAGGCCGGCTACAACCCGGTCGTCGGCATCGGGTACGCCTACGGCCCGGCGATGACGGAGGTGTCGAAGAAGTTCCCGAAGACCACGTTCGGCATCGTCGACTCGGTCGTCGAGGGCAAGAACGTCGCCTCCCTGGTCTTCGCCGAGAACGAGTCGTCCTACCTGGCAGGCGTGGCCGCCGCCAAGGCGACCAAGACGAACCACGTCGGCTTCGTCGGCGGCGTCGACAACGAACTGATCAACAAGTTCCAGGCCGGCTTCGAGCAGGGCGTCGCCGACACCAAGAAGGGCATCAAGGTCGACGTCCAGTACCTGGACGAGGACCCGGCCAAGGGCTTCGCGAGCCCGGACCTCGGTGAGGCCGCCGCCGGCAAGCAGCTGGAGGACGGCGCCGACGTGCTGTACCACGCGGCCGGTCTGTCGGGGCAGGGCGTGATCAAGGCGGCCGCCGAGCAGAAGAAGTGGGTCATCGGCGTCGACTCCGACCAGTACAAGCAGCAGTCGCTGGCGAAGTACAAGGACTACATCCTCACCTCCGCGCTCAAGGAGGTCGGCGGCTCGGTCTACGCGCTGGCGAAGTCGGTCAAGGACGGCAAGCCGCTGAGCGGTGTGCAGACCTTCGACCTCAAGGTCGACGGCGTGGGCGCCTCCGAGTCGAACCCCAAGTTCCAGGAGATCGCCGGTCTCGCCGACGCCGTCGCCAAGGCCAAGAAGGGCATCATCGACGGCACGATCAAGGTGGACACCAAGCCGAAGAAGTGAGTTGTACGTATGACGTCGAATCCGTCATACGTACAACGTCGAGGGCGGGCGCCGGACTCTTCGGCGTCCGCCCGTCTTCGCATTCGGAAAGCCCCGTCGGGAGTGTGGCGAGCGCCTCGCATCGCCCTGGTAACAAGTTGGACAGACAGGGTTTTATGTTTTGTCTACGCGCGTTACTGTGCGGCGAACTCAGCGTCGGGTCCTCTGCGCCGGCGCTTGTACGAAGGAGCACTTCTCAATGCGCCGGGTTTCCCGCATAGCGGTCGCAGGCACCGCGACCGCCTCTCTCGCTCTCGCCCTCTCCGCTTGTGGCGGCACCTCCTCCGACGCCCAGTCGTCCGACGACGGCGGCAAGGCCAAGGGCCTCGCCATCGCCTACGACGTGGGCGGCCGTGGCGACCAGTCCTTCAACGACGCCGCCTACGAGGGCCTGCTCAAGAGCCAGAAGGAGTTCGGCTACAAGACGGCCGACCAGGAGCCGAAGGACGGCGAGTCCGACGACGACAAGACCCAGCGCCTGGTGCAGCTGGCGAAGATGGGCTACAACCCGGTCGTCGGCATCGGCTACTCCTACGCCCCGGCGGTGAAGGAGGCAGCGGCGAAGTACCCGAAGACCACCTTCGGCATCGTCGACGACTCCTCGGTCCAGGGGAAGAACATCGCGGACCTGGTCTTCCAGGAGAACGAGGTCTCCTACCTGGCCGGCGTCACCGCCGCCCTGAAGACCAAGACCGACCACGTCGGCTTCGTCGGCGGCGTCGACAACGCGCTGATCAACAAGTTCGAGGCCGGCTTCCGCCAGGGCGTCGCGGACACCAAGAAGAGCATCAAGGTCGACGTCCAGTACCTGGACGAGGACCCGGCCAAGGGCTTCGCCTCGCCCGACCTGGGCAAGGCCGCCGCCGAGAAGCAGCTGGAGGACGGCGCCGACGTGGTCTACCACGCCGCCGGCCTGTCCGGTCAGGGCGTCATCGAGGCCGCCGCCGCCGCGAAGAAGTACGCGATCGGCGTCGACTCCGACCAGTACAACCAGGAAGCCCTGGCGAAGTACAAGAGCTCCATCATCACCTCGGCCACCAAGGGTGTCGCCGAGTCGATCTACAAGCTCGCCAAGTCCGTCCAGGACGGCAAGCCGGAGACCGGCGTCATCACCGGCAACCTGAAGTCGGGTGAGGTCGCCCTCGCCGACTCCAACCCGGAGTTCAAGAACGACGCGAAGCTCCAGGCGGCCCTGAAGAAGGCCGAGGCGGGCATCGTCGACGGCTCCGTCAAGGTGCCCGTCAAGTAGTCCGCGAGCGGTCCGCCTCCGTCTTCGGCGGACCTGCCACGCAGGAACCGGGGTACGGGGATCCCTCCCCGTACCCCGTTCGTGCGATCCTGCTCGGCATCGCATCCCGTACTCGAACTCACTCCTCGCACACCGCTGTTGGGGCGCTACGCGTGTAGGCCGGCCCCCTTTCCCAGGAGAGTGCGCCATCGCCACGACAAGCTCCCCGCCGACCGCCGTCGCCGTAGAACTCAAGGGCATCACCAAGCGGTTCCCCGGTGTCGTCGCCAACCACGACATCTGCCTCACCGTCCGCAAGGGCACCGTGCACGCCCTGGTCGGCGAGAACGGTGCGGGCAAGTCCACGCTCATGAAGATCCTCTACGGCATGCAGAAGCCGGACGAGGGCACCATCGCCATCCACGGCGAACAGGTCTCGTACTCCTCGCCGGCCGACGCCATCGCCCGCGGCATCGGCATGGTCCACCAGCACTTCATGCTGGCGGACAACCTCACGGTCCTGGAGAACGTGGTCCTCGGCAGCGAGAAGCTGTACGGGATCGGCGGCAAGGCCCGCCGCAAGATCCTGGAGATATCCGAGCGCTACGGCCTCGGCGTGCGCCCCGACGTCCTCGTCGAGGACCTCGGCGTCGCCGACCGCCAGCGCGTGGAGATCCTCAAGGTCCTCTACCGCGGCGCCACCACCCTGATCCTCGACGAGCCGACCGCCGTCCTCGTCCCGCAGGAGGTCGACGCGCTCTTCGACAACCTGCGCGAGCTCAAGTCCGAGGGCCTGGCGGTCATCTTCATCTCCCACAAGCTGGGCGAGGTGCTCTCCGTCGCGGACGAGATCACCGTGATCCGGCGCGGCACGACCGTCGGCACGGCCGTCCCCGCCGAGACGACCTCCAAGCAGCTCGCCGAGCTGATGGTCGGCAGCGAACTCCCGACGCCCGAGACCGCGGACTCCACCGTCACCGACCGCCCGGTCCTCCAGGTCGAGGAGCTGCGCCTGGCCGCCCCCGGCGGCGGCAAGCCGCTGCTCGACGGCATCTCCTTCACGATCCACGCCGGCGAGGTGCTCGGCCTCGCGGGTGTCGAGGGCAACGGCCAGACCGAGCTGATCGAGACCCTGATCGGCCTGGAGCAGGCCGACAGCGGCACCGTCCGCCTGCTCGGCGACGACGTCACCGGCTGGCCCACGCGCAGGCGCCGCGAGTCCGGCGTCGGCTACATCCCCGAGGACCGCCACCGCCACGGCCTCCTCCTGGACGCCCCGCTGTGGGAGAACCGGATCCTCGGCCACGTCACCGAGGCCCCCAACTCCAAGGGCATGTGGCTCGACCCGAAGGCCGCGCAGGCCGACACCGAGCGGATCGTCAAGGAGTACGACGTCCGCACCCCCGGCATCGACGTGACGGCGGCCTCCCTCTCCGGCGGCAACCAGCAGAAGCTGATCGTCGGCCGCGAGATGTCGCACAGCCCGAAGTTCCTGATCGCCGCCCACCCCACCCGCGGCGTGGACGTCGGCGCGCAGGCCCAGATCTGGGACCAGATCCGCGAGGCCCGCCGCGAAGGGCTGGCCGTGCTGCTCATCTCGGCCGACCTCGACGAACTGATCGGCCTGTCCGACACCCTCCGGGTCATCTACGACGGCCGCCTGGTCGCCGACGCAGACCCGGCCTCCATCACCCCGGAAGAGCTGGGATCCGCCATGACCGGTGCCGCCTCGGGCCACCTGGAGCACACGGAAGACGGTGCCTGACCATGAACATCTTCAAGCGCTGGGATTCCGAGCGGGTCCTGCTCGCGGCGGCCGGTCCCGTCATCGCCCTGGTCGTGGCGTTCGCGCTGACCTCGATCGTGCTCGCGGCCTCCGGGGAGAACCCCTTCGAGCCGTTCTCGATCATGTTCGAGCAGGCGACGTTCTCCGACGTCCAGGTCCTCATCATCAATGACGCCGCCGGTCTCTACATCGGCGCGCTCGCCGTGGCCGTCGGCTTCCGGATGAACCTCTTCAACATCGGCGTCGAGGGCCAGTACCGGCTCGCCGCCTGCGTTACCGCCATCGTCGGCGCGCACATCGCCTTCCCGGCGTTCCTGCAGATCCCGCTGCTCATCCTGTCGGCCGCGGTCACGGGCGCGATCTGGTCCGGCATCGCCGGTGTCCTCAAGGTGACCCGCGGCGTGAGCGAGGTCGTCTCCACGATCATGCTCAACTCCATCGCCGCGTCGGTGATCTCCTACCTCACCCTGGAGGACGCCTTCGGCGTCGCCGTCGGCAACAACCGGACCACCGGCGAGATGGACAAGGCCGGCTGGTTCCCGGGCATCGACATGGGCGAGGGCGTCGGCACGATCTACGGCTTCGTCATCGTCGGCGTCGCCCTCGGCGTCATCTACTGGCTGATGCTCAACCGCACCCGGTTCGGCTTCGACCTGCGCGCTTCGGGCGCCTCCGAGTCCGCGGCCGCCGCCTCCGGCGTCTCGGCGAAGAAGATGGTCCTCACCGCGATGCTCCTGTCGGGCGCGATCGCGGGCCTCGCCGGCCTGCCGACGCTGCTCGGCTCGACGCACACCTTCTCCGACTCCTTCCCGGCCTCGCTCGGCTTCAACGCCATCACCGTGGCGCTGCTCGGCCGCAACAGCCCGGCGGGCATGGCGCTCGCCTCGCTGCTGCTGTCCTGGCTGTTCAACGCGGCCGACCCGCTCGACCTCCAGGGCTACAGCTCCGAGATCGCCACGATCATGCAGGGCCTGATCGTGATCGCCGTGGTCGTCTCCTACGAGTCGGTCCGCGTCTGGGGCACCCGCCGCCAGCAACAGCGCGTCGGTGCCGAACTCGCCGCGGGCCACGTCCTCGGCACCACCGACAGCGACAGCGACGACACCAACGACACGAAGAAGGAGGTGGCGGCCCGATGAGCACGGCTCCCGCACTCGACAAGACGCCGGCCGCCGCCCCGGCGACCCGGCGCAAGCTCAGCCTTCCCGTCCTGCTCCTGATCATCGCCGGGCTGCTCTGCCTGGTCTCGGCGGTCCGGCTGATCACCGACGCCGACGGCCTCACCTCCGTCAGCCAGATGTCCACGGCGCTGCGCCTCGCCGTCCCGATCGGCATGGCCGGTCTGGGCGGTCTGTGGGCCGAGCGGGCCGGTGTGGTCAACATCGGCCTGGAGGGCATGCTCATCCTCGGCACCTGGTTCGGTGCCTGGGCCGGCTACCAGTGGGGTCCGTGGACCGGTGTCGTCGCCGCCCTGATCGGCGGCGCGATCGGCGGCCTGGTGCACGCCCTCGCGACGGTCACCTTCAACGTGAACCACATCGTCTCCGGTGTGGCCATCAACATCCTGGCCCTCGGCGCCACCCGCTACCTCTCGGTCCTCACCTACGACGGCATGGAGGGGGCCACCTCCCGCCAGTCGCCCGCGGTGCCGAGCCTCGGCGAGTTCACGGTCCCCGGCCTCGCGGACGCCCTCGGCGACCTCAACAAGCAGGGCTACTTCCTGATATCCGACCTCGCCGGCCTGCTCGGCGGCGTGATGACCCGGGTGTCCTGGCTGACGCTGATCGCTGTCGCCCTGGTCCCGCTCTCCTGGTGGATCCTGTGGCGCACCTCGTTCGGTCTGCGCCTGCGCTCCTGCGGTGAGAACCCGATCGCGGCCGAGTCGCTCGGCGTCAACGTGATCAAGTACAAGTACCTGGCCGTGATCATCTCCGGCGCGCTGGCCGGTCTCGGCGGCGCCTTCCTCTCCATGGTCTCCTCCAACTACTACCTGGAGGGCCAGACCGGCGGCCGCGGCTACATCGGTCTCGCCGCGATGATCTTCGGCAACTGGATGCCGGGCGGACTCGCCCTGGGCGCGGGCCTGTTCGGTTACAGCGACACCCTCAAGGTCCGCGGCGGCACGGAGAACACGCACGCGCTGCTCCTGCTGATCGCGATCCTGGCGCTGCTCGCGGTGGCCTGGCTGATCTGGAAGAAGAAGTACGTGGGCGGCGTCGTGACGCTCGCCGTCTCGGTGCTGCTCTTCTTCTGGTACGCGTCCACGGACTCGGTGCCGAGCCAGGTCGCCACGGCGATGCCGTACGTCCTGACCATGCTGGTTCTGGCACTCTCGGCCCAACGGCTGCGCATGCCGAAGGCGAACGGACAGCCGTACCGGAAGGGACAGGGCAAGTGACCGACACCGACTGGGAGGCCCTGCGGGCGGCCGCGCGCGAGGCCATGTCCCGTGCGTACGCCCCGTACTCGGGCTTCCCGGTCGGTGCGGCGGCCCGCGTCGACGACGGCCGCACGGTCACCGGCTGCAACGTCGAGAACGCCTCGTACGGCATAGGACTGTGCGCCGAGTGCGGGCTGGTCTCGCAGCTGCAGCTCACGGGCGGCGGGCGGCTGACGCACTTCACGTGCGTGGACGGCAAGGGCGACCTGCTCATGCCGTGCGGCCGCTGCCGCCAGCTGCTGTACGAGTTCGGCGGCCGGGAGCTGCTCCTGGAGACGCCGGGCGGGGTGCGGACGCTGGCGGAGATGCTGCCGGACGCGTTCGGCCCCGAGCACCTGAACTGACGGTTCCCGTACGCGCGTCGGGCCCGGTACCGCTCTCGCGGTGCCGGGCCCGACGCGTGGTGGGGCCCCCGGGGTCACCGCGTTGCGCAGCCGCTTGTTCCCGCCGGGCGGGTCGTCGACGGTGATGCGTCGGCCGTCGCCCGGACGTCTTCACCTGCGGCGTCTATGCGCGTAGAGTCGGCGGGATCCACGCGCGCACCTCGCACGCCCGAGCCGGAAGGAAAGCCATGGACGTCATCTCCGTCATCCGTACGAAGCGGGACCGGGGCCGCCTCAGCGACGCCCAGATCGACTGGGTCGTCGACGCGTACACACGGGGCGAGGTCGCCGACGAGCAGATGTCGGCCCTGGCCATGGCGATCTTCCTGAACGGGATGGACCGCGCGGAGATCGCCCGCTGGACGGCCGCGATGATCGACTCCGGCGAGCGGATGGACTTCTCGGTCCTCGCGCGGCCCGCCGCCGACAAGCACTCCACGGGCGGCGTCGGGGACAAGATCACGCTGCCGCTCGCCCCCCTCGTCGCGGCCTGCGGCGCGGCCGTGCCGCAGCTGTCGGGACGGGGTCTCGGCCACACCGGCGGCACCCTCGACAAGCTGGAGGCGATCCCCGGCTGGCGCGCGGACATCTCGAACGAGGAGATGATGCGGACCCTGGAGGACGTGGGCGCCGTGATCTGCGCGCCCGGCAGCGGCCTCGCCCCCGCCGACAAGAAGCTCTACGCGCTGCGCGACGTCACGGCGACCGTGGACTGCATCCCGCTGATCGCCTCCTCGATCATGTCGAAGAAGATCGCGGAGGGCACCGGCTCCCTCGTGCTCGACGTGAAGGTCGGCACGGGCGCCTTCATGCGCGAGCTCGACCAGGCCCGGGAACTCGCGGCCACGATGGTCGGGTTGGGCGCCGACCACGGTCTGCCGACGGTCGCGCTCGTGACGGACATGAACACCCCGCTCGGCCTGACCGCGGGCAACGCGCTCGAAGTACGGGAATCCGTCGAGGTGCTGGCCGGCGGCGGCCCCGCCGACGTCGTCGAGCTCACCCTCGCCCTGGCCCGCGAGATGCTCGACGCGGCCGGCCTGAAGGACGCCGACCCGGCGAAGGCCCTCGCGGACGGCTCGGCGATGGACGCGTGGCGGCGGATGATCGCGGCGCAGGGCGGTGACCCCTCGGCCGCGCTGCCGGTGGCCTGCGAGACGCACGTCGTGACGGCGCCGCGGTCCGGCGTCCTCACCCGGCTCGACGCCCTCTCGGTGGGCCTCGCGGCCTGGCGGCTCGGCGCCGGGCGGGCCCGCAAGGAGGACCCGGTGCAGGCCGCCGCCGGCATCGAACTGCATGCGAAGCCGGGCGACCCGGTCGTCGCGGGCCGCCCCCTGCTGACCCTGCACACGGACACCCCCGAGCGCTTCGCGTACGCCCTGGAGGCGCTCGACGGCGCGTACGACATCGCGCCCGCGGGGACGGAGTTCACGGCGGGCCCGATCGTGCTGGAACGTATCGGCTGACCTGGGGATTTCTCCGAGGCGTCCCTTTCGGGTGAACGGGATCGGTGGACCCGCGCCGGTCCCGTTCGGCATGCTGGTATCGGTGACGACCGAAGGAGCACCGCCATGAGCGCACTCGCCGTCGAGCCCGGGCCGTCCGCCGGCTCGGACTGGGACGCGACCGTCCGTGTCTGGGAGGAGACGGACGCCCCCGAGGGCTGCAAGGTGGAGATCATCGAGGGGATCGTCACCTTGGCACCGCCGCCTTCCGAAGAGCACAACGATGCTGCTGAGCTGGTCCAGCGCCTTCTCTACAGCGTGGTCACTGATGACTACGGGATCTACCAGACCCTGGGCCTGGTCGCCGCCGACGCCAAGGGCCTCTACATCCCCGACCTCTGCGTGGTCCCGCGGGCCGCCTTGCGGGAACGCCGGCGTGTCCAGGCCGCCGAGGCAGAACTGGTCGTGGAGATCACCTCACCGAGCAACGCCAACCACGACCGGGTCAAGAAGGCCCACGGCTACGCCAAGGCGGGCGTCCCGCTCTATCTGCTCCTCGACCCGTGGCACTCCGGTCGTCCGACCGCGACCCTCTACGGTGAGCCCGCGAACGGCACCTACCGGGTGCTGGCCTCCGTCGAGTACGGCGAGGAGCTCAGGCTGCCCGCCCCCTTCGACGTCACCCTCGACACCAACGGGCTCCCCCTCAACGACTGACGTCACCCCAGCAGCGCCGCCACCACGACCAGCACCGGCACCGAGACCATCGTCGACAGCAGGATCGACTCCCGGGCCAGCCGCTCGCCCACCCGATATCGGCTCGCGTACGTGAAGAGGTTCTGGGCCGCCGGGAGCGCCGAGGTCACCACGACGTCCAGGAGACGGGCGCCGTGCAGGCCGAAGACGAACGAGGCCAGCGCCCAGGCCGCCAGCGGCTGGCCGATCGCCTTGAGGGACGTCGACAGCAGCACCGGCACCCGGTCCGCGCCCCGGCCGCCCGGCCAGGAACTGCCGCACAGCGAGATCCCGAACGCGATCAGGATCGCCGGGACCGACATGTTCGCGATCAGTTCCAGCGGGTCGAAGACGGGGGAGGGCACCGTCCAACCCGTCGCCGACACCAGCACCCCGGACAGCGAACCGATCGCGATCGGATTGCGGAACGGCGTGAAGAGGCGCTGCGCCCACGTGAGCCGCGGCCCGGACGACGCCTCCGCCAGGTCCAGGATCGTCAGGGCGACCGGGGTCACCACGATCTGCTGGAAGAGCAGGACCGGCGCCACGAGCGACGCGTCGCCCAGCACGTACACCGCGATCGGGATGCCCAGGTTCCCCGAGTTCACGTACGAGGAGCAGAGCGCGCCGATCGTGGTGCGGCCCACGCCCCAGCGGCGCACGACCCCCACCGTCACGAAGACGCTCGCCACCGCCACCGTGGACAGCGCGGTGACCAGCAGGCTCGGCGAGAGGATCAGGGACAGGTCGGCCTTGGCGAGCATCGTGAAGAGCAGGGCGGGCGTCGCCACGTGGAAGGCCAGCTTGGTGAGGACCTCGCGGCCGCCGTCGCCGAGATAGCCGCGCCGCCCGATCACGTAACCGACCGCGATGACGACCGCGATGACCGCGAATCCGTTGAGTACCCCCTGCACGTACCCCACCCTCGGCCGCGAACGAACCGCAGGTCAACGTTGATCCAGCTCAACGTGACCCAGCACACGCCGCGTATCCGGACGGCACCGATGAGTTCCGGCCCGCCGCCCGGTCCTGATTACGTGGCTGCTTCCTCGTCTCCTTCTGTCGTGGTGGTCGCCGGGCCCGTCCGACCCGGCGACGCACCCGGGTTGTGCGAGCGCGTCCTCGCCGCCCGGGCGATCACACCGACCGTGGTCGTCGACGTCTCCGGGGTGACCGGCGCCGACCTCGCGACCATCGACGCCCTCGCCCGGATGCAGCTCGCGGCCCGCCGGGCCGGGGGACGGATCAGGCTGCGCGATCCGTCCCCGAAGCTGGCCCTGCTGATCCAACTCGCCGGTCTTGCCGGTGTGCTGAGAGCCGAGGCGCCCGGGGCGGACGACTCAGGCGTCGAGGTGCTCCGGGACGCCGAACAGCGGGAACCACCGCTTGCTGAGGTCCAGGAAGCAGTGGAATCCGGCGATCCGGCCCTCTGAGATCTCCAGGACCTGGATCGCCCACGGCGTGAACCCGCCGTTCTCCGGGTCGGGCTTGTAGTGGGCGAACGCCGGCGTCCCGTTCGCCGAGACCGGCAGCAGGCGGGAGCCCTCGCACTCGTGGCCGAGCGTGAGCATGAAGCCCGTGATGTCGTCCGTGCCGCGCAGCCAGAGGTCGAACGGCGGCATCGTCATGACGGCGTCCTCGGCGAGGAGCTCGGTGAGCGCCTTCATGTCATAGCCCTCGAAGGCCGTGACGTAGCGCTCCAGGAGCTTCTGCTGCTCCTCGTCGAGCGGGTTCGCCGTCGCCGAGTCGGCGGGGGGTGCGTCCGCGAGCGTGGCGCGGGCCCGCTGCAGCGCGCTGTTCACCGACGCCACCGAGGTGTCGAGCAGCTCCGCGACCTCCTGCGCCTTCCAGGCCAGGACCTCGCGCAGGATCAGCACCGCCCGCTGCTTCGACGGCAGTTGCTGCAGGGCCGCGACGAACGCGAGCCGCACGGACTCGCGGGCCACGGCCGCCTCGGCCGGATCGTGCACGGTCGGCAGGACACGGGCGTCGGGCATCGGCTCCAGCCAGACATTGTCGGGGCGCGGATTCAGTGCGGCCTGCGCGAGCGGCGCGGCGGCCGTCAGGTCCATCGGACGGGCCCGCTTGTTCCCCGCGTTCAGCAGGTCCAGGCAGACGTTCGTCGCGATCCGGTACAGCCAGGAGCGCAGCGAGGAGCGGCCCTCGAACTTGTCGAAGCTGCGCCAGGCCCGCACCATCGTGTCCTGCACGGCGTCCTCGGCCTCGAACGCCGAGCCCAGCATCCGATAGCAGTACCCGGTCAGCTCGACCCGGTACTTCTCCAGGTCTTCGAGTCCGGCCTTCGTCGCGGTGTCGCTCATTGTCCAACGCCCCCAAGCAGCTGTGAGTCCCAGCACTCCGCAAGCTACCGCAGCCCACTGACAACGGCCCCCGGACCGGCGAAATGCGCAGGTCCGAGGGGTGAGGTGGTCATGCGAGGGACGCCTGCCACCAGGAGTGGCCAGGCGGTCTCAGTGCGCGTGCGCCGCTCCGCGCACCGTCCCGCGGGCCGTGGCCCGCGCCGCGTACGTGCCCCACACCGTGATCGAGACGACGCCGAGCACCGCGACGAATCCGAGGGCGACCGTGCCGCCCCAGCCCGCCGCGTGGAAGGCGACGGCGCCGACGGCCGAGCCGACGCTGGAGCCGATGTAGTACGCGGACTGGTAGAGCGCCGACGCCTGCGCCCTGCCGTGCGTGGCGGTGTGGCTGACGGACGACGAGGCGGTCGCGTGCCCGGCGAAGAAGCCCGCCGTGATCAGCATCAACCCGAGCAGCACGACGAGCAGTTGGGGCACCAGGGCGAGCAGCAGGCCCGCCGTCGTGGTGCCCGCGGCCAGGTACAGGGTGCCGCGCCGCCCGAGCCGCGCGACCAGCTTCCCGGCCGCCGCCGACGAGGCCGTGCCCACGAGGTAGATCAGGAAGATCGAGCCGACGACGCCCTGGGGCAGGGAGAACGGGGCGGCCGTGAGCCGGTAGCCGATCACCGTGTAGACCGCGCCGAACACCGTCATGAACAGTGCGCCGATCACGTACAGGCGGCGCAGCAGCGGGTTGGCGAGGTGGCCGCCGACCGTCCGGGCGAGCGCCCGGGGCCGCAGCGAGCCCGGCGTGAAGTTGCGCGGCGCGGGCAGCAGCATCCGGAAGGCGATCGCGCAGACCACCGCGATCACCCCGATGGTGCCGACGGCCGCCCGCCAGCCCCACGCCTGCGCGATCCAGCCGCCGATGACCCGGCCGCTCATGCCGCCGATGGAGTTGCCCGCGACGAACAGGCCGATGGCCGCGACCAGCGCCTTCGGCCGCACCTCCTCCGCGAGGTACGCCATCGCCGAGGCCGGCAGCCCGGCCAGCGCCGCGCCCTGCAGCGCCCGCAGCGCGATCAGCACCCCGAGGTTCGGCGCGAAGGGGACCAGCAGCCCGAGCGTGACCGCCACCGACAGGGAGGCCGTCATCACCGTGCGCCGCCCGAACCGCTCCGACAGGGCGCTCAGCGGCAGCACGCACAGCGCGAGCGCGCCGGTCGCACCGGACACCGTCCAGCTCGCCGCGCTCGCGCTGGCGCCGAAGTCGGCGGAGACGAGGGGGAGCAGGGCCTGCGTGGAGTAGAGCAGCGCGAAGGTCGCGACACCGGCGAGGAACAGGGCGAAGCTCATCCGGCGGTAGCCGGGCCCGCCCGGACTCATGCGGGTGTCACCGGAGGAAGGTGAAGGGACGGGGGCGGCGACCGCAGGAGTGGCGGCCGCCCGGCTACTGGCAGGAGACATACCGACGAAGGTAGGACCGCCCGACTCATGCGTCCAATGCATGAACACTCCATAATCGTTCCCATGGAGCATGAGCAGAGGTCACAGCGGCGCCCGTCACCGTCCAGTGACGCAGAAGACATGGTCACCCTGCTCGCGCCGCGGCTCTCCTACTTCGCCGCGGTCGCCCGCACCGAGCACGTGACCCGCGCCGCGCAGGAGCTGAACGTCCCGCAGTCGACGCTGTCGCGCGCGATGGTCCGGCTCGAACAGGACCTGGGCGTCGACCTGTTCGCCCGGCACGGCCGCACGGTGTCGCTCACGCCCGCGGGCCGCACCTTCCTCGGCTCGGTCGAGCGGGCCCTCGGCGAGGTGGAGAAGGCGGCCGAGTCCGTCCGCGCCGACGCCGACCCGGAATCGGGCAAGGTCGCCTTCGGCTTCCTGCACACCATGGGGACGGAGACGGTGCCCGGCCTGATCCGCGCCTTCCGCGCCGACCATCCCCGGATCCGCTTCAGCCTCGTCCAGAACTACGGCGAGGCCATGCTGGAGCGGCTGCGCGCGGGCGAGCTCGACCTGTGCCTCACCTCTCCGGTGCCGGACGCCCCCGGCCTGGTGGCCCGCCGCCTCGACGAGCAGCGGCTGCGCCTCGTCGTCCCCGAGGACCACCGCCTCGCGACCCGCAAGCGCATCCGCCTCGCCGAGACCGCCGACGAGGTGTTCGTCACCCTGGAGCCCGGCTACGGGCTGCGCCGCATCACCGACGACCTGTGCGCGGAGGCGGGCTTCAAGCCGCGGATCGCGTTCGAGGGCGAGGAGGCGGAGACGCTGCGGGGCCTGGTCGCGGCGGGGCTCGGGGTGGCCCTGCTGCCGCCACCGGCCGTGCCGCGCCCCGGCGTTGTGGAGCTGGCCGTGACCGGGCAGCGGGCGGTCCGGGAGATCGGGGTGGCCTGGCTCGACGGCCACCCGGACACCCCGCCGGTCGCCGCGTTCAAGAAGTTCCTGCTGTCCCGGCGGGGGCGGCTGCTGCCGGAGCAGACGGGGCTGGAGTAGCCCACCCGTGCCACCATGCCGGGAGGCGGCGGCGGACGGCCGAGGGACGACGGGCGGGCAGGACACGGTGGGAGACGGTTCCGGAACATCCGGTGACTGGGCGCTCAGGGCGCGGCGGTTCGGCCTGACGGGCCTGTTCCTCGCCCTGGCCGGCGCCGTCCTGTTCGCCCTCGTCCCGCTCGCCGAGGCGGACAACCGGGCGTACGCGGCGGCCCCCGACTGCCCCGCGGGCACCCGCGCCGACACCTGCCGGGCCGCCGTCCCGGAGACCGTCACGGCCAAGGGCCGCGACTCCGACGACCGGAACGCCCGCTTCTCCCTGCGGCTGCGGGCCGCCGGTGCCCCCGCGGGCGACGACCACCGGGTCGAGCTCCTCGACCCCGGTCCGGTCCACGACGCGGTGCGCCGCGGTGACCGGGTCACCGTCACGTACTGGAAGGACCAGGTCAGGGCGGTCCGGTTCGGTGACCGTACGCAGCAGGCCGCGCTGTCCCGGGTGCACGACGGCCGGCTGCCCGGCGCGTTCGCGGTGGCGGCGCTGGCCGGCGGGCTCGGCGCCCTCTCGTTCTGGGCGCGCAGCCGCCGCCGGCCGGTGCGCGCGGGCGACCGGTACCCCTGGGGCCACATCGTCGGGTTCGTGACGGGCCTCCTCGTCGCGTGCACCGGCTTCCCGGTCGTGCTCCTGGGCTCCGACGTGTGGGCGGGGCTGCGGTTCACCGCGGGCGCCGTCGTCCCGGCGCTGCTGTTCTCGGTCCTGGTGTGCTGGTGGTCGGTGCGGCGCGGCCGCCGGGGCCCGGCGAGGGTCGTCCCGGTGCCGCCCGCCGGGCGGCGGGTGCTGCGCGCGGTGGTGCACGGCGACGTGCCCTACAGCAGGCCGGGCTACGACTGCCTGGTGATCGGCGACGGCCCCCCGACGGCCACCCCGGACCCCGCGGGGAAGGTCGCGCTCGCCCCGCTCCCGGCCACCCTCACGGTGCGCCGGGTGCGTGAACTCCTCGTGGGGGACCCGCCGTTCACGCCGCCGAGCCGGCGCGAGCCCCCCGTCGTCGTGGAGTGCGCCGACGGCGACCGCACGGTCCTGGTCCTCGCGGGGGAGAACGACGCGCCGCGGGTCCTCGGCGCGCTGCTCGCCGCGTCCGGGAACGCCGCGGACGCCGGGCACGTCACGGACGCCGGGGACTACCTCCCCAGCGACTGACCGAACCCGGCCGCGAGCGGCATCCGCAGCCCGATCGGCGGCGGCGCCGCGAGCGCGTCCTGCAGCGGCCGGGAGAACGGGTGGCCGAAGAGCGTGCCGAGCGTGAAGTCGGCGGCGAGCGCGGTGACTTCGGGCCGGTGCCCGGCCAGACTGTGCCCGTCCGAGTGCACCTCGAACCGGCACACGTCCCGGTTCGCCTTCTTCGCCCGCCCGGCCAGCCGGAACGACAGCTCCGGGTCCGTGCGCCGGTCGTCGGTGCCGTGCACGATCAGGACCCGCCGCCCCGCGAGCTGCTTCACCGGTTCGGGCGGCGCCGCGACATCGTCCTCCGGCAGCCAGGGGGCGAGCGCCAGCACGGAGTTGACGGCCGGGTGGCCGCCCGCGTGCAGCGCCGCGCGTCCGCCCATGTCGACGCCGAGCAGACACACCGGCACGTCCCCGTACCGGCGCACGACCTCGTCGGCCGCCCACTCGGCGTCCCGGGCGAGCCCGGCCTGCGCCCCGTTCCAGCCGCGGACCCGGTAGTGCACGACGTGCGCGACCAGGCCGTCGTCCCGGCCCGCGCGCGTGAGGCGGCGGGCGAGGGAGCGTATGGCCGGGGCGGCAAGGGGCGACGGTCTGCGGGTGGACGTCTCCTCGCCCGGGGGCAGCAGCAGCACCACGCCGCTGACCGCCCTCGGCACGGGGCCGACCGCCTTGCCGAGCCTGGCCGCACGGACCGGCGTCGCTTGCTGCTGCATGACAGAACAGTGTCAGAAGCCCTGATGTACGCCACCCGTCCGCAGGGTCACTGTTACGTATCGACCGATCTTGACCCGGTGCTCCGTCGGCAACGAACCGACAACGAACCGGCGCGATCTACGCGCGTAGGAGTTAGAGTGCCGAAATGACGAGCCAGACCACCGCGAACCCCGACGGCCGCCAGGTGCCGACCCCCGAGCAGATCCGCCGCGCGCCCAAGGTCCTCCTCCATGACCACCTCGACGGCGGCCTGCGCCCGGGCACGATCGTCGATCTGGCGCGCGAGCAGGGCTACGAGAACCTGCCCGAGACCGACCCCGACAAGCTGGGCATCTGGTTCCGTGAGGCGGCCGACTCCGGTTCCCTGGAGCGGTACTTGGAGACGTTCGCGCACACCTGCGCCGTCATGCAGGCCAAGGAGGCCCTCTTCCGGGTCGCCGCCGAGTGCGCCGAGGACCTCGCCGAGGACGGCGTCGTCTACGCCGAGATCCGCTACGCGCCGGAGCAGCACCTGGAGCGGGGCCTCACCCTCGAGGAGGTCGTCGAGGCGGTCAACGAGGGCTTCCGCGAGGGCGAGCGCCGCGCGAAGGCGAACGGGCACCGCATCCGGGTCGGCGCGCTGCTCACCGCGATGCGGCACGCGGCCCGCGCCCTGGAGATCGCCGAACTCGCCAACCGCTACCGCGACTCGGGCGTCGTCGGCTTCGACATCGCGGGCGCCGAGGCGGGCTTCCCGCCCACCCGCCACCTCGACGCGTTCGAGTACCTCAAGCGCGAGAACAACCACTTCACGATCCACGCGGGCGAGGCGTTCGGCCTGCCCTCCATCTGGCAGGCCCTGCAGTGGTGCGGCGCCGACCGGCTCGGGCACGGCGTGCGCATCATCGACGACATCAAGGTCGAGGCCGACGGCGGCGTCCAGCTGGGCCGGCTCGCCTCGTACGTCCGTGACAAGCGCGTCCCGCTGGAGATGTGCCCGTCGTCCAACCTCCAGACGGGCGCGGCGAGCTCCCTCGCCGAGCACCCCATCGGGCTGCTGCGCAAGCTGCGCTTCCGCGTCACGGTCAACACGGACAACAGGCTCATGTCGGGGACCTCCATGAGCCGCGAGTTCGGACTGCTGGCCGAGACGTTCGGTTACTCGCTGACGGACTTCGAATGGTTCACGGTGAACGCGTTGAAGTCGGCGTTCATCCCGTTCGACGAGCGCCTCGCCATGATCAACGACGTGGTCAAGCCGCGGTACGCCGAGCTGCGCGCGGAGTGGCTGTTCCAGTAGGCCGAACCAATCGGAACCCACCCTTCCGGTCAACCTGGTGTTGACGAAGATCGACATACTGTCACCTCAGGTTCACGAGGCCGTCCGCGCGCCTCTGACCTGCGGTTCTTCCCTTCGCGGCGGTGGGTTGCGAGAGGGCGTGGCGCAGAGGGTCCAGTAACTCCCCGGCGGGTTGGGGTGTTGGCCAGCACGGAACCCCGTCTTCAAGGAATCAGGAACAAGGGACCCATGAAGCAGTCTGCTGCCAAGACCCTCGGTGTCGCCGCTCTCGGTGTCGCCTTCGCCGCCGCCGGTGCCGGTGCCGCGAACGCCGCCCCGGCCGTTCCCGACGCCGCCGGGGCCCTCGGCTCCGTGACCTCGGCCGTGCCCCTCGAGCAGGCGGCGAGCACGCTGCCCGCCGGTGGCCCGGAGGCCGTGAGCGCCGCGCACAACGCCCTGGGCGGCGGCCTCACCGCCGCGCAGCCCGTCGTCGAGAAGGTCGCCGAGGGCGGCGACCCGGTCTCCGGGCTGCTCGGCGGGCTGCCCACGCAGGGCCTGCCCACCCAGGGCCTGCCGCTGGCCGGCGGCGGCCTGCCGCTGGGCGGCTGACCCGCACCGCAGAACGCCGAAGGGGCGCACCCGCGATCCGCGGGTGCGCCCCTTCGGCGTGCGCCGTCACCGGCCGTGGGTCACCAGGCCTGGCGGACCTTGCCCTCGCTCGGCAGCAGCACCCACAGCGCGATGTACAGCAGGAACTGGGGGCCGGGCAGCAGACACGAGAGCAGGAAGATCACGCGCATCGTGGTCGCGGAGGTGCCGAAGCGCCGTGCCAGCGCTGCGCACACTCCGCCGATCATCCGTCCGTTGGTGGGGCGGGCCAGGGCGGTCATGGTGGGCTCCTTCGCGAACCTTCGAGGATTGCTGTCTACGTCTTCGAAGGTACGGTCACGAACCGGGCAAAGCGTCAGCTCACGGGGCGATGCCGACCCTGGTAATCGTCGGGGTCCGACCCTGAGGAGACTCCTCCACGGGCAGGGGAAGCCGCTCGGACCTACGGCGGAGCCACGCCCTGAGGGCGGGCGTCACCGCGAGGTGTGCGAGCCCCACGCCCACCGTGTTGAGCAGCAGCGAGTCGATGTCGACGACCTGGCCCGGCACCCCCGTCTGCAACAGCTCGATGCCGAGCGAGATGAGGGCGCCCGCCGCGACCGTGCGCACCAGCGAACCCCACACCGAGACGTGGAGCCGGCCACCGGCCAGCGGGAGCAGCACGCCGAGCGGCGCGAGCAGGGCGAGTCCCTCGCCGATGCGCTTCGCCCCCTCGCGCCAGCCGAGCGCCAGATCGGCGCGGATGCCCGCCAGCGGATGCAGGTTCGCGGCGCTGACCCATGGCACGTCCAGGGGGCGCAGCGTGATCCATCCGACGAGCAGAAGATGCACGGCGAGAAGGGCTAGCCCTGCCGTACGGAAGCGGAAGGCGGCGCTGTGGCCGCCCGAGCGATGGCGCTGCACGCCCCCCTAGACGCCGGGGGCGGGAGGATCGGTTCCGGGGGGTTCGGGATGGCCCGGGTCACCCGACGGTCTCGGCGGGTGCCGGGATGAGTCCGGGCCGTGCCTTCACCGCGTCCGAGCACTCGTAGTCGCGCAGCGGGTCGTCACCGGGACCGCCGAGCACCACGTGCTCGCCGTCCTCCGCCGTCACCTGGCTGTTCGCGAACGTGCAGACGATCTGGGCCAGGGCGTACGGCGAGAGGTCGTCCGGCGGCGTGTTCAGCCGCAGGGCGTCGGCCGGGTCGTCCTTCTGCGGTCCGGTGACCCGGGTGCCGGAGCGGACGTCCGTCGAGTAGCCGGCCTGCCGCTCCTCCGCCGGCGGGCGCTTCGCCAGCTGCTCCAGGAGCTGCTGCGCGATCACGACGCGGTCCGTGCCCTGGCTGCGGTCCACGGTGACCGTGCGGTCGACCGTCACCAGCTGCGACGTACAGACGAGATAGACCTGCACCGCGAACTCGCCGCCCGCCCGTGCCTCGACCTCGTCCGAGCCGGACAGGGAGCAGCCCACGCGGGTGGGCGCCGCACCGAAGTCGGTGGGCACCTCCGTGGACCGGATGCCACAGCCGGCCAGCAGCACCGACGTGATGCCGAGCAGCCCCAACAGGCGTACGCGCAGCCTCACTTGGTGACACCGCCTTCCTGTGATCCCTTGGTGTCGTCACCGTCGTCGGGCGGCGTCTCGGTCAGCGGCGAGGCGTCGCGCGGCAGCCGCAGCGTGAACACGGCGCCGCCGTCCGGGGAGTTGGCGGCGGTGATCTCGCCGCCGTGGATGTGCGCGTTCTCCATGGCGATGGAGAGCCCGAGGCCGCTGCCCTCCGACCGCGGCCGCGACGCGCTCGCCTTGTAGAACCGGTCGAAGACGTGCGGCAGGACGTCCTCGGGGATGCCGGGACCGTGGTCGCGCACGTCGATGACGAGTTCGTCGCCCTCGGTGCGCACGGAGACCCGCACCGGCGAGCCGCCGTGCTTGAGGGCGTTGCCGATCAGGTTGGCGAGGATGACGTCGAGCCGGCGCGGGTCGAGGCGGGCCATGTTGCCGCGCTCCGCGTCGAGGTCGACGGCGTCCAGCCAGGCGCGGGCGTCGATGCAGGCGGTGATCTGGTCGGCGATGTCGACGTAGTCGAGGACGAGCCGTGCGGTGCCCGCGTCGAAGCGGGTGACCTCCATCAGGTTCTCGACCAGGCCGTTCAGCCGGCGGGTCTCGCTGACCACCAGCCGCACGGCGGGCTCGATCATCGGGTCCACGGACCCGGTCTCGGCGTCGAGCTCCTCCTCCAGGACCTCGGTGACCGCGGTGATCGCGGTGAGCGGGGTGCGCAGCTCGTGCGACATGTCGGCCACGAAGCGGCGCGAGGCCTCGTCGCGGGCCCGCATGTCGGCGACCCGTTTCTCCAGGCTGGCGGCGGCGCCGTTGAACGTCCGGGACAGCTCGGCGAGTTCGTCCGTGCCGGACACGCGCAGACGGGTGTCGAGCTTGCCCTCGCCGAGCCGGCGGGCCGCGACCCCGAGCCGGTGCACCGGCTTGAGCACGGTCGTCGCCGCGGCCTGCGCGAGCAGCGCCGAGCCGATCAGCGCCAGCGCCGTGGCGATGCCGAGCGACCAGGCCAGCGAGTTGAGGTCCTTGGCCTCCGGCTCCAGCGACTTCAGCATGTAACCGGTCGGCCCGCCGTCCACCTTCGCGCCGCCCACCAGGTACGGGGTGTCGTCCTGCGTGGTCCGCTGCCAGTACAGGTGGTACGGGTGCTTGTTGTTCTCGGTGATCGTCTGCTTCTCGTTCACCGCCTTGCGCAGCGACCGCGGCACGTCGGCGGGCGTGAACGCGTCCAGGTCCGAATTGCCCACGACCTCGCGGCCGTTCTCGTCCGTGCCGATCAGCAGCACGCTGAAGTGCTGGCTGCTGTTCGCCATCAGGTTCGCCGCGTGCTGCAGCTCGCCCTGCGTGGGGTGCTCGGGCAGCACGGCCGCCCGGTTCTGCATCTCCTGCTGGAAGTCGCTGAGCGCGGAGTCCTGGGTGCGGGTGAGGACCGCCTCGCGGTTGAGCCAGTACGCGATCCCGGACGCGGACACCGCGGCCGTCAGGGCGACCAGGGCGAAGACGGCGACGAGCCGCAGCCGCAGGCTGGTGAAGCGCAGGCCGGCCAGGATGGCCTTCTTCGCGGCGGCCGGGCCGCGGGGCTTGTCGGCGGGCTTGTCGTGCGGCTGGTCGGCCGGCTTGTCGAGCGGCTCCGTCACTGAGGCGTGTCCAGCCGGTAGCCCACGCCGCGCACGGTACGGATCAGGGTCGGCGACGACGGCACGTCCTCGACCTTCGCGCGCAGCCGCTGCACACAGGCGTCGACGAGCCGCGAGTCACCGAGGTAGTCGTGCTCCCACACCAGCCGCAGCAGCTGCTGCCGCGACAGGGCCTGGCCGGGACGCCTGCTCAGTTCGAGCAGCAACCGCAGCTCGGTGGGCGTCAGTTGCAGGTCCTCGCCGTTCTTGGTGACGGTCATCGCGGCCCGGTCGATGACCAGCGAGCCGAACGCCGCCGCGTCGTTGGCCTCCCGCTCGCCGCGCCGCAGCACGGCCCGGATCCGGGCGTCCAGGACGCGCCCCTGCACCGGTTTCACGACGTAGTCGTCGGCCCCCGACTCCAGGCCCACCACCACATCGATGTCATCGCTGCGCGCGGTGAGCAGGATGATCGGCAACTGGTCCGTGCGCCGGATGCGCCGGCACACCTCGAACCCGTCGATGCCGGGCAGCATCACATCGAGAACGATCAGATCCGGCCGCTGCTCGCGCAACAGCTTCAGACCGTCCTCGCCGGTGGCAGCGGTGGCAACCCGATGGCCCTGGCGCGTAAGAGACAGCTCCAGGGCCGTGCGGATGGCGTCGTCGTCCTCGATCAGCAACAGGGAAGGCACGAGCGCCATTCTGGCCCATAGGAGGCCCTTAGTTCGACCGCTGGAGCGCTCCCACACGTGACCCGCACTACCTCGGGCGCTGTGACAGGTCTGTGACAGTCGACGGACACCGTCATGAAGTCGCCCGGGCAAGCTTTTGGACATCGCAAGGAACGAACACCGCGATCAGCAGGATCTGACGGAAAAAGCACCGGACTCCACGACGGGGGGCGCGAGATGAACACGCTGCACAGCACCACCTCAAGCGCAGTTGTCACGCGTCTGCACGACGTCGTAGCGAACCGGTCCGAGAAGTCCGGTGCCGTGAGCGGGCGGGGGTGCGCTCGCGGCACCGGGCGTCAGCACACCGTGTACATGACGGTGGTTGACACGCACGAGGCGGTTTCCGACGGGGGAGCTCACGGGGGAGCCGCGTACAGGGAGGAATCGGGGGAGCAGCGTCGCACTTCCTTGTCGGAGGCCGAGTTCACGGCCTACGTCCAGGAGCGCCGCGCCTCCCTGTACGCAACCGCCTACCACTTGACCGGTGACCGTTTCGAGGCCGAGGACCTGCTCCAGAGCGCCCTCTTCTCGACGTACCGGGCGTGGGACCGCATCAGTGACAAGGCGGCGGTCGGGGGGTACCTCCGCCGCACCATGACGAACCTGCACATCAGCGCGTGGCGCCGCCGCAAGCTGAACGAGTACCCGACCGAGGAGCTGCCGGAGACGGCGGGCGACACGGACGCGATGCGGGGTACGGAGCTGCGGGCGGTTCTCTGGCAGGCCCTGGCCCGCCTTCCCGAACTGCAGCGCACGATGCTGGTCCTGCGCTACTACGAAGGCCGCACCGACCCGGAGATCGCCGAGATCCTCGACATCAGCGTCGGCACGGTCAAGTCCAGCATCTGGCGGTCGCTGCGGCGGCTGCGCGACGACGAGGTCCTGAGCTTCGGCCGGGACCAGGAGGAGTCCTTCGGCGAGCTGGTGG
>NZ_JAMOLN010000097.1 GCF_024448165.1 Streptomyces longispororuber
TCCGCGCCCGCCGCCGCAAGTCCGTGTGACCGGTTACCGGGTGCGGGTGCGTGGGGGCTGGTCGCGCAGTTCCCCGCTGAGATGGCACACGCAGTGTGCATCTCAGGGGCGCGGGGAACTGCGCGAGAAGCCCCACCGGGCCGCAGACGAAGGACGGGACAGCCCCGCCGGCGTTTGAGGCGCGGGGGCCGGGGCGGAGCCTCGTGGCGTTGGTGTGGGTGGGCTACATCAGGCCGGACGACCTACGCCGCCGATCCCGCCACCACGCATCGACCGACCACACCGCCGCCCCCGCCAACACCAACGGCAGCCACGCCATCAGATACGCCAGATCGTTCCCGAGGTAATACGGCTCCGTCGCCCAGCTCACCGTCAGCCACAGGCTCAACGAGATCAGCGCCCCACCCACCGCGGCGAGCCGCGCCAGCACCCCCAGCAGCGTCCCGATCCCGACCGCCAGCTCACCGAGGGCGATCGCGTACCCGAACCCCGTCGGAGACTTGAGCGCCAGGTCGACGAGTTCCGGGATCGCGGAGATGTCGCGCACCCCGCGCATCTGGTCCCCGATCGACCCGGCCCCGCTCGACTTGAAGAACGCGCTGTCCGTCAGTTTGTCGAAGGACGCGTAGATGAAGGTCACGCCGAGGAAGACGCGCAGCGGCAGCAGCGCGAACCGCTGGGCGGTGTCGCGCCAGTCGCCTCCCCGGTCGACATAACTCATGTGCGTGTCGGTCCGCATACCGTGCGCCATCGCCGTCCGCCGCCTCTCGCGCCTGGTCCCTTTACTTGACCATACGTACGAGAGGGCCGTACGGCTCAGCCACGGAGCCGTTCAGTCGACGACGTCGACGGCGCACCGGTTCGTCTCGACGCCGGTCGCCGTGATCACCTGCACCTCGACCCGGCCGGGCTCCACGTCGACCGGGACCGGCACGGTCAGCAGGGTGTCGCTGGGGTTGGTGAAGCCGCCGGGGACCGGCACCAGCGGCACGTGCACGTGGACGGCGCCGATGCGCACGGCGACCCGGGCGAGCTGGTCGGCGGTGCCCGCGCCGGGCGGCACGAACCCGGTGCCGCGGATCTCGATGTCGTCGCCGGTGCGGATGGGCGCGTCGAGGTCGCCCGCCTCCCTGGCCCGTACGACGGAGAGGATCACGACGCGGCCGCCCTCCGCGTACTTCCCGGTGAGGTACGTCGCCGCGGACACGGCCACCAGGACCGCGAGGCCCCACGGCAGGTCGGGCAGCTGGTCGGGGCGGCGGGCGAGCCGGGCCGCCGCCCACACGAGGGCGGCCGCGCACACGGCGACGTACTGGATGTCGGTGAAGGCGCCGCGCCCGGAGTCGTCGGTGAGCAGGTCGGCGGCGCGCGGCCGGGCCGCCCGCACCTTCTGCAGACGCTGCCCGACGACCCGGACCGCGACGACGCGCCGCACCAGGACGGCCACCGCGCAGACGACGGCGAGCACCGTCAACAGGCCCGCGCCACGGGAGAGTTCGAGGGCGTCGATGAGCGCGTCGCGGTCGGCCGGACCGGAGGCGACGGCCAGTTCCCCGGCCAGGACGAGGACCGCGTACACGGTCAGCAGCACCACGCAGCCCGCGACCGCGCGGGACGTCGAGAGCCGGTTGTCCTCGCCGATCACCGGCGCGAGGACGCCGCCGCGCGCCCGGTGCAGATACGCGGCGCCGGTCAGCAGCCCGCCGACCAGGACCGCGGCGACGAGCCCGGCGGTGCGCGCCGCGCTCCAGCCCGCCCCGATCGCCGTCAGCGTCTGCACGAGGAGCAGCACGCCGGTCGCGCCCCAGACCACGTACAGGGTGCGGGGCCACAGACCGGCCAGCCACGCCTCGCCCTCCTCGCGGCCCCGGTCCGCGACGGCCCGGGCGGACTGGGTGAGTTCGTCGGAGATCCACTGCCGGGACGCCCCGGCCGAGTGTGCGACGGCGGCCGGGAGTCCGCCGCCGGACGCCAACTCGTCGCGCTTGGCGAGGAATTCGGCCACCGCCCTGCGGTGCCCCTGGCGCGCCCCGTGCGGACAGTCGCCGCACGTGCAGCCGCCCCCGTGCGTGCCCTGCCCCTGTCGCGCTTCCTGCACCGCCACCGCGTGGCCCCCACCCTCAAGATCGTGTTCTTGACGTCAACTTCCGTGTGATGAGAGGGAATTGTGCCGTACGCGGCGCACACTCCGGCGCACAGGCCCACCCCTGGCGGGTGAACGGCTTTCGTCCGCATTGACCGGACTGTTGACCCTGCTGCGAGAATTTCCGTATGGCCGAGATCATCCAGCGTGACGGAACCTGGGCCTTCGACGGAACGACGGTCCGTATCACCCCTGGTCTGCACCGCAGTGTGGCCCTGCTGCGGCAGACGTACGGCGAGATCAGCGTGCCGCTCACGGCTCTGGCCGGGGTCGCCTACGAACCGGAGCGAAAGCGCGGCCGGCTCCGGCTCACCCTGCGCGAGGCCGCCGACCCGCTCCTCCAGGCCACCGGCGGCCGCCTCCCGGACACGGCCGACCCCTACCGGCTCGCGGTGGACGCGGACCGCTCGGGCGTCGCCGAGTACGTCGCCGAGGAGATCCGCCAGGCCCTCCTCCTGGAGCAACTCCCGGACGGGCCCGCCGAGTCGTACCTCGTCTCGGGCCCGGCGGTCCCGGTCTCCGTGCGTTCCAGCGACGGCACGGTGTCGTTCGACGGGAGCCGGATACGGATCGACTGGTCGGACACCTCGGACCGGGTGAAGCGGGCGACGGGGCCGCGGGTCATCGCGCTCGGCGACCTCGACGGGGTCGACTGGGTGCCCAACTCCGGTTACGAGGACGGGTTCCTGCGCTTCGTCACCAAGGGCTCGACGCCGCTCGCCAAGCTGCCGCCGGAGAAGGACTCGTACGCCCTCGACCTGTGGGGCAACGCCCGCAAGGACCTGCTGACCGCCCTCGTCGCGGCCGCGGTCACGGCCCGCCTCCCGCACCCGTCGATGCCGCGCGACGCGCTGCCGGTCCCCGGGGGGCCGTCCCGGGCCGACCACGACGTGCTCCTGCGACGCCTGCGGGACCTGGGCGAGCTGCACCGCGACGGGGTGCTCACGGACGAGGAGTTCACCATGACGAAGCGAGTGGTGCTCCGCGACTTCCGGTGACGCTCCTCCGTCTGCGGGTGCGTGGCGGCTTCTCGCGCAGTTCCCCGCGCCCCTGGGGCGCCCCACGAGATGGCGCACGCAGTGCGCATCTCGGGGGCGCGGGGAACTGCGCGAGCAACCACGACGCACCCGCAGACAGCGACGCAGCCCGAACCCGGCGGACGCGGAGCGCTACGCCAGCAGACCCGGCTCGCTGCGCGTGATGTCCTGCCACAGGCTCTGGTAATTGATCCACGCCACGAGATCCCCACCGGTCTGGTCCCGCGTGGCCACGGCCTGCCGCCGATCGATCAGCACCGGCCGCCCCGCCGCCCGCGCAGCGAGCTGCACCTGACAGCACCGCTCCAGCGCGATGAACCACCACGCCGCCGCGTCCACCGAGTCCGCGACGGTCAGCAGCCCGTGGTTGCGCAGCACGAGCGCCTTGTACGAGCCGAGCGCGACAGCGATCCGCTTGCCCTCGCCGGAGTCGACGGAGACGCCGGTGTACTCGTCGAGCAGCGCGTGGTCCTCGTAGAAGGCGCACGACTCCTGGGTGATCGGCTCGATCAGCTCCCCGAGCGCGGACAGCGCGCGCCCGTACGTGGAGTGGCAGTGCGCGACGGCGACGAGGTCGGGGCGGGCCCGGTGCACCTCGGCGTGCACGGTGAACGCGGCCTGGTTCACGTGGTGGCGGCCCTCGACGACCTGCCCGTCCCCGTTGGCGAGGACCAGGTCCCCGACGGTGATGTGCCGGAACGGCATCCCGAACGGATTGACCCAGTAGCAGTCCTCGAACTCCGGGTCGCGGGCGGTGATGTGCCCGGACACCCCGTCCTCGTACCCGAACCGCCCGAAGATCCGCAGGGCCGCCGCGAGCCGCTCCTTGCGGTGCCGCCGCTCGTCGGCGACGGAGTCGTGCACCGGTGGCATCGCGAAGTGCAGCTGGTCGGTGGGTATCGGGGCGGGCGCGGGGCGCTGAGGCGGCGTCGACATGGAGCGGAAGGTACCTCCACGGCCTCGAAGACGACAGATCCGCACCGTGGAGAGTGTGCACAGAAGGCGGCGAATCGCCCGCGCAAGTCCGACAGAAGATGTCGGGTATGCGCGCGAGACTCGGCCCATGACGTCGAACGGCACTTCCTGGGCATCCTTCACCGCCGCCGAACCGGACCTGGCCAAGACGGTCGAGGACCGTTTCGCGCAGCACACCCACCACGTGCTGGCGACCCTCCGCAAGGACGGTTCGCCGCGCACCAGCGGCCTGGAGGTCCGCTTCCTGGACGGCGAGTTCTGGCTCGGCATGATGCCGGACTCGCTCAAGGCACGGGACCTGGTCCGCGACCCGCGCTTCGCGATCCAGGCGAACCCGGGCGAGGGGCAGACGATGGGCGGCGGCGACGCGCGGATCAGCGGCCGCGCGCTCCTCGTCGAGGACGCGGCGACGATCGCCCGCTACACCGAGCAGGTCGAGGTCCCCGACCCCGGCGCGTTCCACCTGTTCCGCACCGAGCTGACCGAGGTCACCCGGACGTACGTCGAGGACGACCGGTATCTGGTGGTGCAGGTGTGGAAGCCGGGCGGGCCGGTCCGCACGATGAAGCGCACCTAGCCGGAGCCCACGCGCGACAGTGCCGCCCGCCGGAAGGCGGACGGCACTGTCACACACGGCTGCGGGTGGGGACTACTCCCACTCGATGGTGCCCGGCGGCTTGCTCGTCACGTCGAGGACGACACGGTTGACGTCGGCGACCTCGTTCGTGATGCGGGTCGAGATCTTCGCGAGCACCTCGTACGGCATCCGCGTCCAGTCCGCCGTCATGGCGTCCTCGGAGGAGACGGGGCGCAGCACGATCGGGTGGCCGTACGTGCGGCCGTCGCCCTGGACGCCGACGCTGCGGACGTCCGCGAGCAGGACGACCGGGCACTGCCAGATCTCGCGGTCGAGGCCGGCCGCGGTGAGCTCCTCGCGGGCGATGGCGTCGGCCTCGCGCAGCAGGTCGAGACGCTCGCGCGTGACCTCGCCGACGATCCGGATGCCGAGACCCGGGCCGGGGAACGGCTGGCGCTGGACGATCTCGTCGGGCAGGCCCAGCTCGGCGCCTACCATCCGGACCTCGTCCTTGAACAGCTTGCGCAGCGGCTCGACGAGCTCGAACTCGATGTCGTCGGGCAGGCCGCCCACGTTGTGGTGGGACTTGATGTTCGCCGTGCCGGTGCCGCCGCCGGACTCGACGACGTCCGGGTAGAGCGTGCCCTGCACGAGGAAGGCGACCTCGGGGCCGTCCTCCTGGAGGATCTCCAGCTGGGCCTGCTCGAAGACGCGGATGAACTCGCGGCCGATGATCTTGCGCTTGGTCTCCGGGTCGGAGACCCCGGCCAGCGCCTTCAGGAACCGCTCGCTCGCGTCGACCACCTTCAGGTTCGCCCCGGTGGCCGCGACGAAGTCCTTCTCGACCTGCTCGGTCTCGCCCTTGCGCATCAGACCGTGGTCGACGTACACGCAGGTCAGCTGCGAGCCGATGGCCTTCTGCACGAGCGCGGCGGCGACGGCGCTGTCCACGCCGCCGGACAGGCCGCAGATGGCGCGCTTGTCGCCGACCTGCTCGCGGATGAGGGCGACCTGCTCCTCGATCACGTTGCCGGTCGTCCAGTCGGGCTTGAGGCCCGCGCCCCGGTACAGGAAGTGCTCCAGGACCTGCTGGCCGTGCGTGGAGTGCATGACCTCGGGGTGGTACTGGACGCCGTACAGCTTCTTCGCGTCGTTCTCGAAGGCGGCGACCGGTACGACGTCCGTGGACGCGGTGACGGTGAAGCCCTCGGGGGCGGCGGAGCAGGCGTCGCCGTGCGACATCCACACCGACTGCTCGGCCGGGGTGCCCTCGAAGAGGGTCGAGTCGGCCTTGGAGACGGCGAGCGGGGTGCGGCCGTACTCGCGGGCGCCGTTGTCGTCGACGGTGCCGCCGAGGGCCGTCGCCATCAGCTGGAAGCCGTAGCACATGCCGAAGACGGGGACGCCGGCGTCGAAGATCGCGCGGTCCAGGCGCGGGGCGCCCTCCGCGTAGACCGACGACGGGCCGCCGGAGAGGATGATCGCCGCCGGGTTCTTGGCGAGCATCTCCTCGACCGGCATGGTCGACGGGACGATCTCGCTGTAGACCCGGGCCTCACGGACGCGGCGGGCGATGAGCTGGGCGTACTGCGCACCGAAGTCGACGACCAGGACGGTGTCGGGGGCGGCGGCAGCGGAAGTCGCTGATGACACGGGTTGCCTTCCGGCGGCTGAGCGGTGGGGTCGTTTGGCCGATTCTACCGGGTCGGTCGTACGTTCCTCCGGCCCCGCCCGTTCGCCGCAGCGGGCCATGATCGTCGGCGAGTGCGGGTGAGTGGGGCCGGTCGCGCAGTTCCCCGCGCCCCTGAGAGGCACGCCCTTCGGGAGGCCTCTCCCAGGCCCGCACCCGCCGACCCCCCGGACAGCCCCCGGCGGCAAGGCGTACACTCGGGCGCATGTTCTCGCAGACGACCTTCGTCTTTACCTATGGCAGCCGGCCCGCCGGATGCCATGGTCGTGCTGCTTGAGCCACTGACAAGCGACTTCCGAGGCGCCCCGGGCCGACAAGGCCCGGGGCGTCTGGCGTTTCCGGGACCGGGTCGGCCCAGGGCTCCGCACACCACCCGAGGAGCCCCTCATGACCGCCACCGCCACCACGCCCACCGAGAAGACCGGCGCCCGCACCACCGAGGCCGCCGACCTGATCTCCGGCGCCCGCGACCGCATCGACGCACTCGACGACCGGATCATCGGCCTCGTACAGGAACGGATGGCCGTGTCCGCCGTCATCCAGGAGGCGCGGATCGCGTCGGGCGGGCGGCGGGTGAACCTGTCGCGCGAGATGGAGGTCCTCGCGCACTTCAGGGACGCGCTGGGCAAGCCGGGGACCTCGCTGGCCATGACGCTGCTCGAACTGTGCCGGGGCCGGATCTGACGCCCGCATCCCAGTTCGGATCCGTCCTCACCCGTACGGCGCGTGACCGGTCGGCGCGGGCTTCGTTGGTCCCGGTGTCCGTGCCAGCCAGGGGCGGGCCAACCGAACCACGCGTGGCTCCGCTGGAGCGATGAGACGTCACGGTCACGCCGTACGTCGTGGGACCTCGCTCCAGTGAAGTGACCGGACGGCAGGGGACAGCAGCCCGGTCACCCAAGAGAACGGTCGGTCCCGGGGACGCCCGGGGCCGGCCGGCCTCCCTCCCCCGTAACGCCTGCACCACCCGCACCGCCCGCACCACCCCATCGAGCACGATGCGCAGGAAACCCCCACGCCTGCGCGTCAAGTCCCCTGCTCCCCCAGCGAGTTGACAACCGACCACGAACCAGCGGCGCGACCCCCCGGCGCCGCTCCGCGGCCCGACACCGCCCTGACGTCGGAGCCGAACAGGCGAGGGCCCCGCAGATCCGTCCTGCGGGGCCCTCGGCGCGTGTGGTGACGGCCGTGCGTTACGCCGCCTTCGCGACCTTCTCGACCTTGGCGACCTGCGCCTCCATGACCGAGACCGGCACCTCGACCTTCTTCGGCTCCAGCATGTTCGCGGCGTAGAACACGACCAGCGTCGAACCGCTGCGCACGACCGTGTACGACATCGGCATCTTGGTGCCGTCGACGTCGCCGGTCATCGTGTACGCGAGCGACTCGTCGCCGAGGTCGGGCGCCTTCTGCGGCTTGACGGCCGTGTACTGGTAGTCCGTGTGCTCGTAGCTCTTGCAGGTCTCGCTCTGCTCGCGCAGGTCGGCGAACACCTTCTTGGCGTCCGCCTCCTGGTGCGCGAGGAGCGCCGTACGGATCACCGTGGCGTCCGTCTGCTTGAGGTTGCCAAGGGAGCGGGACACCCGGGCGGTGGCGTCCGGCTCGGTGCCGAGCAGGAACATGTCGGCGATCGCCTGGCAGGAGGCGGGCTTCGCGGGCACGCTCACCTCCGGGATCTCCTCGTCGGGCGTCTTGCCGACGCGGTAGCCCGGCACGTCCGCCTTGGTGACGGCCGCCTCGGTCAACTCCGCCTCGGTGAGCGGCTTCAGGGCCGGCTTCGCCGCTGGCTTGGTGTCGCCGTTCTTCCCCTCGCTCTTGCCGTCGGCCGCGTCTCCGCCACCGCTGCAGGCCGCCGTCGCGGCGAGCGCCACCGCCACGCAGACTCCGGCCAGCGCACGCCCCAGACCTGACTTCACGTTCTTCCCCACCTCATGTGTCCCTGGGCGCGTCCACGACAATCGTCTGCGCCGCGGCGCCATCAAAGCCGGGACCTGCGGGTTTTGCCACCCCGTGGGGGGTTCCTGGAGTAACGATCGGACATCTCCGAAAAGGTTGCCCGGCCGAACACGTGATCCAGTTCACATAAAGATCGTGTGAGAACGGGGACAACCATTC
Source organism: Streptomyces longispororuber (assembly GCF_024448165.1). Classification (GTDB taxonomy): domain Bacteria; phylum Actinomycetota; class Actinomycetes; order Streptomycetales; family Streptomycetaceae; genus Streptomyces; species Streptomyces longispororuber_A. The sequence goes on from NZ_JAMOLN010000097.1 coordinate 8,538, forward strand.
CCGGCCATCACGGGTCACATGTGCAGAACCAACGGCCACACCCGCGACCGCCACCGCGGCGGCCTCCAACTCTGCACCCATCGAGGTCTTGATGAAGCTTCGCCGCGCACTGGTGACGGCGGCCGCGACGGCCGCCATAGCCCCGATCGCGCTCCTTTCCGCACCGGCCGCGTTCGCGGACGGCGACACGACGAACACGACGGTCGAGACGTCCCCGTCGGCGTCCGAGACGTCGTCCCCGGCCGAGACGCCCGAGACGTCGCCGAGCGAGTCCTCGCCCGCCGCGACCCCGCCGAAGACCGACGAGCCGTCGGCGAGCGCCTCGGCGACCACGACGCCGTCCGCCTCCGTCTCCGCGCCCGAGTCGACCCCGGCGTCGCCGAGCGCGTCCGAGTCGGACGAGCCCACCGACGAGCCGACCGACGGCCCGATCGACGAGTGCGAGGACTCGAAGGTCGACGTCAGCATCACCGGCCTGCCCGGCAAGATCGCCCGCGGCAGCGGCTGGCACAAGTTCTCCCTGAACGTCGCCAACAACTCCGACTCCACCCTGAGCGACCTGGGCTTCTTCGCGGGCGCCTCGTCCGACGCCGCGGGCGAGGACCTGTTCGCGAGCAAGAAGGTCAGCCTCCAGGCGTACGACCCGGAGAGCAAGACCTGGCAGGACGTCAGCGAGGACGGGTACGCCGTGGGCTACGTCGGTTACACCGACACCCTCGAGCCCGACTACGAGGTCAACATCCCGATGCGCGTCAACGTGACGTCCGCCGCCCCGGTCGGCGCGGCCTTCTCCCTCGGCGCCAGCATCTACGGCGACGCCGACGCGGAGTGCACCGGCTACGGCGAGGTGGCGTACAAGTTCCAGATCGTCGGCGCCGGCACGGACACCGACGGCACCAAGCCGCAGGAAGGCGGCAAGGTCCCGGTCACGACCAAGCCGGCCGACAAGACCACCACGCCGGCCGTCGACGGAAGCCTGGCGGCGACCGGTTCCAACTCGATGCTGCCGACCGTCGGCCTCGTCGGCGGCATCGCCGTCGTCGCCGGTGCCGGTGTCGTCTACTCCGTGCGTCGCCGCAAGGTGAGCACCGAGGCGTAACCAGCGCCCGTAAGCACGTGGAAGGACCCGCACTCGGAGGGGGGTGCGGGTCCTTTCGTGTCCGGCCGGGGCGGCGACTCCCTTACGTGAGCTGCTCCTTGGGCGGCACCGCGGGCATCCCGAGGAACGGCAGCCGCAGCGCGCCGAACGCGTCCGCGGGCACCGCCGGGCTCTTCGGCTCGACCGCCGCGAGCCGCACGTAGGCCGCGCCGGGCTGCGGGCGGGGGTCCTCCTCGCCCTTGTTCGGCCAGTACGACATCGCCCGCTCGGCCTGCGCCGTGATGGTGAGCGACGGGTTCACGCCGAGGTTCGCGGAGACGGCCGAGCCGTCCACGACGGAGATGCCGGGGTGGCCGTGGACCCGGTGGTAGGGGTCGATGACGCCGGTCTCGGCGGAGTCGCCGATCGGGCAGCCGCCGAGGAAGTGCGCGGTCAGGGGCGTGCCCATCAGCTCGCCGACGTTCGACCCGGCGAAGCCGTTGATCTCGGCGGCGATCGCGGACGCGCCGTCGGTGGCCGCCTTGATCTGCTTCGGGTTGGGCGCGCCGTGGCCCTGCTCGGCGGTGAGCAGGCCCTTGCCGACGCCGTCCGGCTTCAGGTACGTCGTCAGCGAGTTGTCGAGCGACTGCATGACGAGACCGATGATGGTCTTCTCCGACCAGCGGTGGTTGGAGAGCGAACGGGCCAGCAGGGCGGGGTGCTTGACCACGTTCGCCAGCCAGCCCGCGACCCGCGACGAGCCCTCCGCGTACGGCACCTGGAGGATCGACATGCCGCCCATCGCGTTCGAGCCCTTGCCGTAGCGGACCGGCTCGATGTGGGTGTTCTCGTCCGGGTGGATCGAGGACGTGATGGCGACGCCCTTGGTGAAGTCCGCCTTCGCGCCGTGCCTCTTGCGGTAGCGCCGGTCGGTGGTCTGGGCGCCCACCAGGGCCTCGGAGTTGGTGCGGGTCAGCGCGCCCAGCCTGCCGGACAGGTGCGGGAGCTGGCCGCCCGCCTTCATCTTGTGCAGCAGGGTCTGCGTGCCGTACGTGCCGGCCGCGATCACGACCTTGCGGGCGGTGAAGGTGCGGCCTTCGCCCTTCTTCTTGTTGTCGGTCGGGAGCGTCGCGACGGCGTAGCCGCCCTGCGAGTCGTCGGTCACGGAGACCACGCTCGTCATCGGGTGGACGACGGCGCCCGCCTTCTCGGCGAGGTACAGGTAGTTCTCGTTGAGGGTGTTCTTCGCGCCGTGCCGGCAGCCCGTCATGCACTCGCCGCACTCGGTGCACGCCTTGCGGGCCGGGCCCGCGCCACCGAAGTACGGGTCGTCGACCTGTCCGCCGGGCGCCGCCTTCGCCGTGCCGTCGGCGTCCTCGCCGTCGCCGAAGAACACCCCGACCGGCGCCATGTGGAAGGTGTCGCCGATGCCCATGGTCTGGGCGGCCGCCTTCAGGTGCACGTCGGCCGGGGTCATCGTCGGGTTGAGCCGGACGCCGAGCATGCGCTGCGCCTGGTCGTAGTACGGCCGCAGCTCGTCCTGCCAGTCGGTGATGTGCGCCCACTGCGGGTCGTCGAAGAACGGCTTCGGCGGTACGTAGAGGGTGTTGGCGTAGTTCAGCGAACCGCCGCCGACACCGGCTCCCGCCAGGACCATGACGTTGCCCAGGAGGTGGATGCGCTGGATGCCGTACATCCCGAGCTTCGGCGCCCAGAGGTAGTTCTTCAGGTCCCAGGAGTTCTTGGGCAGCGTGCCGGGGGCGAACCGGCGGCCCGCCTCCAGCACCCCCACGCGGTAGCCCTTCTCGGTCAGGCGCAGGGCGGAGACGGCTCCGCCGAAACCCGAACCGACCACCACCACGTCGTAGTCATAGCCGTCTTGCGTCACGTGTGCGTTCTCCCTTGAACAGCCCTACGCCTACCGCTGGTTCAGCCACCCCGGCCGCTTCGGCTACTTCAGCCGGAACTTCTTCATCACGCCCAGGCTGCGGGTCATGAACGCGGCGTACTTCTCGTCGTCCATGCCGAACGACGGCGCCATCGGCATCACCCGCTGGTGGGCGACGGTCTGCGCCTCGGTGTACTTGAGGATGCCCTCGGAGCCGTGCCGGCGGCCGAGGCCCGAGTCCTTCATGCCGCCCATCGGCGACTGGACGCTGCCGTACGCGGGGGCGTAGCCCTCGTTGATGTTCACGGTGCCGGTGCGCAGCCGGGCCGCGACCTCGTGGCCGCGCTTGGCGTCCTTCGTCCAGACCGACGAATTCAGGCCGTACGGAGTGGCGTTGGCGACGGAGATCACCTCGTCCTCGTCCGTGAAGCGGTAGACGGAGACGACCGGGCCGAAGGTCTCCTCGGCGCAGACCGACATCGGCGCCTCGACGCCGTCGAGGATGGTCGGCTCGAAGAAGTACGGGCCGATGTCGGGGCGCGCGACGCCGCCCGCGACGAGCGTGGCGCCCTTGGCGACGGCCTCGTCCACGTGCCGCGTCACGGTCTCCAGCTGCCGCTCGCCGACCAGCGATCCCATGTCGGCGCCGTACGCGAGGGACTTGCCGAGCCGCATCGCCTTGGTGCGGGCGGCGAACCGCTCCAGGAAGTCGTCGGCGACGGACTCGTGGACGTAGAGCCGCTCGATGGAGATGCACAGCTGGCCCGCGGACGAGAAGCAGGCGCGCACGGCGCCGGCCGCGGCCTTCTCCACGTCGGCGTCCTTGAGGACCAGCATGGCGTTCTTGCCGCCGAGTTCGAGGGAGACGCCGACGAGGCGGGCCGCCGCGCCCTGCGCGACCTCGCGGCCGGTGCGGGTGGAGCCGGTGAACGAGACGTAGTCGCCGTGCTTGACCAACTCAGGACCCACGACCGGGCCTTCGCCGAGGACGACCTGGAAGACCTCGGCCGGCAGCCCCGCCTCGATCAGCAGGTCGCGCGCCCACAGCGCCGTCAGACAGGTCTCGGTGTCGGGCTTCATGACGACCGCGTTGCCCGCGACGAAGGCCGGGAGCGCGTCGCCCACCGACAGTTCGAACGGGTAGTTCCAGGGGGCGATCTGGCCGATCACGCCGCGCGGCTGGCGCAGCTCGGTCACCTTGGTGAGCGTCGGGACCGCGCCGGTGTGCCGCTTGGGCTTCAGGTACGAGGGGGCCTTGCGGCCGTAGTGCCGGGCGGCGACGGCGACGGCCTGCACCTCTTCGTGCGCGTGCAGCCGGGCCTTGCCGGTCTCCAGCTGGATCAGGTCGAGCACCTCGGCCTGGCGGGCGAGCACCAGGTCGTGGAAGCGCAGCAGCACCGCGGCGCGCTTGCGCACCGGCGTCTTCGCCCAGACCTCCTGGGCGGCGCGGGCCCGCTCGAAGGCGACGGCCACGTCCTCGGGCGTCGACTCGGGCAGATCGGCCAGCTTCTCACCGGTGAACGGCGTGTGGTTCGCGGTCCGTCCCGAGCCGACCACGCCACGGGTGAGCTGGGCGACCAGCTCGGGCGTGACCACGTCGGCGGCCGTGCGCGCGCCCTCGGGGGCGGCCGCGGTCGGGTTGGTTCCGGTCTTCTCGGTGATGGCCTGCGACTCCGTCATGTGGGGGAGGGTATGCCGAAGCCGACGCTTTCGGTACCCACCGGTAATCGGCTTTCACCGCGTCCACACACCGCGCCAGTGATCGCTGGCAGCAAAGCCGCTGATCAGCGGCTTTGCCCGAGCCGGTCGGGCCGGTCAACTCTTTTCGAGTTCGAGCCGGTCGCGGGCGCCCTTGAAGGTGTCGGTGCCCTGCTTCTCGTACCGCGCCACGCCCTTCGGCATGATCACACCGAGGTCGTAGCGGCTCTTCCCGTCGACGACGTACAGCCGCATCTCGCGCATGCGGCTGCTGCCGTCCGCGTCCAGATAGGTGATGTCGAGCTGGGCGGCGTCCTTGCCGTGGAAGCTGGTGCGCGTGACGTTCTTGCGGATGTCGCTGCAGCCCTTGTCCGCATAGGAGTCGCCGGCACTGGTGGCCCACGCGACCGCCGACGAGCCGCCGTCGACGGCCGCCCAGCGCTTCAGGCTCAGCGTCACGTCGCTCTTGGGATCGGAGTACTGGACGCCGTCGTCGGACGGGTCGTGGTAGACGTCCGTGAGCTCGTCCGGGACCGCGACCACCGCCCGGACGGCGGACTCCTTGCGGACGGTCCAGCCCTTCTCCTTCCCGGGCGTGCTGGAGTTCTCCGGCTCCTCGGGCATCAGCGACGCCTCCTGCAGCTCCCCGCCCGAGCCCTCCGACCACGTCGCGCCGTCGCCGCCCCCGGTGCCGAGCGACGTGCCGAGCCAGACGCCGCCGCCGACCAGGACGGCACCGACCAGCGCGGCGACGACCAGGGTGACGGTGGAGCGGCGCCCGCGCCCCTTGCCGCCGGGCCCGGCCGCCCGGGTGTCCGGTGCGGCCTCGGGCGAGGGGTCCGGCGTGGTGTCCGGTGTGGTGTCGGGCGTGGCCTTCCGGCCGGTGGCCGCGGCCTTCCCGACGAGGGCCTCGCGCTCGGGTGCGGCGAGCCGCACCGTGCCCACGTCGTCGCCCAGTTCCCGCAGCGCCGCCGGGTCCTGGGCCGCGACCTGACCGAACGGCTCCGGCAGCGGACGCCCCTCGGCCGCCGCCGCGAGCCCCGCCTCGACCGCCGCCGGACCGGGCCGCCCCGCCGGATCCTTCACCAGCAGCCGGCCCACCAACGGGCCCAGCGCACCGGCCCGTTCGGCCGGCGGCGGATCGACGGAGAGGATCGCCGCGAGCGTCGACTCCAGCGTCGTACGGCGGAACGGGGACCAGCCCTCCACCGCCGCGTACAGCAGCACGCCCAGCGACCACAGATCGCTCGACGGCCCGGCGCCGTCCCCCGACATCCGCTCCGGCGCGATGCACTCCAGGGAGCCGACGAACTCGCCGCTCACCGTGAGCGACTCCTCGCCCTGGATGTGTGCGATGCCGAAGTCGGTGAGCACGACCCGGCCGTGCGGGCCGAGCAGCACGTTCGCCGGTTTCACATCGCGGTGCACGATGCCCTTCGCGTGCGCGGCGCGCAGCGCGCCGAGCACCGCGAGCCCGATCCGGGCCGCCTCCGGCGGCGGCAGCGGCCCGCGCTTCAGTGCCTCGTGCAGCGACTCGCCGCGCACCAGCTCCATGACGATCCACGGCAGCCGGTCCTCCACCACGACGTCGTGGATCGCCACGGCCGACGGGTGCTCGACGCGGGCCGCGGCCCTGGCCTCGCGCTGCAGCCTGGCATAGGCGCGCTGCTGCGCCTCGCCGTGCGGGTCGCCGGGCAGCCGCGGTTCCTTGACCGCGACCTCCCGGCCGACGAGTTCGTCGTCGGCACGCCACACGGTGCCCATGCCGCCGGACCCGATCCGCTCGACGAGCCGGTACCGGCCGCCCACGAGACGGCCCGCTCCTGTTCCCCCGTTGCCGTCCACCTCAGAGGTTCTCGGCGATGTCCAGGTTGGCGATGACGTCGTCGGCGACCTCGCGCCCGCGCTCGGTGAAGTCACCCTTGCCCGGGTAACTGATGGTGACGCGGTACATGTCGCCGTCCTTGTTCTTGTAGTAGAAGAACCGGATCTCGCGCGGCCGCGGGTTGTCGCTGTCGTCCGTGTCGTACGAGACGGTGTTCTGCGCGGCGTCCTGGTCCTGGTACTTGGCGTCGTCGTCCGGCCTGGTCTTCGCGCCGTCCGGCATGTCGAGATCGATCGAGCCGTCGTTCTTGAACTTGGTGTCGTCGTCGTACATCTGGGCGCGCGCGGAGCCCTTGATCTGGTTCAGCGTGTCGTCCTTCTTGCGGGACAGGTTCACACCCACCCACACGCTGCCGCTCCAGTCGGTGTACTTCACCCAGTTCTTGTCGGTGTCGGTGTCGGTGGGCCTGCTGACCTGGTAGTCCTGCGGCACCGCCACCGTGATCCCGAGGTTCTTCTCGGCGTGCTGCTTCCAGCCGTCCGGCAGCGGCCCCGCGAACGGGTCCGCGAGCACGAGGTACGCGGCGACCGCCACCGCGACGACCCCCGCCCCGATCCCGATGAGCGCCTTGCGGCCCAGCCGGAGACCGCCCTGCGCCGGGCCGATCCGCACGACCTGCGTGGGCTGTGGGGCCGGCGGCTCGGCGGCGCGCTCCAGCAGGGCGCGCACCTGCGCCGCGTTCGGGCGGCGGGCCGGGTCCTTCTGCAGCAGCCCGTTGATGGCGTCGGCGAGGGGGCCCTGCGCGGAGGCGGGCGCGGCCGGCGTCGCGTTCAGGACGGACTGGAGCGTGGCGGGCGTGTTGCTGCGGCGGAACGGCGAGACGCCCTCGGTCGCCGCGTACAGCACGACACCGAGCGACCACAGGTCCGAGGCCGGTCCGGGGCGCTGCCCCAACACCCGCTCGGGCGCGATGAATTCGGGCGAGCCGACGAAGCCGCCGGTGTCCGTCAGATTGGTCTCGCCCTCGATCTGGGCGATGCCGAAGTCGGTGAGGATCACCCGGTCGTGCCGGCCGAGCAGCACGTTGTCCGGCTTCACGTCGCGGTGCAGGATGCCGGCGGCGTGCGCGGCCTCCAGCGCGCCGAGCACCTCCAGACCGATCCGGGCGGCGTCCCGCACGCCGATCGTGCCCTCCTGGAGTGCGCCGCCGAGGGAACGGCCCTGCACGAACTCCATGACGATCCACGGCTGGCCGTCCTCGACGGCGACGTCGTGCACGTTCACCACGGCCGGGTGGTCGAGCCGGGCCGCCGCACGCGCCTCGCGCCGCATCCGCTCGAAGGCGTTCGCCCGCTCGCGCTCCGGCAGGTGGTCGGGGAGCCGCGGCTCCTTCACCGCGACCTCGCGGTCCACCGTCTCGTCCTTGGCCCGCCACACCGTGCCCATGCCGCCGTGCCCGAGCTTGCTCAGCAACCGGTAGCGCCCGGCGACGAGCCGGCCCGTGCCCGGCTCGTCCTGCGAAGGCGAAGGCGCAGGCGCAGGAGATGGCGAAGACAACTGCGGCGGCACGCCCTGCGCGGGCTGCGGGGCGGCCTGCGTGGGCGGGGTGGGCTGGGCGTACGGGTTTCCCGCATACGGCTGCTGCGGCTGCGGCGGCTGCAGACCGAAGCTCGTCGGTTCGTTCGGGCCGTATCCGGCTCCCCCGTTGTTACTCATACCTCCATGAGTACCGTGCGGGACACCCCTGGTTCCACTCGGGTCACGGACTTGTGACCGCGCTGATGCGTCCCCGTCCCGCCCCCGCACCGCCGTCATCCGTCATTCCCCCGCAGAAGGCACGAACGTGTCGACGGCGACGTCGAAGTACGCCCTGGCCTCGCCCGCCCTGCCGACCGGCGCCGACACCCACACGTCATACAGCCTGCCGCCCCGCTGCCAGCACAGATCGACGGTGTGCCGGGCGCCCTCGGCCGTGCTGAACCCGTCCCAGGTGAACTCCCACAGCGCCGCCGCCCGCCCGTCGTGCGAGGTGTCGGTGACCCGGCCGTCCCGGTAACCCGGGTTGTTCCGCGGCCCGTCGGCGTGCGCTCTGCGCTGCACCGCGCCGGGCCCGCCGCTCTGCGCCCGCTCGACCTTGACGCCGATCCGGTAGGTCTTGCCGGGCGACACGTAGAAGATCCGGGACCCCTCGACGGTGCGGGTGAAGCCGTCCGGCACGGCGAGCTCGAACCCTTCGCGGTCCGTGACGGTCCGGTACCCGGCGGGCGCGGTCGGGCTCGGCGTCTCGGTGCGCGTCTCCTGCCGGGTGACGGTCACCGTCGGCGTGGGCCGCGGGGTGGCCGGCGAACTGGCCGTGCGCGACGGCGAACCGGTCGGCGCGGGCGGCGAGCCGTCGTCCCGACCGGCGAGCAGCGCGGCGACCGCGATACCCGCCCCGGCGACCGCCGCGACGAGCGCCGCCGCCACGAGCAGCACCCGCGGCGGAATCCTGCGGCCCCGCGGCGCCACCGGGACGTTCCGCTGGGTCGGCGTGTACGGCACGAACCGCACGGCGGGCTGCGGGGTGGCGCCCGTGGCGACGTACGCGCGCAGCAGCCGCTCGGCCTCGTCGAGGGACATCCGCCGGGCGGGCTCCCGCTCCAGCAGCCCGCGGACCACCGGCAGCAGCGGCGCGGTCTGCTGCGGCGGCTGTATGTCCTCGTACACGACGGCGTGCAGGATGCCGCCCAACGAGTCGCGCCGGAACGGCGATTCACCGGTCATCGCGGCGACGAGCAGCGCCCCGAGCGACCACAGGTCGGCGCCGGGCCCGGCCCGCTCCCCCGCCATCCGCTCCGGCGCGGTGTACTCCGGCGACCCGACGAAGCCGCCGGTCTCCGTGAGCGTGGTGGCCCCCTCGACCTGGGCGATCCCGAAGTCGGTGAGCACGACCCGCCCGGTCCCGGACTCCAGCAGCACGTTCGCCGGCTTGAGATCGCGGTGCAGCACCCCGGCGGCGTGGGCGACGCGCAGCGCCCCGAGCAGCGCGAGCCCGATCTGCGCGGCCTCCAGGGCGTCGACGGGACCGTCCCGCGCGATGCGGTCGGCGAGCGAACCGCCGTCGATCAACTCCATGACGATGTACGGGTGTCCGTCGTGCAGCACGACGTCGTGGACGACTATCACGTTCGGATGCCGCAGCTGCGCCACGGCCCGCGCCTCGCGCAGCATCCGCTCCCGCTGCTGGCGCGCCTCGTCCTCGGAGAGGGTCTCGTCGACGCCGAGCTCCTTGACGGCGACCTGCCGGCCGAGCAGAGTGTCGGAGGCCCGCCAGACGATCCCCATGCCGCCCCGGCCGATTCTGGCCTCCAGCCGATAACGCCCGGCGATCACCCGGACGTTGCCCCCCTCGGTCCCCATGCGCCCCATCATGCCGCACGCCTGTACGCGGGGACTGTCCGCTTCCGGTCAGGGGCCGTACGGCATCAGGACCCGGGCGGCCGCCACCCCTTGAGGATCGCGTCGAACTGCTGGCGCGCGCCCGGCCACTGGCTCTCCGGAACGGACAGGTAGATCGCGTACTCGGTGCCGTCCTCCGCCCGGTACGTCTCCTCGATGGCGTGCCGCGGCCCGCTCGTCGTGTCCTTCGCCCCGGCCGTCCAGGTGAACTCCCACAGCGAACCGGGCCGGTCCCGGAACATGTTGGTCTGGAGCCGCACCCGCTGGTAGTCCGGCAGCTTGAGCACCGCCTTCTCCAGGTCGAGCTGGTGCTGGTAGGAGTCCTGCCAGTCGGACTGCCGGTCGATGGCGATCCGGACGAAGCGCTGGCCGCCGTCGGGTGTGTAGTCGATCTGCGTGCCGTCCTGCTGGCGCTCCCAGCCGGGCGGCAACATCAGGCTGAACCCCTCGACGTCGTCGACCCGCACCCAGTCGTCGGGGATCGCCCCGGACTTCGGTGTCGCGCTCGGCGAGCCGCCGTCGTCCCCGCCGACGTTCTGCCGCGCCGACGAGTCGCCGCCGGTGTCGCGGTGGTCGAGGTAGTACATCGCGCCGAACGCTCCGCCGCCCGCGACGAGCACCGCCGCGACGGCGAGGGCGAGCACCCGCGGCCAGCGGCGCCGCCGCGCGGTCACCGGCGCCGTGGCCGCCTGGAGGACGGACGGCGGGGACACGGCGGTGGCGGACTCGGGCGGCGCGGGCACGTGGACCTGCGTCGGCACGTACGCCTGCGCCGCGTTCGCCCGGCGCCCCTCGGCGGCCTCGGCGAGCATCACCTCGGCCTCGTCGGCGCTGGGCCGGGCGGCCGGGTCCTTGCTCAGCAGGGCGCTGATGACCGGGCCCATCACTCCGGCGTGCTCGGGGGCCTCGGGCTCCTCGGTGACGACGGCCTGCATGGTGCTCAGCGGGGACGTCCGGCGGAACGGGGAGCGCCCCTCGACGGCGGTGTACAGGGTCGCGCCCAGCGCCCACAGGTCGGAGGCGGGACCCGGCTCGGAGCCGCTGACCCGCTCGGGCGCCAGATAGTCCACGGAGCCGACGATCTCGCCGGTCCGCGTGATGGTCGAGTCGCCCTCGACCTGCGCGATCCCGAAGTCGGTCAGCTTGACCTGCCCGTTGCGCGCGAGCAGCACGTTGCCCGGCTTCACGTCGCGGTGCAGCACCCCGGCGGCGTGCGCGGCGCGCAGCGCGCGCAGCGTCCACAGGCCGATCCGGGCGGCCTCGGTGGGCACGATCCGGCCGTGCTCCTTGACGGCGTCGGCGAGCGAGGGCCCCTCGACCAGCTCCATGACGATCCATGGCCGGTCGTCGTGTTCGAGGACGTCGTGCACGGTCACGACGGCGGGGTGGTTGATGCGGGCTGCGGCCCGCGCCTCCGTCTGCGTACGGGCGAGGAGCACGGCGCGGTCGGCCTCGGCCACCCACTGGGCGGCGGTCAACTCCTTGACGGCGACCGAGCGGTGCAGGACCTCGTCGTGCGCACGCCACACGCGGCCCATGCCACCGCGCCCGATCGATTCGCCGAGCCGGTAGCGGCCGGCGAGGAGTTGGCCCTGCATCTGATTCACGTTCCCCCGCAAAGGTCTTGACAGGGTCACACTAGGGAGCGGGGGCCACGCAAGGAACAGGCGGGGTGCCATGGAAACCGCACTGTGACGCTTGTCGCCCCGGGCGGGGCCGGGTTCAGCCCTGGTACTGGTACGTCGACGACGCCTGGTCGAACAGCCGCGACACCTCGTCGCGCTCCGCCTCCGGGCCCCGGACCTGCACCACGTGGTACTTGCCGCCGACGACCATGGCGAGATTGCGCACGAAGATCTCCCGGCCGTCGGACCCCTGCCAGGTGAACTGGCCCTCGGCCATGGTCCGCCCGCCGACGTCGATCGACTTCATGCCGCTGGAGGTGGCCCAGGTCGAGTCGCGGAACGGCTGCAGCTCCCGCTCGTGCTCGCGCTGGTAGGCCATCGGGTCCTTGCCGTACGTGGCCGTGGAGTCCCGGCCGGGGACGACGAGCAGCTCGAAGTCGCCGTGCGCGTACACGACCTGGCCCCGGCCGTTCTTGTCCTGCCGCTGCCATCCCTTGGCCACGGCGACCTCGAAGCCCTCGGCGTCCTTGCGCAGCGTGAACCCGGCGGCGACGTCGGACTGGGGCTGCGTGCTGGACGGCTTCGAACTGCTCTTGCCACCGGGTGACTTGCTGGACGGCCGGGCGGAGGGCTTCCCGTCGGGCTCGTCGCTCTCCGGCGCCCTGGGGGCACCGCCCACCGCGTTGGCGTTCTCCTTCGTGCCGCCCGTGCTGGGTTCGGCCTTCGGCATGAACACCACCACGTACGCCACCGCGCTCACCAGTCCGACCAGGACGAGCACGAGCAGCCACCGGCCGAGCGACCCGGGCGTGCGCTGCCGCGGCGCCCGCTCTCTCGGCGCCCGCTGCCGCGGTGCCCGCTCCTGCGGCATCCGCTCCGCACGCACCCGCTCGGTACGCACTCTCTTGTGCTTGTGCCGGGCGTGTCCCGCGGCGGGACGTGCCTTGCCGCGGCGCCTGCGGACGAGCTCGCCGCGCCGGCGGACGATGGGCAGCCGGGCGGCGTCGAAGGCGGGCGCGGGCACGACGTTCGCCCCGGCCTCCGGCTCCGGCGCGGACCGCACCAACGACCGCAGCCAGCCGCGCAGTTCCTCGAAGTCGAGACGCTCGGTGGGGTCCTGGCGCAGCAGCGACTCGACGACGGGCCGCAGCGGCCCGCACTCCTCGGCGAACGCGGGCGGCTCGGCGCACACCATCTGCACCAGCTCGGGCGTGGACTCCTCCGGGTACGGGGCGTGCCCCTGCACGGCGCGGAAGAGCAGGGCTCCGAGGGCCCACAGATCGGTGGCCGGCCCGACCGGGGCGGCCAACTGCCAGCTCTCCTGCACCGGGTAGGCCTGCTCGGGCGCCCAGCGCTCGGTGACGGGCCCGACGACGGTCATCCTGACCTGGCGCGCCCGCTCGGCCATGACGGCCCCGGCAATTCCAGCCCCTCCGGCGCTCGAGGAGCGGGGTCCGGGGCGGGGCCCCGCGTCGTCTCCCCCGGATATGAGCTCGTCCCAACGAGTGGGCTGCACAACGGCCTCGGCCTCGGCCTGGGGCTCGATCTCCCGCCCGGGCCGGGGCGAGGCCCCGTGCCAGCTCTCCCGCTCCGCATCCGGACCCCGGTCCCGGGACACCGCACTCGCGGCCCGGGCCCCGGCCCGGTACGCGGCGATGGCCCCGGCCCGGGCGGCCCGGAAGTCCCCGGGATCCGGCGCCACGGCGGGCGCGGGCACGGACGGCGCCGGTGCCGGCGGCGACGCGGGCGCGGGCGCGACCTCCGGCGCCGCACCCCCGAACTCCGGCTCCACGGGCGCGGGTTGCGGCCGGGGATCGAACCCGCACAGCGCTTCCTCGGCGGCCCCGGCGGCCAGACCGGTGAGCACCACCCGGCCGTCGTCGCAGACGAGCACCGTGCGCACGGTGATGTTCCGGTGCACCCACCCGTGCGCGTGCAGCGCCCGCAGCGCCGTCAGCACGTCGGAGGCGAGCTCCGCGGCCCGGTAGGGGCTGATGGGTCCCTCGGCGAGCAGCGAGTCGAGGGTCCGCGCGGCCACGACCTCGCTCACGATCCACAGCGACCCGCCCTCGGCGAACACGTCGAAGACCTGGTCGAGCCGGGGGTGGTCGGGTATCTGCGCGGCGGCCTGCGCCGCTTCGATGGCGCGGGCCACGGCGGGTTCGGCGGACGCCCTGACCGGCGGCGCGCCGGGCCTGAACCCCGCCGGCAGCCCGTCCGCGTCGAGCACCTCGGCCTCGACGACCTCGGGCAACGGCACCTGACGGACCAGGACTTCCTGCCCGCTGTACGTGTCGAAGGCCCGGGCCTCGGAGAACTCCGGGGTCCCGTACTGGTCGGAGGCCGGCAACGGCAGGCGGTAACGGTCGGCGAGCACCCGCCCCGCATACTCGTCCACGACGTCCTCCCCGTGTCCATCCGTGCGCTCGGTGGTCAATTCCGTTCGCGATGCGGCCCGTTACGCTTCCTGATACGGCTGCGTACGGTCCGCAAGCACTCACGATACGTGCCGAACGGCTCTCGGGTTGAGGACTTCGGAGGACTTCAGGACTTGGGCTTGAACGTCTCCGTGAAGGTCTTCCAGGTCGACTTGCGCTGCGCCCCGTCCCACGCGGCGTCCTTCGCGGTGTACATCAGCCCGTATCCCAGCGAGCCGTTCACCACGAACCCGCGGTCTATCGAGTGGTACTTGGTGCCCCCGTCGACGTAGGTGAACTCCCAGTCGGCCGTGTTCCAGCCGCGGTAGTCCACCGACGCTATCCGCACGCGGTCGTACTGGGCGCGGCGCATGTACTGCTCCTGGCTGTGCCAGTCGGCGACCGGGTCGGACTTGGGCGTGCCGGTCCAGCCGACCAGCAGCTTCTGTCCGTTCGGGCCGGTGAAGCGGGCGCCGGCCGCGCTCGTGGAGGCGTACTTCCAGCCCTTGGGCAGCCCGATCCGGAAGCCCTGGGAGTGCTTGTACGTCTTCTCGGCCGCGCTCGCGCCGGGCGTCTTGCCGTCACTGCTGGGCGAGGCGCCCTGGCCGGGGGCGGCCGAGCCGCCCTCGTCCTCGTCGGGCTCGTTCTCGTCCGGCTCGTTCTCGTCCTCGCCGGAGCCCTTGCCCGAACCGGAGCCCTTCTCCTGGCCCTTGCCCTGCTCCTTGTTCTTGCCCTGGCCGTCGCCGCCCGCGGTGGTACCGGCGGACGCGGCCTTGTCGCCGCCCTTGCCGCCGGTGTCGTCGCCGCCGTTCAGCGTGAGGGCGAGGACGGTGCCGATGACGACGAGCAGGGCCACGACGGCGGCGATCACCAGGGTGCGGCGCGGCACGACGTCCGTGATCGACGCCTTGCCCGCCGTCCTGCCCGACGACGGCGTGCGCGGCGGCGGCCCGCCGGGCTGCGCCGGGATGCGCCCGGCCGCCGGGCTCCCGGCGGCGGTGTCCTTCTCGCGGGAGGCGGTCGCGGCGGCGGCCGCCTTGCGCACGGACTTGAGCGCGCCGCGCAGCTTCTCCGCGGCCTCCTCGCCCTTGGCGGCGACCCCGGCGACTCCGGCGGCCGCGGCGGAACCGGCCTTCGGCGTGCGCTTCTTGAGCAGGGACGTGGTCGGCGGGGCGGGCGGCAGCGGCACGACCTTGGTGGCCTCGACCGGCTCCGGCTCGGGGGCCGCCTTCGGCTCCGGGGCGTGGATGACCTCGTTGAGCAGTGCGCGGGCACCCGCGTCGTCGAGCCGCTGCGCGGGGTCCTTGGCGAGCAGCCCGTAGATCACCGGCTCCAGCGGCCCGGCGTTCTTGGGCGGGTCGACCGGCTCGGTCATCACGGCGGTCAGCGTGGCGATCGCCGACCCCTTGTCGTACGGGGGGACGCCCTCCACGGACGCGTACAGGAGCCCGCCGAGCGACCACAGGTCGGCGGCGGGTCCCGGCTTGTGGCCGCGGGCCCGCTCGGGCGAGATGTACGACGGCGCGCCGACGAGCATGCCGGTGGACGTGATGGACGGGTCGCCCTCGACCTGCGCGATGCCGAAGTCGGTGAGCACGACCCGGCCGTCCTCGGAGATCAGCACGTTCGACGGCTTCACGTCGCGGTGCAGGATGCCTTCGCGGTGCGCGGAGCGCAGCACGTCGAGGACGGCGAGCCCGACCTCGGCGGCGCGCTTGGCCTCAAGGAGACCGTCCTCACGGATGGCCTCGGCGAGGGACTTGCCCTCGACGAGCTCCATGACGATCCACGGGCGGTCGTCCTCGTCCACGACGTCGAAGACGGTGACGGCGCCGTTGTTGCGGATCCGGGCGATCGCCTTCGCCTCGCGCAACGTACGCGTGATGAGGCGGCGCTTCTCCTCGTCGTCGATGCTCGACGGGAAGCGCAGTTCCTTGACCGCGACGGTGCGCCCCAGCGTCTCGTCCTTGGCGCGCCACACGGTGCCCATACCGCCCCGGCCGAGCACGCCGCCGAGGCGGTAGCGCCCGGCGAGCAGCCGTCCCTCCGGGTCCTGACCGGCGGACTCCCGCTCGTCCCGGGCGTCCTCGACCGAAGAGTCCTGACGCACGCTGTTGTCCTGACGAGCCTCGCCCGCCCGCTCCGCCTCCGACATGCGTCCCCTCTGCAACCCGCCCTGACAGAGCCTTCATTGTCCCTCACGCGAGGACCGCCCGACGCCCCGGGTCGCCCCTCGGGACACCCTTCTCAGGAACGTCCCGCATGATGGACCGCGCCTCTGAAGGGACCGCCATGCCCGCACTCCGGACACTCCTGGCCATACCCGTGACTGCGGCTCTTCTGTGCCTGAATCCGGGCAGCGCACCGCACCCGGGAACCCTTGCGGAGGCCACTCTTCCGCTGCTGGTCACCCAGGGCAAGGCCCCGGCGGCCGCGCTGCTCACCACCGAGGGCGCGGACACCCGCTTCACCACCACGAATGCCGCCCTCACGCCCGCCGATCACGTGCGCGCGGGCAGCATCACGAAGACGTTCGTCGCGACGGTGGTCCTCCAACTCGCGGCCGAGCGGCGCCTGGACGTCTCCGCCCCGGTCACCCGCTACCTCCCCGCCCTCGCTCCCCTCCGCGACCTCACCCTGCGCTCCCTGCTCACCCACACCAGCGGCCTCTACGACTTCACGGCCACGAACCACGGCACGACGCCGCTCACCCCGGCGGCGGTGGCGGCCCTCGCCCTGGCCCACGCCCGCACCACACCCGGCGGCGCCTGGGCCTACTCCAACACCAACTACGTGCTCCTCGGCATGATCATCCGTCAGGTCACGGGCCACTCGTACGCCACCGAGGTCCGCCGCCGCATCATCGCCCCGCTGCACCTCACCGGCACCAGCTTCCCCGGCACGCGCACCGCCGTCCCGCGCCCGCACGGCCCCGACGCGATCCGCCTGGACCCGCGCGCGGCGGGCGCGGCCGGCGAGGTGATCTCCACGCTCCCCGACCTGAACCGCTTCTACCGGGCCCTCCTGAGGGGCCGCCTGCTCCCGCCGGCCGCCCTGTCCGCGATGCTCAACACCCGCACCGCGCAGGGCCACTACGGCATGGGCGTGTTCCCCGAGAAGCTCCCCTGCGGCATCACGGTCTGGGGCCACAACGGCCGCATCGCCCACACCTACGTCCGCACGGCAGCGACCCGGGACGGCTCCCGGGTGATGACGTACCGGGTGACGCGGCAGCTGCTGGCCAAGGGCCCGAGCGTGGAACATCGCCTGCTGACGGCCGAGTTCTGCGCCTGACGGGCGGAGCCGGCCGGCGGTGTCAGAGCGGCACGATGTCGGGTGCGCCCAGCCGCGCCGCGTCGGCCGTGAGGTCGTCCGGCTGCAGCTGGGACTCCCGCTCGGCCTCCACCCGCTTCTCGTAGTGCTCGACCTCGCGCTCGACCTGGTCCTTGTCCCAGCCCAGCACGGGCGCCATCAGCTCGGCCGCCTCCCGGGCGGACCGCGTGCCCCGGTCGAAGGTCTCGATGGAGATCCGGGTCCGCCGGGTCAGTACGTCGTCGAGGTGCCGGGCCCCTTCGTGCGAGGCGGCGTACACGACCTCGGCCCGCAGGTAGTCCTCCGCCCCGCCCAGCGGCGCCCCGAGCCCGGGGTCGCCCGCGACCAGCTCCAGGACCTCCTCGGCCAGCGCCCCGTACCGGTTCAGCAGGTGCTCGACCCGTACGACGTGCAGCCCGGTCCGCGCGGCGATCCGCGCCCGCGCGTTCCACAGCGCCCGGTACCCCTCGGCGCCGACCAGCGGCACGTCCTCGGTGACGCACTCGGCGACCCGCTGGTCGAGCCCGTGCACGGCCTCGTCGACGGCGTCCTTGGCCATGACCCGGTACGTCGTGTACTTGCCGCCGGCCACGACGACGAGCCCCGGCACCGGATGTGCCACGGTGTGCTCGCGGGAGAGCTTGCTGGTGGCGTCGGACTCGCCCGCGAGCAGCGGCCGCAGGCCCGCGTAGACGCCCTGCACGTCATCACGGGAAAGAGGGACGCCGAGCACGGAGTTCACGTGCTCCAGCAGGTAGTCGATGTCCGCGCTGGAGGCGGCGGGATGCGCCTTGTCCAGGTCCCAGCTGGTGTCGGTGGTGCCCACGATCCAGTGCCGGCCCCACGGGATCACGAACAGCACGCTCTTCTCGGTGCGCAGGATCAGCCCGGTCGTGGAGTTGATCCGGTCCTTCGGCACGACGAGGTGAATGCCCTTGGAGGCCCGTACGTGGAACTGCCCCCGCTCGCCCACCATGGCCTGGGTGTCGTCGGTCCACACGCCGGTCGCGTTCACGACCTGCTTGGCCCGGATCTCGTACTCGCCGCCGCCCTCGACGTCCTCCACCCGGGCCCCGACGACCCGCTCGCCCTCGCGCAGGAATCCGGTGACGCGGGCCCGGTTGGCGGCCTTGGCCCCGTACATGGCGGCGGTCCGCACCAGGGTCGCCACGTAGCGGGCGTCGTCCATCTGCGCGTCGTAGTACTGCAGGGCCCCGACCAGCGCGTCCTTCTTCAGGCAGGGCGCCACCCGCAGCGCGTGCTTGCGGGTCAGGTGCCGGTGCACGGGCAGTCCGCGCCCGTGGCCGCGCGCCATCGACATCGCGTCGTAGAGGGCGACACCGGACCCGGCGTACAGCCGCTCCCAGCCCTTGTGCTGCAGCGGATACAGGAAGGGGACGGGCTTCACGAGGTGCGGCGCGAGCCGTTCGAGCAGCAGCCCCCGCTCCTTCAGCGCCTCCCGTACGAGCGCGAAGTCCAGCATCTCCAGGTACCGCAGGCCCCCGTGGATCAGCTTGCTGGACCGGCTCGACGTGCCGGACGCCCAGTCCCGCGCCTCGACGATCCCGGTGGACAGGCCCCGGGTGACCGCGTCGAGGGCCGTGCCCGCGCCGACCACGCCCGCGCCCACGACCAGGATGTCCAGCTCGCGCTCGGCCATCGCGGCCAGCGCCTCCGCACGCTGCTCGGGTCCCAGTGTCGCTGACTTCACTGCTGCCTCCCGGTGTCGTGGGGTTCCAGGGCGCACGCCGCCGCGCAATGCGGCATGTTCCCGATTCTGACCCTCCTGCCCGATTCCAGCCACGCCGAAGCGTAGGGGTGTCCCCCAGGGCCTGTCCGACGGGTCACGCCGCGGGCGCGGGGCCTGGCACGCCAGCACCGACCGACCACGGCCACCCGAGCGCGACCCGACCCGCCGGACAGGCCCTGGCAACACTCCGAATCCCGCGACCCGACAATGCCGCATATCGGTCATATTTACTCCTAGTCTGACAGTGCGCTCGCCCGTCCTGTCCACCGGGCTTGCACCCTCGTCCCGCTCCGGCTAAAGGCCGGTCCGCCTCCCGGGAAGGACGGCAACCGCCATGCCCGCAGACCTCGCCGTCATCGGCCTCGGCCACCTCGGCCTGCCCCTCGCCCAGGCCGCCGTCGCCGCCAGGATCGCGACGGTCGGCCACGACACCGCCCGTGCCCAGGACCTCGCGGCGGGCCGGCTGCCCGGCGACGCGGACGGCGCGGCCATCACCGCCGCCGACGTCCGCCGCATGCTGGCCACCGGCTTCCGCCCCACCGCGAACCCGGCCGAACTCGCCCGCGTCCGCACCGCGGTCGTCTGCGCACCCACACCACCCGGGGCGGACGGCACCCCGTCCCTCACCCCGGTGATCGAGGCGACCCGCACCCTGGCCGCCCACCTGCGCCCGCACACCACCGTGATCATCGAGTCGCCGGTCCCGCCGGGCACCACGGAGACGGCGCTCCTCCCTCTCCTCGAAGAGGGCTCGGGCCTGCGCGCCGGCCGCGACTTCCACCTGGCCCACGCCCCGGGCCGGATCGACCCCGGCAACCGCACCCACCCCTACGCGGCGACCCCCAAGGTCATCGGCGGCCTCACCCCGGCCTGCACCGAGTCCGCGGCCACCTTCTACAGCCGCCTGACCGACAAGGTCGTCCGCGCCCGCGGCCCCCGCGAGGCGGAGACGGTCCACCTTCTGGAGACCAACTACCGCCACGTCAACATCGCCCTGGTCAACGAGATGGCCGTCCTCTGCCACGACCTGGGCGTCGACCTGTGGGACGTGATCCGCTGCGCCGAGACCAAGCCCTTCGGCTTCCAGGCGTTCCGCCCGGGCCCCGGGGTCGGCGGCCACGCCCTCCCCCAGGACCTGACGTCCCCGCACCTGCCCACGCGCCCGCTGCGCATGGTCGAACTGGCCCGCCAGGTCAACAACCACATGCCGCAGTACGTCGTCCAGCGCGCGGCCACCCTCCTCAACGAACACGGCAAGTCGGCCCGCGGCGCCCGCGTCCTGCTCCTCGGCGTCACCTACAAGCCGGACCTCGCCGACCAACAGGCCACCCCCGCCGAGGAGATCGCGACCCGCCTCATGCAGCTCGGCGCGGCCGTCAGCTACCACGACCCGCACATCCCGTCCTGGAACGTCCTGTCCCGCCCGGTCCCGCGCGCCGACTCCCTCTACGAGGCGGCGGCCGACGCGGACCTGACGATCCTGCTCCAGCACCACCGCACGTACGACCTCCAGGGCCTCGCGGTGAAGGCCCAACTCCTCCTGGACACCAGAGGAGCGACTCCGGCAGGAGCGGCTCACCGGCTCTGACTGCTACTCTGCGGCCCTTCTGCGCACATCCGTGCCAGCATTCACACCCCAGGGGGACCGCATGACCCAGCCGCCGCAGCCACAGGACGGAAATCCGTACGCCCAGAAGGGCCCGCAGCCCCAGCCGGGCTACGGCTACCCGCAGCAGCCGCCCCAGCAGCAGTACACCCCGTTCCCGCAGCAGCAGGGCGGCCCGATGGGCGGCGGCTTCCCGCCCCCGCCCCCGGCGGGCCGCAGCGGCAACGTCGCCCTCGGCATCGTCGCGGCGGTCGTCCTGGCCCTCGTCACGGCCTGGATCTACGGCGCCATCATGAAGGCCGTCGAGGCGGAGATCGGCTACGCGGCCGTCGGCGTCGGCCTCATCATCGGCTTCGCCGCGGGCAAGATAGGCGGCCGCAGCCAGGCGCTGCCGTTCGTCTGCGCGGTGCTCGCGCTGGGCGCGGTGTACCTGGGCCAGCTCACCGGCTACGCGATGGCGCTCGGCGAGTTCGGCAACATCTCGTTCATCGAGGCGCTCACCGACCACTTCGACCTCATCAGCAAGGCGTGGAAGGAGGAGGCGGACTTCCTGACCTACCTCTTCCTCCTGGTCGGCGCGGCCGCCGCCTTCGGCAGCTCGAAGAAGGCCTCCCTCTAAGAGGCTTCGGGGCAGTTCCCACCGGCCCGCAGACGAACAGGCGCACAAACGGCTTGGGCCCCGCCAAACGGCGGGGCCCAACCCATGTCCGGCTACGACACGACGCGTCAGCGACGGTGATGCGAGTCGGCCACAGTGACCTCCACCCGCTGGAACTCCTTGAGCTCGCTGTACCCGGTCGTCGCCATGGCCCGCTTCAGCGAACCGAAGAAGTTCATCGACCCGTCGGGCGTGTGCGAGGGCCCGGTCAGGACCTCCTCGGTCGTCCCGACCGTGCCCAGGTCGACCTTCTTGCCGCGCGGCACGTCCTCGTGGACGGCCTCCATGCCCCAGTGGTGACCGCGACCGGGCGCGTCCGTGGCCCGGGCCAGCGGGGACCCCATCATCACGGCGTCGGCACCGCAGGCGATGGCCTTCGGCAGGTCGCCGGACCAGCCCACGCCACCGTCGGCGATGACGTGCACGTACCGGCCGCCGGACTCGTCCATGTAGTCGCGGCGGGCCGCGGCGACGTCGGCGACGGCGGTCGCCATCGGCACCTGGATCCCGAGCACGTTCCGCGTCGTGTGGGCGGCGCCGCCACCGAACCCGACAAGAACACCCGCGGCACCGGTCCGCATGAGGTGCAGCGCGGCGGTGTACGTGGCGCAGCCGCCGACGATGACCGGCACGTCGAGCTCGTAGATGAACTGCTTCAGGTTGAGCGGCTCGGCGGCGCCCGACACGTGCTCGGCGGAGACGGTCGTCCCGCGGATCACGAAGATGTCGACGCCCGCGTCCACCACGGCCTTGGAGAACTCGGCGGTGCGCTGCGGCGAGAGCGCGGCGGCGGTGACGACACCGGAGTCGCGCACCTCCTTGATGCGCTGCTTGATCAGGTCGGCCTGGATCGGCGCGGAGTAGATCTCCTGCAGACGGCGGGTCGCGGCCTCGGGCGTCAGCTCGGCGATCTCGTCGAGCAGCGGCTGCGGGTCCTCGTACCGGGTCCACAGACCTTCGAGGTTGAGCACGCCGAGACCACCGAGCTCACCGATGCGGATCGCGGTCGCCGGCGAGACGACGGAGTCCATGGGGGCGGCCAGGAAGGGCAGCTCGAAGCGGTAGGCGTCGATCTGCCAGGCGATCGAGACCTCCTTCGGGTCGCGGGTGCGCCGGCTCGGTACGACGGCGATGTCGTCGAAGGCGTACGCGCGGCGGCCGCGCTTGCCGCGCCCGATCTCGATCTCAGTCACGTTGTGGGGCGCCTTTCCATTGGGTCCCTCTTGGGCCTGCGTGTCCAGTATCCCCGACACACACGGGAGGGGCGGCCCCGGTGACCCCGGGACCGCCCCCTGCCCATACGACCTGCGATTACTTACGGCTGTAGTTCGGCGCCTCGACCGTCATCTGGATGTCGTGCGGGTGGCTCTCCTTGAGGCCCGCGGACGTGATGCGCACGAAGCGGCCGTTCTGCTGGAGCTCCGGAACCGTCTGGCCGCCGACGTAGAACATCGACTGGCGCAGACCGCCGGTGAGCTGGTGCACGACCGAGGAGAGCGGACCGCGGTAGGGGACCTGGCCCTCGATGCCCTCGGGGATCAGCTGCTCGTCGGAGGCGACGCCCTCCTGGAAGTACCGGTCCTTGGAGAAGGACTTGCGGTCGCCACGCGTCTGCATGGCGCCGAGCGAGCCCATGCCCCGGTACGACTTGAACTGCTTGCCGTTGATGAACAGCAGCTCGCCCGGCGACTCCTCGCAGCCCGCGAGCAGCGAGCCGAGCATCACGGTGTCGGCACCGGCGACGAGCGCCTTGGCGATGTCGCCGGAGTACTGCAGACCACCGTCGCCGATGACCGGGACCCCGGCCTCCTTCGCGGCGAGGGAGGCCTCGTAGATGGCCGTGACCTGCGGGACACCGATACCGGCGACGACGCGGGTGGTGCAGATGGAGCCCGGTCCGACACCGACCTTGATGCCGTCGACACCGGCGTCGATGAGCGACTTGGCGCCGTCCCGCGTGGCGATGTTGCCGCCGATGACGTCGACACCGCTCGAGTTGGACTTGATCTTGGCGACCATGTCGCCGACGAGCCGGGAGTGGCCGTGCGCGGTGTCGACGACGATGAAGTCGACGCCCGCGGCGATCAGTGCCTGGGCCCGCTCGAAGGAGTCACCGGCCACGCCGACCGCGGCACCGACGAGCAGCCGGCCCCCGGCGTCCTTCGCGGCGTGCGGGTACTTCTCCGCCTTCACGAAGTCCTTGACGGTGATGAGCCCCTTGAGCACACCGGCGTCGTCGACCAGCGGAAGCTTCTCGATCTTGTGGCGGCGCAGCAGCTCCATGGCGTCGACGCCGGAGATGCCGACCTTGCCCGTGACCAGCGGCATCGGCGTCATGACCTCGCGCACCTGACGGGTGCGGTCGGACTCGAAGGCCATGTCGCGGTTGGTGACGATGCCGAGCAGCTTGCCCGCCGGGTCGGTCACCGGGACGCCGGAGATCCGGAACTTGGCGCAGATCGCGTCGGCCTCGGCGAGCGTCGCGTCGGGGTGCACCGTGATCGGGTCGGTGACCATGCCGGACTCGGAGCGCTTCACGAGGTCGACCTGGTTCGCCTGGTCGGCGATCGACAGGTTCCGGTGCAGGACGCCGACGCCACCCTGCCGCGCCATGGCGATGGCCATGCGGGACTCGGTGACCTTGTCCATCGCGGCGGAGAGCAGCGGGATGTTCACCCGCACGTTCTTCGACACGTACGAGGAGGTGTCGATCTGGTCCGGCGCCATGTCCGACGCGCCGGGCAGCAGCAGCACGTCGTCGTAGGTCAGCCCGAGTGTCGCGAATTTCTCGGGCACTCCGTCGACGTTTGCAGTCATGACACCTTCCCCAAATGGCCTTGATCGGTGCGGATGTCCATGCTAACGGCCCGACGACGTGTCTCATTCCACGATCAAGATCATCAGGCTGATTTGTACGTTCACACGTACGCGAACGGGACCGCGTGCTACTGCTCGGCGAGCGCCCGCAGACGGCTCAGCGCCCGGTGCTGGGCGACGCGCACGGCTCCGGGTGACATGCCCAACATCTGCCCGGTCTCCTCCGCCGTGAGCCCCACGGCGATCCGCAGCAGGAGCAGCTCCCGCTGGTTCTCCGGAAGGTTGGCGAGCAGCTTCTTGGCCCACTCGGCGTCACTGCTGAGCAGGGCGCGCTCCTCGGGACCGAGGGAGTCGTCGGGCCGCTCGGGCATCTCGTCGGACGGCACGGCCGTCGAACCGGGTCCGCGCATGGCGGCGCGCTGCAGGTCGGCGACCTTGTGCGCGGCGATGGCGAAGACGAACGCCTCGAAGGGCCGCCCGGTGTCCTTGTAGCGCGGCAGCGCGAGCAGCACCGCGACACAGACTTCCTGGGCGAGGTCCTCCACGAAGTGCCGCGCGTCGCCCGGGAGCCGGGACAGCCGCGTGCGGCAGTACCGGATCGCGAGGGGATGGACGCGGGCGAGCAGATCGTGCGTCGCCTGCTCGTCGCCGTCCACGGCGCGGCCGACGAGCGTACCGATGACCCCCTGTGGGGTCACTGTCTCGTCGTCGCGCATCGGTCCATGGTGCCTTGCCGCCGCGCGGTCCGTGGCACCGTGCCCTTGGTTGTGCACCGAAGCGTTATGAGCAGGTGCGCCGGAACTCATCTCCTGCGCCCTCCCCTCTCGCTGACCCTGCTCGCCCGACTCGTCGTCCCCGAGGAACTCCACACCTCAAGGATGCGGCATCCCGCGAGAAACGAAGAGCCGCGCCCCCGAAGGGGCGCGGGACAGTCTCGACACGCGGCTCCGCCGAGTGTGCGCGACCAGCCACCGCGGACCCGCGGACGACCGGGAACGCAGCACCTCGATGACGCTCTACCGAACCAGACCCCAGCGGAAGCCCAGAGCCACCGCGTGCGCCCGGTCGGACGCACCCAGCTTCTTGAACAGCCGCCGCGCGTGCGTCTTCACGGTGTCCTCGGAGAGGAACAGCTCACGCCCGATCTCGGCATTGGACCGGCCGTGGCTCATGCCCTCCAGCACCTGGATCTCCCGCGCGGTGAGCGTCGGCGCGGCGCCCATCTCGGCGGACCGCAGCCGACGCGGGGCGAGCCGCCACGTCGGGTCGGCCAGCGCCTGCGTCACCGTGGCACGCAGCTCGGCGCGCGAGGCGTCCTTGTGCAGATATCCGCGGGCCCCGGCGGCGACCGCGAGCGCGACCCCGTCCAGGTCCTCGGCCACGGTGAGCATGATGATGCGCGCACCGGGGTCGGCGGACAGCAGCCGCCGGACCGTCTCGACGCCGCCCAGACCGGGCATGCGTACGTCCATCAGAATCAGGTCCGAGCGGTCGGCGCCCCAGCGGCGGAGGACTTCCTCGCCGTTGGCCGCGGTCGTCACGCGCTCGACGCCGGGCACGGTCGCGACCGCGCGGCGGAGCGCCTCTCGGGCAAGCGGGGAGTCGTCGCAGACGAGGACGGATGTCATGACCGTCCTCCGCAGCTGATGCGCGTCACCTTGGGCCTCCAGGCTGGTACGAATCTTCACCTGTGCGGTCGACACTCTCAAGCAGTTTCGGACAGATGCCCGAGCGCTTGTTCTTTCAACCGCCTCTGCACCCTCAACGATGGTCACTCGAAAGAGTTACGGGTCGGACGGCCTACTTCGGCACTCTACGTGAGGGGCCGGACACAGCCGAGACGGCGCAACAGACCCTCAAGGTTTCATCACAAGCTATGCCCCATTTAGCGCCTTTTCTTCCCTTTTGCTGGTGTCTGTAGCTAGATTCTCAATGAGTCATATTTTCATCTCCTTAGACAGTAGATGTACGGTCATGGGCACCGTATCCGCGTCACAACGGCTACAAGGGGACACAGCAATGGCAGATTTCTCCCGCCTTCCCGGACCGAACGCAGATCTGTGGGACTGGCAGCTCCTCGCGGCCTGCCGCGGGGTCGACAGCTCGCTCTTCTTCCACCCGGAAGGTGAGCGGGGAGCGGCGCGCAGCGCCCGTGAGAACTCGGCGAAAGAGGTCTGCATGAGGTGCCCGGTACGGGCGGAGTGCGCTGCTCACGCCCTACAGGTGCGCGAGCCGTACGGCGTGTGGGGCGGCCTCACCGAGGACGAGCGCGAAGAGCTGATGGGGCGGGCCCGCAACCGGCTCGTCGCGGCATCGGCGACGAGCGGGGGCCCAGCCGCCGCCGGGTTCTCCAGCGGCGTTTCCCGCAACTGAAGGAACGTTTCTGCACCACGGGTGCGCCGCGGGTACGGCAAGGGCGCACTCCGGTGCGCCCACGCCCGGGTCAGCGGGTGGCGGCCTTCGCGAGGTGGTCGAGGGTCGCGGCCACCGCCGGGACCTGGGCCAGATCGGGCAGGGTGAGCGCGACGATCTCGCGCTGCACCGCCGGCTCGACCGTCACTGTCCGTGCACCCTTGGGCCGAACGGACTCGATGGCCAGTTCGGGCAGGACCGCCACCCCGAGTCCGGCGCCCACCAGGCCGACCACCGCCGGGTAGTCGTCCGTCGCGAAGTCGATGCGGGGCGCGAACCCGGCGCCCCGGCACACCTCGACCAGCTGGCGGCGGCACCGCGGGCAGCCCGCGATCCACGGGTCGTCCGCGAACGCGTCGATCGTCACCGAGCCGGCCGCCGCGAGCGGGTGCCCCTCGGGGACCAGGCCCACGAGCCGGTCGGCGAGGAGCGGCCTGACCACCAGGTCGTCCCACTCCTCCGCCGCGTGCGCGCCCTCGTACCGGAAGGCG
This sequence comes from Streptomyces longispororuber, assembly GCF_024448165.1. Lineage (GTDB taxonomy): Bacteria > Actinomycetota > Actinomycetes > Streptomycetales > Streptomycetaceae > Streptomyces > Streptomyces longispororuber_A. The sequence continues at coordinate 35,553 of NZ_JAMOLN010000097.1, forward strand.
AGCGCGACGTCGCAGTCGCCCTCGCGCAGCATCTCGACCGAGCGCGGCGGCTCGGCCTCGACCAGCGAGACCCGGGTGCCGGGGTGCTCGGCGCGCAGGGCGGCGAGGGCCGTCGGGACCAGCGTCGAGCTGCCGCTCGGGAAGGAGACGAGACGGACCCGGCCCGCGCGCAGGCCCGCGATCGCGGCGACCTCCTCCTCGGCGGCAGTGAGCCCGGCGAGGATGCCCGCCGCGTGCCGGACCAGAGCCTCGCCCGCCTGTGTCAGCCGCATCTCGCGGCCGGTGCGGATGAGCAGCGGGGTGCCGGCCGAGGACTCCAGGGCCTTCATCTGCTGGCTGACGGCGGGCTGGGTGCAGCCCAGCTCGCGGGCGGCCGCCGAGAAGGAGCCGGTGGCGGCCACGGCGCGCAGGACACGGAGATGACGGGCCTCGATCATGGATCAATCATAAGCGGACCTTGGGGTCGGGCGCGAATAATGCGTAGCGGCTTTGGTGCGGGTCCCGTAGCGTCGACGCCATGAAGCTTCTCTCTCTCAACCTGGGCCGCCCGAAGGCCGTCGAGTACACCGACCAGCCCGAGGGACTGACCGGCATCGACAAGCAGCCGGTCGACGGGCCCGTGCGGGTGGCGGCGCCCGGGCAGAAGGGGATCGGCGCGAGCGGCCTCGCCGGGGACGCCGTGTGCGACACCCGGCATCACGGCGGCGACGACCAGGCGGTGTACGCGTTCGCGCGCGAGGACCTGGACGACTGGGAGCGCGCGCTGGGCCGGCCGCTGCCCAGCGGCTCCTTCGGCGAGAACCTCACGACCGAGGGCGTGGACGTCTCCGGCGCGAAGATCGGCGAGCGCTGGCGGGTCGGGTCCGAGCTGGTCCTGGAGGTGACCTCGGGCCGGATCCCGTGCCGGACGTTCCAGGGGCACCTGGGCGAGAAGGGCTGGGTCAGGCGGTTCACACAGGACGGGCGGTCCGGCGCGTACCTGCGGGTCGTCGAGCCGGGCGAGATCCGGGCGGGGGACACCATCGAGATCCTGCACCGGCCCGCGCACGAGGTCACCGTCGCCCTCCAGTTCCGGGCCGTGACCACCGAGCGGCAGCTGCTGCCGCAGCTGCTCGCGGCGGGCGACGCACTGCACCCGGAGGCCACCCGGCAGGCCCGGCA
>NZ_JAMOLN010000098.1 GCF_024448165.1 Streptomyces longispororuber
CCGTGTTTTGAAAGTTGGCTCTGCTTCTCGTTCCGCTTCGTGATGCTCTCGGTGTGGGGCGAGGGGATCTTTCTGACGATCAGTGGGCTGCGCTGGAGCCGCTGTTGCCGGTCGCGGTTCTGGGGCGGCCGCCGTTAGGCCGGCGGAAGCTGATCAACGGGATTCGGTGGCGGGTGCGGACCGGTGCTCCGTGGCGGGATCTGCCGTCGGAATACGGGCCGTGGCAGACGGTCTACGGGCTCTACCGCCGCTGGCAACGTGACGGCATCTGGCCCGAACTGCTGACCCGGCTGCAGGCCCGGGCGGACGCAGCTGGGCTGATCACGTGGGAGGTCAACGTCGACTCCACGATCTGCCGGGCCCATCAGCACGCCGCAGGCGCCCGCCGCGACGGCCAGGCCCAGAACGAACCGCCGGGCGGAACCCGCACCGAGCCCGACGACCACGGCCTGGGCCGCTCCCGGGGAGGCTTCACCACCAAGATCCACCTGGCCTGCGAGCAAGGCCAACGGCCAAGGTCTCTGCTGGTCACCGCAGGTCAACGCGGCGACAGTCCTCAGTTCACAGCCGTCCTGGAAGCCATCCGGGTGCCCCGCACCGGACCGGGCCGTCCCCGTGTCCGCCCGCTGCGCGTGCGGGGCGATAAGGCCTACTCCTCCCGCGCCAACCGGGCCTACCTGCGAAAGCGCGGAATCCGCTGCACGATCCCGGTGCCTGCCGACCAAGCAGCCCACCGCAAACGGCGCGGGAAGGCCGGCGGGCGACCTCCGGCCTTCGACCGCGAGGACTACAAGGCCCGGCACGCGGTCGAGTGCGGGATCGACCGGCTCAAGCGGAACCGCGCGGTCGCCACCCGGTTCGACAAGCTTGCCGTCCGCTTCGAAGCCACCGTCGTGATCGCCGCGATCGGCGAATGGCTGTGACCGGCCTGAGCTGTCGGTTCCTCATGCCATGCTGACCGAGACCCGGGTCGACGACGAGGGGAAGGCAATGATGGGGGCTCAGTACTACGGCGCCGACAGCGAGAACGGCGACCGCATCGACGACCCCTCCGAGGACGCGTTGTTCATGCTGATCAGCGACCTCAACGACTCCGACAACACCTTCGTCGTCGTCCAGCCCGACGCGGACGACCCCGCCTGGTTCGCCTCCGTGGCCGTCCTGGACGAAGGCGGCTACGAGATCGTCCGCCGTGACACCACCCGCAACGAGCACGAGGTCACCACGGCGACCAGCATCAACGACATCGCCCGCGACCTCACCATCTGGTTGGCCGCCCGCGACTCCCCCGGACGGCCAACCAAGCAGGCCAGCAACTTCTAAAACACGGCCTAGTCGGTGCCGGGCTGCAAGAGTTTGAAGACGAGGCGGGCGGCGGCATGCTGCGCCGCTCGTCGCACGCGCCGCACCACCGGGCGGGCGGGCGACGGGAGGGAGGAGGGGCTGGGCGCCATGCGGGGGAAGAGTGGCTCGGCGTTGGCCCGGTTGATGGACCTGAGCTGGTCCGGCGACGCGAAGGTGTCGAGGCCGGTGGCGAAGTACTGCCCGGCGGGCTTCGGGGCGAAGGGCCAGTCGCTGCCGAACAGCACATGCCCGGGCCGGGCGAAGGCGAGCAGGGTCGGCAGCGCGGCGGGACTCGACGACAGGGCGGTGTCGAAGTAGAAGGAACGGAAGTCGTCCAGCACGCCCAGCGGGCTGCGCTGGGTGTCGTTCGCGATGGTCACCGCCATGCGGTGGGAGGAGTAGGGGACGAAGCCGCCCGCGTGGCTGAGGATGAACCGTAGGTTGCGGTAGCGGTGGACGATCCCGTTGCGTACGAGCAAGTAGGCGGCGCGCGTGGTGTCGAGCAGGAAGTCGGCGGCGAACGGCGGGATGCCCTCGACCGTCGGGGCGGGCAGCTCGGCGGGGTGGACGAACACCACGGCGCCACGCTCGTCGAGGGCGCGCCACAGAGGTTCCTGGCCCTCTGCCCCGAGGTAGGTGCCCCGGTTGTTCGCCAGCAGGGTGACCCCGTCGGCGTGAAGTTCGTCCAGGGCGCGGGCCGCCTCCGCGGTCGCCGCGGCGACGTCGGGAAGCGGCAGCGTCGCGAACGATCCGAAGCGCCCCGGATGTTGAGCGGTGAGTGACGCCGAGAAGTCGTTGAGGCGCCGCACCAGGGCGGCGGCCTCGCCCGCGTGGTCCACGAATCCTGCGCCCGGTGTGGAAACGGAGAGCACTGCCGACGTCGTGCCGAGGGTGTCCATGAGCTCCAGAGCCCCTTCGGGGCTCCACTCGGGCAACGCCCTGCCGCCCGCCTCGCCGATGCCGGCCTTCGCCAGCAGATCCCGGTAGAAGGGCGGGATGAGGTGCTGATGGACGTCGATCCGGCCTGACCGGCCGGTGGAGGCGGTGTTCATGCGACTCTCCCGAAGCTGAGGGGCGTTCGGCCTTAACGTAGCAGTCACTCCAATTGGTGTAACCACTACAGGAAGCGTCGGCGAAGGGGATCGCTGCCGTCCTGGCTCAGCGCACCTTGCGGGCCGCCATGTCCTCGGCCGCGTCGAACAACAGGCGTGCGTGCAGTTCGAACATGGCCACCAGGTCGAGGCCGCCTCCGAGGATCTCGCGCTGCACGAACAGGCCGTCCGCCCCCGCGACCGCGTAGGTGGCGAGCGCCTGTACCTCATCCGCGTCCAGCTCGGGCTTGAGTTCCTGGATCACCTCGATGACCTTGGTCCGTGCGGTTTCACGGACCTGGAGAAAGACGGTCCGGCCGCGCGGTTCGGCCGGGCGGCGCTCCAGGGCGAGCATCAGGCCGAGCCGGAGGAAGTCGGGTGCCTCGATGAGGGACTTGGCGATGCCTGCCGCCATGGCGGTCACCCGCTCGCGCGGGCTCCCGGCCTCCTCGCCAGGGAGTTGGACGGCGAGGAGCCAGGCTTCGAAGCTGCGCTCGATGACCGCCGCGATCAGGTCGTCCTTGTCCTTGAAGTGCCAGTAGATCGAGCTGGCGGGAAGCCCGCACTTGGAGCTGACCGCCGCGATGGATGTGCCCTCGTAGCCGCGCTCGCCGGCGATCTCCACGGCGGCGTCGAGGATGCGCTGGCGTGACTCCACGCCGTTCGCCCGCTTCCTGCGGGGCTCCTGCTGCCTGGTCATCGCGTCCGCCTCTCCTGCCTGCCCTGCGCCGGCCCTTGACCGTACCGCCTCACCCTCTTACTGTAGCAGTCACTCCAATTAGAACGACCGCTACAGCAAGGCCGTGGGGATGCGTCCCTGGCGGGCTTGCGGAACGACGAGCGAGGTGGGCCAGTGAGCCGGATCAGCGCCGGCGCGGCGGAGGACACGAACCCGTGCGCCTACGACGTCGCGATCATCGGGTACGGACCGACAGGAGAGACCGCGGCCAATCTGCTGGGCGCCCTCGGCCTGAAGGTCGTCGTGGTCGAGCGCGACGCCGAGGTCTACTCCCGCGCCCGGGCCATTTCCACCGACGAGGAAGTGCTGCGGATCTGGCAGCGCGTGGGCCTCGCGGAACGGCTGAAGCAAGACATGCTCACGGAAGGCCGCCCCGTGGACTTCGTCGACGCCGGCAACCGGGCGTTCCTCACCGCCCAGCCGCCCCGGCGCGGGCACGGCCACCCACCGCAGTCGTTCATCTACCAGCCGGCCCTCGAGCAGGTCCTGCGCGAAGGCGTCGACCGCTTTCCCAACGTCGACGTGCTGTTGCGGCACGAGTGCCTGCGCGTGCGCCAGGACGACGGCGGCGTGGAGCTGACCGTGGCGGGCGTCGACGACGATTCGGTGCGCCGGCTGCGCGCCGCGTATGTGATCGCGGCCGACGGCGGATCAAGCCTCACCCGGGCCCAGCTGAACATCGGGTACGAGGGCCGGACGTACGAGGACCGCTGGGTCGTCATCGACACCAAGATGCTCAAGCCCTGGCCGGGGCACGACCGGTTGCGCTTCCGGTGCGACCCTGCTCGCCCCGCGGTCGACTGCCCGACCCCGCTCGGCCACCACCGCTGGGAGTTCCCGGTCCTGCCCGGCGACGACGAGAAACACCTCACCACCAACGACGCCGTGTACGACCTGGTCGCCCGCTACGGGATCGGCCGTGACCAGGTGGACGTCCTGCGGGCCACCATCTACAGCCACCACGTCCGCTTCGCCTCCCGCTTCCGGGTAGGCCGCGTCTTCCTCGCCGGTGACGCCGCGCACGCGATGCCGCCCTGGATCGGTCAGGGCATGGCGGCCGGCGTACGGGACGTGGCCAACCTGTGCTGGAAGCTGGACGCGGTACTCCGCAGCGAACTGCCCCACAGTGTCCTCGATACCTACGAATCCGAACGCAAGCCGCACGTCAAGGAGGTCACCAGACGGGCGGTCTTCGTCGGCCGCGTGATCACCGAACGCCGGGCGGCGGTCGCTCGGTTCCGTGACCACGCGGTGCGGGCTCTCAACCGGATACCGGGCCTGGGCGACCGGCTGCAGGACTCCAAGTGGATCCCCGTGGCCCGCTACGAAGCCGGCCTCCAGTCCAACCCGCGCACCAAGGCCACCGGCCACCAGCTCCCCCAGCCGTGGGTCACCGCACCGGACGGCACCCGCACGCGTCTGGACGACGCACTCGCCGGCCGTTGGCTGCTGCTGCACGCCCGCACGGCCACGCCGCAACCCGCCTGGGACCGCATCGGCGTGCCCTCCCTGACCGTCACCCCGGCCGGCAGTCGCCCGGCCGAGGGCACCCTCGTCGACACCGACGGCGTCCTGCTGACCTGGATGCGCGAACACCGCGCCACCACGCTCGCGCTGCGTCCCGACGCCTACGTCTACGCCGCCACAGCGAACGGCCCGCTCGCGCCACCGCCCCACGGCTTCGCCCCCGCCCAGATGCCCGCCGCCACTGCCTTGTGAGGACACCGACCCCATGACGACCACCACTGACCTGCCCGATCTGCAGGAGACGACGTACGACATCGGCGGCAGGAAGATCTTCGCCGCCGAAACCGGAGAAGGTCCGGCCGTGCTGCTCCTGCACGGTGGCGGCCCCGGCGCCTCCGGCGTCTCCAACTATCACCGCAACATCGCCGCGTTGGCCCAGCAGTACCGGGTCATCGTGCCCGACCTGCCCGGCTACGGCCGCAGCACCAAGGGCATCGACCGCGCCGACCCCTTCGGATTCCTCGCGGACGGCATCCGCGGCCTGCTCGACCAACTCGGCCTCGAAAAAGCCCACTTGGTGGGCAACTCCTACGGCGGGTCGGCCGCGCTCCGCCTGGCGCTCGACACCCCCGACCGGGTCGACCGCATGCTCCTCATGGGCCCCGGCGGCATCGGCACCACCCGCTCCCTGCCCACCCCAGGCCTGAACAGCCTGCTGAACTACTACACCGGGGACGGGCCGTCCCGGCTCAAGCTGGAGAAGTTCATCCGCAACTACCTCGTCTTCAACGCCGCCGACGTGCCGACCGCCGCCATCGACGAGCGGTACGAGGCGAGCATCGACCCGGAAGTGGTGGCATCTCCCCCACTGCGCCGCCCCTCCGGACCGAACGCGCTGCGCACACTGATCAAGATGGACTTCACCCGGGACCGCCGCCTGGCCCGGCTTCCCGTGCCCACCCTCGTGCTGTGGGGCGCCAAGGACAAGGTCAACCGGCCGTCCGGGGGCCGCATGCTCGCCGAGCGCATGCCCGACTGCGACCTCTACGTGGTGGCCAACACCGGCCACTGGGTCCAGTTCGAACGCGCGGAGCTGTTCAACCGCGTGTGCGCCGACTTCCTGGCAGACCGCCGATGACTGCCGATGCCACCGCTCCCTCCGTCTTCGGCGCCGTTCACCTCGGCTACGTCGTCATCGAGACCAACCGCTTCGCCGACTGGCGCCGCTTCGGCACCGACGCCATCGGCATGCACCACGACGACCTCTCCAGCGACCTGATGCGCTTCCGCCTCGACGACCAGGAATGCCGCTTCATTCTGCGCAAGGGCCCCGCCGAGGACGTGGTCGCCCTCGGCTGGCACATCGACGACCACACCTCCTTCGAGCACATCGAGGCCCGCATCCGCGCCCACGGCGTTCCCGTCACCCGCGGCTCGCAGGAGCAGGCGGCCCTGCGCGGCGTCGAACGCCTGCTGCGATTCCCCGGCCCCAAGGGCATCACGCAGGAGATCTACACGACTCCCGTCCGGGCGGAACAGCCGCTGCGGATGCTCGCCTCGGGGTTCGTCACCGGCGACTCCGGCATGGGCCACGTCGCCCTCACCTCGACCAAACCCGCCCAGATCCGCGGCTACTTCAACACCGTCTTCGACGCCCGGCTGACCGACTACATCGACGAGACCATCAGCGGCGCCAAGCTCAAGATCCGGTTCCTGCGGGTCAACGAACGTCACCACTCCATCGCGGTGGCCGCCGTCTGCGGCCTGCCCATCGACCCGATCCGCACCCGGGTGCAGCACCTCAACATCCAGGCCGCGAGCCTCGACGACGTCGCCCAGAGCTACCAGCGCGTGCACGAACTCGGCTTCGACATGGCCCTGTCCGTCGGCCAGCACACCAACGACAAGGAACTGTCCTACTACGCGCGCACACCCTCGGGCTTCGAATGGGAGGTGGGCTGGAACCCGATCGTCATCGACGAGAACACCTGGGAGCCCACCACACACCAGGGCATCAGCATCTGGGGTCACCTCCCAGTCGGTCAGACCATCGTCGACAAACTCGGCCAGTTCCGCGCCGGTGCCCGCTCTCTGGCCCGCACCGAGGACACCGTCGCCGCACTGAGCGGCGACGGCGTACCCGACGCCTGACATCGCGCTGGTCCGGGCCCGGCGGGTCTGTCCTAAAGTTGGGTCTTCCAAGATTTTCGTAGGTGTTGATCGTTCTGTCGATGCGGCCTGGAGGGCGGGCTGCTGCTGTCAGGCTGGTGGTGTGTGCTGTCGAGGTTGATGAACTGCTGCCGCGGCTGGCCGGGGTGTCGGTGGTGCGGGTGGACTGCGGTCCGGGGTTGGCGCGTATCGTCGCGGTGACCAGGGACGATGTGTCCCGGAGGTGTCCGGGCTGCGGGCAGTGGTCGAACGGGACGCATTCGCGGTACGGCCGCCGTGTGGCGGACGAGGCGGTGGGCGGTCGTCCCGTGGTGATCGCGTTGTCGGTGCGCCGGTCGTACTGCGAGAACCTGGCCCTGTGCGCGGGTTGCCTTCGTCGAGCAGGTTGGCCAGCTCACCGAGCGCTACCAGCGGCGCACCCCGGCTCTGCGCCGGGGTGATCGAGGCGGTCGGGGGGCGCTGGCCGGCTCGGCGGGCGCCCGGTTGCTGGTGATCTTGCATCAGGTGCTGTCGGGGGCCGCGGTGCCGAGTTGCCTGATGCGCATCGCGCTGCCGGCACCCGTGGCGCCCCCGGTGCTGGGGATCGATGAGTTCGCCCTGCTGAAGGGCCATCGGTACGCCGTCATCCTGACGAACGCGGACACCGGGGAGCGGATCGAGGTGCTGCCCGATCGCAGGGCCCCGGCGGTGAGCGCCTGGCTGCGCCGGCACCCGGGGATCCGGGTCGTCTGCCGGGACGGCTCCGGCTCCTTCGCCCAGGCCGTCCTGGACGCCGACCCGACGATTGTGCAGGTCATAGACCGCTGGCACCTGTGGCACGGCATCGTCGAGGGCGGGTTCGCAGCCCTCACCAAATCGTTCGAGTAACGGCCTACCCGATCGGTCGGGACGACTGTGCCCGCTCCCAGGACTCGCCGAGACCGCAGACCACGAGCAGATTCCCTGCCTCGGCTCCTCTGCGAACCGCCCCTGACCAAGTGCGACGACCTGGACCAGCGCTACTCGGAACGACAGATCAACACGACTGGCGCCGTTGGTGAGATGAGAACTATTGATGCCGGCTTCGCACAACAGATGTTGATCAAACACGTCGAGAATGTTGCCGGATTCCAGGAACCGCTGGTCGGCCTGTCAGGGTGCACCGTGGCCAGACGAGCGGGACGGATATCGTCCTGGCATGACACAAGAGTTCGATCTTGCCGCATCGCTCGTCAGTGGCATCGAAGGCCGCCGTGGCGCATGGACCTTCATCCAAGGCTTCGCCGCCCACTGGGTCGGCGCCGCTCTGGGGAGCAATGACGGATGGACGCAGGCCGATCTCGACGCTGCCGAGGAAAGGCTGGGGTTCCGGCTGCCGGCGGCGCTGCGCGAGGCGTATCTGCTGTTCGGACGCCGGCAAGATCTCACCAGCAACCACGATGTGCTGCTCGGCCCTGCAGAGCTGTATGTCGATGACGCCAAGGAGGCACTGGTCTTCCGTCACGAGAACCAGGGAGCGGCATCTTGGGGCGTCCTCCTCGACAGCCTCCAGGATGACGATCCTGCGGTGTTCATCCGGCTTGACCTTGCCGACAAGAGCGCCGAGCGGTGGGAGGACTGGCTGGAGCGTCTTTCCCTCTGCTTCGTCGAGATCATCCTGTCGGAGTCCCTGCAGGCCGATGAAGAACTCTGCGACTTCCTCGACCCGGACGGCGACAGCCTCGAACTGCTGGAGACGAACTCCGTCCGACTGCCGTTCCCGGCATACCCCATCGGCGAGGAGACCCGGTGGTTCCTGGGGCAAGACGTCCTTCTGCGCGATGACGACGGCGCGGCCGTCCTGGCCCGCGGCCGGACGGCGGAAAACCTCGACCGCATTCGTGACCTGATCCCGGGCGACTGGCTCAACGACTACCGCTGACCAGACAGAGCGCTGCCTACCAAACTCGTCGACGCTGCCGACGAGAACCATACGGCCACAGCACCGCACCCCCACACAAAGGCGGGGCCCTTCTCGCTTCAGTCGCTGACGGGCTGCGCCTCGTGCGCCTTCGCAATGGCGTCGATACGGTGAGCGAGGTCGAAATCTGCGGCGGTCAGCCTGTGGCCCGCGTCGTGCGTGGAGATCCCGAAGCGGACCTTCCCCCAGAGCAGATCGACGTCGGCATGGTGGCCGATGAGTCGTTCAACGTCCGCGACATGCACGATCATTGCGACGCCGCCGTGGTAGCGGATACCGAACGTCTTCGTGATCTCGTCGCCATCGCGGCGCCACCCCGGCGCACCGTCGAGTGCGATCTCGATCTCGTCCTCGGTCAGCGGGATCGGGTTGTCCGCCATGCTTCAACTCCCCTCGGTCACCGGGCGCCAGGGCCTCTGTCAGGGCCTGGCCAATCGGGGCATCGTGCCATGGGCAGGCCCATGCCGCGTAGGCGTCCCAAGGCCGTCCGTGCTGAGCGGTTGCGGCCACGTGGGCAGTATCGCCATGGGCAGGCCCATGCCGCGTAGGCGTCCCAAGGCCGTCCGTGCTGAGCGGTTGCGGCCACGTGGGCAGTATCCGGTTCTGAGGTGCCGCGGTATCTCGGTGCGTACTCGTGTAGCGATCCGGCGGGTCGAAGACCCGGAGATCTGGTCCAACACGGTCGCCAAAGCGCTGGGTTGTCTCGCGTGGGATTTCGAGGAACCCGGGCGGTACCTGGATGCCTCTGCGTTTGATGGGCCGGGGGTGGGAGATGCCCGCGATGATCTGGAGTGGGCGATGCTGCGTCTTCCCTCCGGACCCGCGAGGGATCTGGGCCGCTTGATCACCCGCATCGATGAAGAACTCGAGCGCCGCACCTTGCCGGAGCCCAGCTGTAACGAGTGGTCAACGACCAGTTGGTGGTGGATCAGGGGCCTCTCCTTCGGTGACCTTCGGTTTGCCCCTCGCCGGCCGCGGACCAGCCCGACGAGGTGATCTCGTAGTCCAGCAGGCCCCGCGCAGCGAGGGCGTCGGCGCGGCCCACCCGCTCACGGATCGCGGTTCCGGTGTCGTCGTGGTCGAGAAGGAAGTGCACGAGGCTGGAGCAGTCGTCCCCTTCAACTCGGCTTTCTTCGTGACCAGTTGTAGTACTAGCGATGTCGTCGACAGCGACACTAGAGTCGTCCGTGGTGTGCGGGGCCGACGGTGGGGCGGGGGAGTTCCTGATGGTGGCGGAACACGTCGAGGACGAGGGCATCGGCCTGGCGGTCGCGCTCGGAGCCATACGACGCGAGCTCGCGCAAGCGGTGGCCGCGGCCGAGGCCGAGGGCGGCCCGGTGCGGCTCGCGGTCTCCTCGCTCGAACTCGAACTCCAGACGACACTGAGCCGGTCCCACGATGTGAACGGCGGTATCCGCGTCCACGTGATCTCTGCGGGCGGGCAGCGCAGCGAGGACCGCAGCGAGGTGCAGACGCTGAAACTCCAGTTGAACGCAACGACCCCTGACAATAGGCCGATCTCCGCGGGCGACACGCTGAGCCGACGGCCGAGGTGACGTGCCGGTGACCTCCGGCGTGGATGTCGCCCAAGTCGCTCGCGTGGTCGTCGGCCTGCCCGACGACAAGTGCTGCGTGGGCAGTGGCTACCGGATCTCGGAGCGGCTCGTCCTGACGGCGAAGCACGTGCTCAAGGGCGGCGAAGCCGTGCATGTCCGGCTCGGCGGGGAAGAGTTCGACAGGCCGGCGGCGGAGGTGTGGCAGGACACGGATCTGGACGTGGCCCTGCTCCAACTCGATACGTCACCCACTTCTCGCGCTGACCCGGTTCTGCTGGGACGCGTGGACCGCGCCCGGAACGCCGAGGTGACCACCCGCGCGGTGGGCTTCCCCGGCTGGGCCGTGATCGACAAAAGCTCCCCTGATGCGCCGGACGACATCTGGCGCGGCAGCACAACGATCCGTTGCCGGATCCTCACCAGCGACGTCGGGTCGCCGGACACGCTGCGCGTCGTCGTGGACGACGCCCCCGACGTCCTGACGGCGCCAGACCCGGGCACCAGTCCCTGGCAGGGTATGTCCGGGGCGGCGCTGATCAGCGACACCGGGCTGCTGGTCGGCATCGTCAAGGAACACGTGCCGGCGGCGGGGATCGGCAGGCTGGAGGTGACGCCTCTCGACCGCATCGACGACGAGGGGTGGCGGGATGCCCTGAGGGGCGACCATGTGCCCCCGCGCCCTCTGCCCGTACTACCCGACAACTGGAGCCGGACCGACGGTCTCCACCAGCACCACAGCTGGTACGCCGTCGAAAGGAACAAGGCGTCGCATTCGCTCGTCGAGGAGAAGCTCCCGTACGTCGATCCCGGCGACAGCAGTTCGCCCGGCGAGATCCTCACCCGGCTCGCCGACCTCGCCAAGAGGCCGGGCCTGCCCGCCGGAATGATCATCGACGGGGCGGCCGGAGCCGGTAAGTCACGGCTGTGTCTGGAGGTCGCCTTGCGGGCCCAGGAGAGCCGGGACTGGCTGGTCGTGCACGTAACCCAGTCCGCACCCCTGCGTGATGTGTGGAACAGCGTCCGGGGCCTGGCGGACCAGGTGCTCGTCGTCGCCGACGAGATCGACTGGATCGCCGACCCGGGGACTACCTACCGCAGCGTGTTCAGCGAGGCTGAGGGCCGAGGCGTCCGGCTTGCCGTACTGACGACCGTTCGCCGCAGCCGGCTGGAGGACGAGGCGCTTCAACCGCTGGACCCGTGGAACACCTTCACGTTCGTCCACGTCCGGGAGGACCCGGAGTACCACCGAGACATCACCCGACAGATCGTGCAGAGCCTCGCATCAGACGCCGTGAATCAGCAGGACGACGGCTACATGAAGAAACGCTGCGCCGGTCCTCCGGAGATCAGCCGGTTCTACGCCACGCACCTCAACGACAAGGCGCAAGCCGGTGAGGACGTGAGAAGAGCCGCGCCTTCTCCCGACTCCGACTTCGGCTCATGGCTCAACGCCATCCTGATCAACATGGGGCTGCCGCTCCTCGGGGACGACGTGCCAGACCGCGCGGCAACGGCCGTGGCTCTGACCGTCGCCCACTCACCCTGCCGGCTCGAGGACGCACTCGCCTTCTTCGCCCCGGACCCCGGCGACCCGCGCCGAGAAGAAGGCGGAACGCTCTTGGGCAAGCTCCTCGACGACAAACTGCTCGCCTCCCGGAACGGCGTCCTGCAGCCCGTGCACGACGTCTACGCCGACCATCTGCTCGGCGTCGCCGTGCTCAAGAACGGCCAGAACTCCGTGCACGGCGTCGGCCTGCGCCGGGTCCTGGACTCAGGGCTGGCGAGCGGTTCTGCCCTGGCCCGGGTCGCCGTCGCGGTGGACCGCCTGCGTGACAAGCTGGACGAAGAGGCGGTCGACGCGCTGACCGGAGTGGTGGACGACTGGTGCGTCGCCCACCGTGCCGTTGTCCGGGACCTGGTCGTGGCAGCGGATGAGGAGGGCTACGGCCGGGAGCTTCGGGCCCTGATCCTGCGGGAGACATGGCGCCCGGTGGTGCTGCGCGAGTTCGCGGAACCGTGGCTGCGCGAGCACTTCACCAAGGCCATGGCCCTCAACACCATCCTGGCCGTGGCATCGCAGTTGCCCGACAGCGACCGCTACCTCTCCGGGTGGATCTACAGGCACAGTGAACGGCCCGACGCCCCACGCGCTCTCCACAAGGCCCTGGCAAACGACCTCGACCCTGGGAACCGGGAATGGACGACGGACCAGGCCTACGAGTGGCTCACGCTGCACCCGCTCACGATCGACGCCAGCTTCCCTCTGCAGCGACTCCTCCGTACGCGGCTGGACGTCCTGCCGCGCGGCGACGCGCGTATGGACCAGGTCCGGAACTGGGCGTTGCGCTGGTTGCGCCGTTACGGCACGACAGGTCAAGCCGGCTTCGTGGCGGGGCCACTGCTCAAACACCGCGAACTGACCGGCGCGGACCTGGAACGGACGGCGCGTCTGCTCCTCGACGCGGTGGCCCCCGGCGACCCGTCGGCTGCCACCTTCGCCCTCGTAGCCGTGTTGAGCAGACACCGTCTGCACCACGATCTGCCCGAAGACCTGTACGGGCAGGCGGTCAGGGACTCCTTCGCCTGGCTGAACCATGAGGCCGGTTACGGGCTGCGGCCCGCTGCTGCGTACCTGCTCAGAGAACTGATCGTCCCCGGACTGCCCGGACGGGACGGCCTGGCGCGTGCCGTGCAGGCAGCGTGGAACTGGTTGAACGTAAATGGCGACCGACACGTCGAAGTGGGTCTGCTTCTTCCCCCGCTGCTGAAGAACGCGGACAAGAGCAGTGCTAGCGACCATGCCGCCCTCACCGAGGACGAACAACAGCACCTCGCGGTCGTGGCCATGGACTGGCTGGCGGCAGACGACGGCTCCACGGGGCTGAGTGTCAGCGAGGTGACCGGGGCACTCCTGAGCACCAGACTGCCGGACGGGGACCCGGAGCGGCTGCGGTGGCTGGCGGACCGGGCGCTGGCCCTGCTGCGGGACCGACCTGGCCCGAGCGTGGCACGCTCCGTCCTGACGCCGCTGCTGCATCGCAGGAACCTCGACACCGACACCCGCGTCCGGGTGCTGGCCGCGACGTTCGTCCAGCTTGCCGCGGCTCCCGACAGCCCGCACCTGGCCTACCCCCTGACCGCGCTCCTGCGGCGCTCCGATCTCACCGGTGACGAATCCGCCCGGACGATGGCCGCGACCCTTCACTGCCTGGACAAGAACCCCAGGGCCCCCGGCGTCCCGGGCATGCTGATCAAAGCACTGAACAGCCCCCTCGCGAATCCGGCCGATCGCGCACAGTTGGCGGCGCGATCCGTCCGGGTGCTGTCCCTGAAGGCCCTGGTGCTGGAGAAGAACCGCAAGGAACCCAGTCTCGTCAGAGCCCTCCGGAACCACTGCGCAGAGCATTCTCCCGAGTGGAACCGTTTCGTCGCCCGCGCCTGTGACCTGCTGAAGCATGCGAGGTACCCGAAGCGAGCCGAGCCGGCGCTCGAAGACTTGCTGAAGGGCTCCGAGCAACTCGGGGCTCCCGTCCTGGACCGGCTGTGCACGGCCTGCGTCGACTGGTCCGCCGTCAACGATTACGACAACCGGTCGATCAAGTTGCTGGCGATGGTGCTCGACAACCGCAGTTCCTCGCCGCGGGTACGGCGCCGCGCGACGGAGGTCGCCCGGCAACGGTTTCGGACAGGCGGTGAGCGGAACGTGCGGGACGCGGCGAACGGAAGGCTGCTGCAGGCCCTGCTGTCCGGCGGAGATTTCCCGGACGCGGAAGCGATCGAGCAGGTTCTGGACGTCGCGTTGGACTGGCTTGCCCTCCAGTCGAACAGGCAGGCCGCGGTCGGTCCGCTGCTGGTGCAGGTGGCGCACTCGCTGGAGCACTCACCGAGGCGACCCGAGGCCGAGCGTCGGACACGGCGGGCTCTGGACCTCTCGGACACGTGGCTGCGCGACCGTCCCGAAGACAACAGTGAACGGCGTCAGCAGGTCGAGGGCCACCGTCGCCGTCTGGCCGCACTGCTGGGGGTCGACGACTCCGGTTGAGGTGGGTCCGCCCGGCCGGGCGGGAGACAGGGACTCGTCACTCCGAACTCACCGGTGCCGTGCCCGCGACGAACGCCGTCCACGCGGCCGGCGTGACGGCGAGGGGGCGGATGCCGGTGTCCTTGGAGTCCCGGACGCGGACGGTGTCGGTGCCTACGGCCACCTCGACGCAGTTGTCGTTCAGCACCGAGGTGTCCAAACCCGGATGCCAGGGGCCCCGTCAGCACCCCGATCGGCGAACCCTCCCCGAACGGAAATTCCGCCGGCCCCGTTTCGGCTCCTGTTTCCGCAGCCCCTGCCGCCGAAGAAGCCGTACCGGTCTGATCGAGGATCTCCGACACGGTCTCCCGGGCGACCTCCAGCCTCGACAGCCGTTCCTCGGCCGCGGCGAGCCTTTCACTGAACTCGGCAATGTGGTCCCGGAGTTCCTGCACCCGCGCGCGGGCTGCCGCTTCCCGCTGCCGGAGCTCTTCGATCAACGAACTCATCGCCGTCCCCACCGCATCGATCGCGAGCCGGGACTGCAGTACGGGAGGCCGGCACCCCCTTGGCCTCCCTCGTCCACCGCATGCCGCACCACCAAGGAGTTCTTCGCCCGGACGGCCCGTGTGTCATGAGCTTGATTTGAGTGGGCACAAGTTCTCCTTATGACCGGAACACACAGCTCCCTCACCGGAGGAACCAAGTGAAGACGCTCCACGGGCGCCGGACCCGCATCCTGGCTGCCACCACCGCGACGGCCGGGCTACTGTTCGTGGCGGCGTGCACCTCAACGGACGACGGCGGCAGCGGCTCCAAGACGGCCGCGGGCGGCGTCGAACTCGCCAAGGCGGGACAGCTCACCACCTGCACCCATTTGCCCTACCCGCCCTTCCAGTCGGAGATCGACGGCAAGGTGCAGGGCTTCGACGTGGCGCTGATCGACCTCGTCGCCAAGGACCTGGGCGTCAAGCAGGACATCCTCGACACGCCGTTCGAGAACTTCAAGACCGGCGCGTTCCTCAACTCCGGCGAGTGCGACGTGGCCGCGGCCGGAATGACCATCACCGAGGAGCGCAAGAAGAACGTCGACTTCTCGGACCCGTACTTCAACGCCACGCAGGCGCTCCTCGTCGACAAGAAGAGCGGCGTCACCTCGCTCGCCGACGCGAAGACCAAGAAGATCAAGCTCGGCGCCCAGGCTCAGACAACCGGCGAGGACTACGCCAAGAAGCAGGGCTTCGACCCGGTCTCCTTCGAGTCCTCCGACGCCGTCCTCAACGGCCTGCGCACCGGCCAGGTCAAGGCCGTCGTCATCGACTACCCGGTGGTCCAGGGCTGGCTGAAGGACAAGGAGAACGCCGCCGCCTTCGAGGTCGCGGACAACATCAACACCGGTGAGCAGTACGGCTTCACGGTGAAGAAGGGCAACACGAAGCTGCGCGACGCCATCAACAAGGCTCTCGCGGACGCCAAGGCCGACGGCACGTACAAGAAGCTCTACGAGAAGTGGATCGGTCCGTACGACGAGTCCGCCGCATCGCCGGCCGCCTCATGACCGAGGCGGACACCGCACTCCAACCGAAGAGGAAGGGCCTCTCCAGGCGTCAGAAGCGCAGCCTGTCGCGAGGCGTGCAGTACCTCGTGTTCGTCGCGGCCGTGGTTGCCTTCGCGGCCACGGCCGACTGGGGCCGGCTGAAGAACCAGTTCGCGCAGGGCGACATCGCGCGGCAGATGTTCCCGGACGTCATCACGCTGGCGCTGAAGAATACCGTGCTCTACACGGTCACAGGCTTCGCTGTCGGACTCGCGCTCGGCATGGTCATCGCGCTGATGCGGCTGTCGTCCGTGGGCCCCTACCGCTGGGTCGCCGGCGTCTACATCGAGATCTTCCGCGGCCTGCCCGCCCTGCTGATCTTCATCTTCATCGGGGTGGCCGTGCCGCTGGCCTTCCCCGGCACAGAGATCGTCGGCGGCACGTACGGAAAGGTCGCCCTCGCGCTCGGTCTGGTGGCCGCCGCCTACATGGCTGAGACGATCCGCGCCGGCATCCAGGCCGTGCCCAAGGGGCAAATGGAGGCGGCCCGTTCGCTGGGCTTCTCCCCCGCGCGCGCGATGGTCTCGATCATCATCCCGCAGGCATTCCGCATCATCCTGCCGCCGCTGACCAACGAACTCGTCCTGCTCTTCAAGGACTCCTCGCTGGTGCTGTTCCTCGGCGTCACCTTGGAGGAGCGGGAACTGTCCAAGTACGGCCGGGATCTGGCCAGCCAGACCGCCAACTCGACGCCCATCCTCGTCGCCGGTCTGTGCTACCTGCTGATCACGATCCCGCTCGGCTTCGTCGTGCGCCGCATGGAGGCGAAGACCCAGGAGGCCGTGAAATGAGTGAGAAGACCATCGTGGACCGCTCGGAGATCCAGGTCCGCGACCTGCACAAGTCCTTCGGCGACAACCACGTCCTGCGGGGCATCGACATGGAGGTCGGCCGGGGCGAGGTCGTCTGTGTCATCGGCCCGTCCGGCTCCGGCAAATCGACGCTACTGAGGTGTGTGAACCTCCTGGAGGAGCCCAGCAAAGGCCAGGTCTTCGTCGGCGGCACCGAACTGACCGATCCTGACGTCGACATCGACGCCGTGCGCCGCCGCATCGGGATGGTCTTCCAGCAGTTCAACCTGTTCCCGCATCTGACGGTCACCGAGAACCTCACGCTGCCGCAACGCCGCGTCCTCCGCCGGGGCAAGGCGGAGTCGGCGCGGGTGGCGGCCGAGAACTTGCGGCGTGTCGGCCTCGCCGAGAAGGCCGAGGCGTACCCGTCGTCCCTGTCCGGCGGGCAGCAGCAGCGGGTCGCCATCGCCCGCGCGCTCGCCATGGGTCCCGAGGTGATGCTCTTCGACGAGCCGACCTCGGCGCTCGACCCCGAGCTGGTGGGGGACGTCCTCGCGGTGATGCGCATGCTCGCCGACGAGGGAATGACGATGATGGTCGTCACCCACGAGATGACCTTCGCCCGCGAGGTCGCGGACCGGGTCGTCTTCATGGACGGCGGCGTGATCGTCGAGGACGGCGCCCCCGAGCAGGTCATCACCGCCCCCCGCCACGAACGCACCCGACACTTCCTGTCTCGGTTGCTCGACCCGGCGATGGCCGAGGTGGAGGAGGAGTCTGCGGACCAGGTGGGCAAGTCCGAGTAGCGCCTCAGGGAGGGGCAGAGAGGACCAGGTTCCCAAACGTTCCAGCGCGCCCTCATGATCCATAAGATGGCCCGCTCAACTGTCCATCTCTTTGGCAGGAGGCGAAGCTGTCCTGGTCCTCCCGGCCGGGCACCGTATTGAGGTCAGATCAAGGAAGAAGTTCACCCACTCGACAAGGGGGCAGCCAAAGGCGAAGCCAGGCTCAGGCGATGGCCGATTCCGAATGGGTGAGCATCTCCGAATGGGTGAGCATCAGACGGACAGTAGGTCTCGGACTGGAACGCTGTCGCTCGGGGCTTTGGTGATCATGATGGTCAGCCGTCCTCGAGGCCACCGCCGACACCATGCCCCTGCCGCGACAGGAGCGGCTTCACTGCCTCTCCCCCGGCACAAGAATTCCGTCGGCTCGCCACCCACGGGGCGCCGGTGCCGGAACCGCACAGCCCAGGGCGGCCTTTCCCTCAGCATGAATGACACGGTCGCGGTTTGCCCTGGTCACCAGCGGGTCCACCTTGCTGGCATCCGTCGCCTCCAGCTGGTTCGCAATGCGGGCAACTGGCCGGCAGGTGGCGCAGCAGTTGCGCAGTGCTCAAGAGGACAGGGCAGACAGTCGTGCAGCCGGTCAGCGGGAAGTCCGGCGCGAGCTGTATCGGCGGTTCTTGCAGCAGGCGCTGGATGCAGCCAGGTGCGTTATCGCCCTGCGGCCGTCGGCAGAACTTGCACACGAGGAGTTCGAATCTGCCGCGCGGCGGGCCCGGGAGGCGATCGGGGAACTGTCTGCGGTGGAGGCGCTGATCACGCTGGAGGGTCCGGAGGAGATGACGGACGCGGCTGAGAAGGTCATCAGCACCTCCTGGCGGCGGGTGAGGCGGGTTGCCGGTCGTACGGTCACGGCGGGGGGCACGGCCCGCGCATGGTCGAACCCTTCTTCTCCCCCTCGCACCTGTAGCTGGACGGCGGCCTGTACCTCCACGTCCTGATCGTCATCGGGAACCATCCCGGCGTCGGCGACTACGCCGCCGCCCACGAAGACATCCTCGGCACCTGTTGGGAGCGGATCGGTCCGATCGCAGGCCGCCGGCTCCACGCCACCGTGCAAGGCATCCACCACCCCACCACAAGCGAGCAGCGCCATCGGGCGGCTGCCGCACTCCAGCCGTGAGACGGTCCCGAAGCTCGCACGGCATCTGCTGGGGAACCTGGCTGCGAGGGTGCCGCCGTCGATGAAGCAGCACGCGCCTGCACGGAGATTGACGCGCCCACACCCTCCTCAAAAGGGTACGGCCGCGGGATGGTTGACTGACCACAGCTACGGGGGCAGGCCATGACAGGGCCATCAGCAGACGATCAGCATCACACAAAGAATCAGGTGTCGGGCAACGCCCAGATCCACGGGCCGGTGATCCAAGCCGGCTACATCAATGGGGACGTCAACGTCCGCACGGCACCCCCTCCTCCGGAGGTCCCGCTTCTCGCCTCCTTCGAGTACCACGGGAGTCCGGACAGCTTCCAGCTCGAAGACGGCACGCAGCACCAGCTGGGACTCGGCGTCCGCGTGCTGATCGAGGGACTGACAACGCAAGCCGTCATCCTGAAACGCTTGCGGCCCGTCGTCCTGTCACGCACACCTCCGCGCCCGGCCGCGCGGTTCTTCCTGACGGTTGGCATCCTCGAAGTACGGGGCTTCACCACTGACCTCGATCGCGAGTCTCCATCCTTGACACCCTTAGAACCCCATCTCCCAGACTTTCCGTTCACTGTGTCGAGCAGTGACCCAGAGCTCTTCGAGATCCACCCTCGCTCACAGTTCGATGTCACGTGGTCTCTGGAATTGGACTGGTCGAGTGCCGGTCGCCAGGGCACGGTCGCCATCACTGGCCCTGAGCCATTCCAGTACTGGGCCAACCCACCCTCCGCGGAGCGGGGTTCGATCTGGTGATGGTGGTCCCGCTTTATGCTCCTCCTGGCCGCCGCACTCGATGATGGAACCCTCGGCATAGCCTTCGCCCGACGCGTTCGGCCCTGCTTCGATCGGGCAGACGGGCCCACCGGTGGAGCCCCGCCCATTCCACGGATGCCATGCACAGCATCCTGCCGGACGGCGGCGATCCTGAGTGGGCCAGGACGTACTGGCTGGCATGGGTGCCAGTCCCGCGGCACAGGTATCCGATCCCGCCGACCCGTCACACGGAGACTGCGCGCAAGAGCGTCTTCTCAGTGACCAACGGGCTGCTGCCGATCAACGCGAATCGGCTGCCGACGCCCGAGAAGGCCGGCTTGCTGCCTGGGAGCGCAAAGTGGACGAGCGAGGTCGCTCCGGAGTGGCCACCGCCACCAGCCGTCCGCTCGACGCCCTTGTTCTCGACGCCGAGAGCACGGATCGGCCGTCGCCGGGACCGCGACGATCGTGGACTCGGCCACGCTGCGGTGGGCCGCGATGAACGTGTGGACTTCAAGAGAATCACGCTCATTCTGGGTGACACGGCGGGGCGAATTTCAACCCGCTGAGGTATCGGTTCCAGATCTCCGGTGTGAGAGCTGGGGCGGTTGCGGCGCAGACTTGACGTGCATTGTCGTCGGGGCTCAGATGCCACAGCCGCATCTCACTGGAGCCGGTAGCCCCTGCAAGGGTCCGGTCATCTGGGCTGAAGGCCAGAGCCCAGATGGGATCGGAGAGGATGGCCAGGGGGCGTTCGATACCTACGGGGTGTGCGAGGCGAGTGATGTCCCATAGGCGGACCTGGTGGTCTGCGCCGCCCGTAGCGAGGAGACGGCCGTCATGACTGACCGCCAGTACCCGCACTGTGCCTGTGCGACCTACCAAGGGCGGTCCTGCGGGCTCGGGCCACTTCCCAGGCGTCAGCTTCCACAGGCGTACCGTGCCGTCGCTCGCTGCGCTGGCCAGGTTCTGACCGTCCGGGGTGAACGCTACTGACTGTACCGGGGCTGCGTGGCCGTTTAGCTGGGTGATGAGACGAGGGTGGGCAGGATCGGCAACGCGCCACAGCAGGATCTGGCGTGGTTTGCCGGCGGTGGCGAGTGTGCGGCCGCTCGGGCTGAATGCCAGCGCTGTGCTGCCTTGAGTGTTCTCGGTGAGCGGTGTGCCGATTGGCCTGGCACGTCGGCGGTCACGAACGTCCCACAGACGTACCGTGCCGCCGTTATCGAGGCTTGCGAGCGTGCGGCGGTCGGGACTGAACCGGAGGGCTTCGATACCGTCGGTGTGGCCAGTCAGCGGTGGGGCGATCGCAACCGGGTGCGCCAGATCGGTGACGTCCCAAAGGTGCACGACCCGGCCCCATCCCTCCGCGGCGGCCAGAGTCCGCCCATCCGGAGAGAGCGCGATGATCGGGCCCATACCGTCCGGATAGCCACCACGGGGGGTCAGCGGCCGTGGATGCGCCGGGTCTGTCACCCGCCAGGTAGACAACCCCGTTGTTCCGGTCAGGAGCCGGTCGCCACGGGGCGTGAATGCCATAGAGAGTGCCCCCTCCGCTTTACCGAGCACCGTGTCAGGGAAGCTCCACAAGAGGATCGTCCTGTCGTCGTCCCCGCTGGCGATTGTCCGCCCATCGGGGCTGACCGCGACTGTTTCGATGACCGAGGCATGGCCGGTTAGGGGCGGTTCGATCGGTGTCGTCGCGGGCCCCCAGGGGTCCACGTCCCATCGCCGCACGGTGCAGTCAACCGAACCGGTCGCCAGCGTTCTGCCATCATGACTGAACGCTAGGCTTGTGATCGCAGCGGTGTGCCCGGTCAACGGATCGCCGCGAGGCTTGGGACGGGAGCGGTCAGTCAGGTCAAGCAGTGCCGCCGTGTTTTCCACCCCCGCAACAGCAAGGGTCTTGCTGTCAGGGCTGAACTCCAGCACAGACACGGAACCGATCTGCCCCGAACTCGGTTTGCCCAGCGGATGGGGACGGGACAGATTCGTCACATCCCACAAGTGGACCAGCCCGTCCCCCGCAACGGCCAAGGTCCTACCGTCCGGTGAGAATGCCACGTCCGTGGCAGGGCCATCGCGCGCGACGACCAGCCGGTTGAGCGAACGCAGACCCGCGCCTAAAACGACGCGCCACAGGCGCAAGACACCCCCGGATCCGACTGCAGCCAGGGTGCGCCCATCCGGGCTCAGGGACACGGACATCACCAGCCCGGCGTCATCGCCACCAACGGGACGGCCCACCGGCTGTGGGTGGTTCTGATCGGTCACGTTCCACACCTGTACCGTTCCTGCGTTGCCACCGCACGCCAACACCTTCCCGTTGACGGAGAAGGCAAGCCCGGTGACCATCTGATGCTTAGTCAGCAACGGTTCGCCCAGCAGGCGTGGGCCTCCCGCCCGGGTCATGTCCCATAGCCGTACCTTGCCGTCACTGCCGCCGCTCGCCAGGACCCGGCCGTCGGGCGAGTATGCCAGCGCGCGGACGGGGCCGGCGTGAGCCCTGAGCGGTGTCGCCAAGGGTCCATTCGCATCCGCTGTCAGCTGCAGCCGTGTCACCGCGTCACCGTGCCGCATCCGGTGCCCCACTACGTCGAACTGCGCTGCCAGCGGTGACTCCCTCCCTCTCAGCCGGTCTGCCTGGGCCGTGACTCTGCTGAAGTTGGCGGAATCACGCTGAGTGCGTGCCGTCGACCGCTGCTGCAGGGCGATCACCGCGGCCGCGGAGGCGAGTAGAGCAAGGATCGTAAGGGTGGCCACTACGGCACGGCGCAGCCCCAAAGCCCGGCGCTGGTGACGGACGGACGCCGCGAGAAAGGCAGACGCCGTTCTGCTGAGATGGCCGGGAGAGGAGTCCGCCCAGACCCGAGCGGCGGCGAGGCGGTGGCCACGGTAGAGCCGACCAGCATCACGGGCCGCGCCATCCCAATCAGCGGCGGACTCCTCCAGCCGCTGGTGCAGCAGATGTCCGGCCCGGTCGTCCTCAATCCAATGCCGCAACCTTGGCCAGGCATGCAGCAACGCCTCGTGCGTGATTTCCACACCGTCCTGACGTCGCGTCAGTAGCCGCCCCGTGGTGAACGCCTCGACCGCCGATACGGTGGCCAGAGGCATGTCCCCCAGCGTCTCAACACGATCGTTCGCAATGCGCCGACGGGTGGCCTGGGTGCCCTCGCCAAGGGTGACCAAGCGCAAGAACAAGGGGCCCGCCGCCCGCTGCGCGTCCGGGTCAAGAGCGGTGAACAGACGCTCTGCGGTTGCCGCCACCGCCTGGTGGATGCCACCGGTGGCTCGATACCCGGCCACGGTAAGAGTGTGACCATGCCGCCGCTGCCACGTTCCGCGCAGCGCGTGTGCGAGCAGCGGCAGGCGTCCTGCCTCATAGGGCTCGTCCGCGTCGATCGAGGCGGCGACACCGAGGTCGCTCAAGAGCAGTTCCACCAGGCCCGGCTCCATATCAAGGCCCACGGTACGAGCAGGGAAGAGGATCGCCTCACGCAGCTCCACCTCACTCAACGGGCCGATCAGAACCTGTCCGCGCCCCAGGGCTGCACGCAGTTGTGGGTACCGGGAGCAGGCCGCGTAAAAGTCGGCGCGCAACACTAAGACCACTAGCGCCGCTGCTGTATCGCCGCGCGGATCAGCCTGGGCCAGGGCGGCCAGCATGTCGAGAAAGGCGTGCCGCTCGGATCCTCGATCGCAGACGGTGAACAGCTCCTCCAACTGATCCACCACGACAACCATGCGGCGCCCGGTGCCGCCCTCGCGCAGCGCAGCCCGCACGGAAGCCGTCCATGCCAGCGGTTCCGGGCTCCGGGACGCGGGCGGCGCAGCCATGGGCAGGGCCTCAGCGACCTTGGCCGTGAGTGTGCCAACCGGGTCAGCTGTAGGCCGCAGGACAAGCTGTGGCCAGCGCGAGGAGCCTGCGGCAGGCAACGCCCCATGCGCCAAGTCCGGCAACAGCCCTGCCTGCACCAGTGACGACTTGCCCGCCCCCGACGGCCCCACGACCGCAAGCATCCCACCCTCACGCAACCGCTCGTCGAGCCGCTCCACGAGTTCGGCGGTGAGCCGCTCACGACCGAAGAACCAGCGGGCTTGGTCTACCTCGAACGCGGGTAGGCCCGGATAGGGACACTCCCCCGTGTCCGCACCTGGCAGCACCCGCCGCGCCTCGCGCACCCCGTCTGGGTAGTGCAGGTGCAGGTCCCGCTCGGCGATGTGCTGGTCGCGACCAGCCTGAAAGACGCGAGCATCCCCCGTGGCCGTGCCGCGGAACTGCGGAGCCTGCTGCTCACCGCCCTCCTCGGACGGCGGGGGCACGACCATGGTCAGCCACCGGTGATGTGCTGGTCGCGGCCGGCTTGGTAGACACGGCCGTTATCGGATGCTTCGGCCCGCAGGGATTGCATGCCGACGCCATAAGGGCTACTACCTGGCGGAGTGAGTTCGCCAGCGAGCAAGGCACGCAACTCAGCCCCGGCTGACGGGTCGTGGCGGAGCAACGACTGCAGCCTGATCTGCCAGTCCGACACGAGCGTCCTTTCGACCTCCGTGTCGCGCTCGTCGCGCGCGGCGAGCAGCAGACGCCGGGAGGCGACGAGCTCCTCGTCGATGGCGTCGGCCTGCTCCGGGCGGGCGCGACGCCACAGAGCCACAATGGCGGCGCGAACTCCTTCCCACGTGTCACTGGCGATGGCTCCTACGAGAGCCGTTCCTGCCGAGAGCACTATCGGATCCATGGCACTTCCCCGTACGGCGCCTGGGCCATCCTGGGCCGTGGGCCCGCCTCTCACCCTAGAACTCGGCGCTCGAGGTGGGCGATACATGCAACGCCCGGGTTCATTCCCGTGCGTCTCAACTTCCCCACGAAAGGGTCAGGTTGCTTTGAAATGCGTCCGTCATGCCGTCCCACTATTGATCGGGGACGCAGGGATTTGGGGTCGTTGACCGTTCTGGTGGGTACACCGGTTGGGGCACTCATGGCAGTTGTCGCCGTCCGCATGCTCGTCCAAGAGCTGGGCGGAGACTGGGGCTTCAACACTCACGGCAGCACCGTCTGGTACCGCCTACCTATCAGCGGCCAACAGACCGGACGCGAGCGGCGGCAACCGTGACCGGCCGCCGACCCTCGAAGGTCGAGCGCCGGCGGCGGCCGGTAGGGTCGGGCGCCATGACCGACTGGACCGGGGTGCGTGATCGGGTTCTGGCCCTGGCCGCCGTGCCGGGCAGCGGCAAGGTGTTCGGGGCGGGGGCGCACCGCTTTGAGCTCGATGCCCCTCTAAACGCCACCGAGGTGGCCGACCTCGAGGTGTGGCTGGACGTTGATCTGCCCGAGGACTATCGCTCGTTCCTTCTGCATGTCGGAGCTGGCGGGGCCGGTCCGGCGTACGGCGTTCTCCCGGTACGGCGCGGCGGTTCTGCGGGCTGGCGCTGGGTCGGAGAGCTCATTGAGGAGGCCGAGCCGGGCATGTTCGCGGAGCCGTTTCCGGGAGGGGCGGACCCGGAGGCAACGGTCGCGATCCTGGCTGAGCGCCCGTTGCAGGACGACTTCGACGACCTCGCCGATCTTGACGCGGCGTTTGAGGCGTGGGAGGAGCGTCTGGGCGAGGTGCAGTACGATCCGCGCCGCACAGCCGGGGCGCTTTGCCTGTGTGATGAGGGCTGCGGGATGGTGGTCTGGCTGGTCGTCACCGGACCGGAACGCGGCCGAATGTGGCGTGACGATCGCGGCAGCGGCACGGATCTTCATCCGATGCGCGAGACCGACGGCTCCCCCTCGGACTTCGCCAGTTGGTACCTCGGATGGCTCGCAGCCGCCGAGACTGCCTGCGACCTTGACCGATAGCAGGAAGCCTGCCGCCGAGCTTGGAGATCCGCGACTTCGCGCCCGTCACCCGGCTGGGGGATCTCCGGCCCGTGCATGCAGGGAGACAGGGCCTCCTGCGCACCTCGTGGGTGTCGAAGTCCACGCGCAACAGGAGGCCCCGTGCCGCAGCCTTCCGTGCCACCCTCGAAAGCGTCCAACTCGGCTGTCCGACAGTGTGACTGCCTCGCGCACACGTACGGGAACGCGGCCGATCACGGGGAACGTGTGCGACGCTACCCGTCCGACATGACCGACGCCGAGTGGGCGGCGGCCCGACCGCTGCTGCCGGTGCCGCGCTGGCTACAGGGCCGGGGCTGCCAGCCGGAAGCCTCCTTCCACCGCGCAATACTGGACGCGATCCGCTACCTGGTCGACAACGGCACGAAGTGGCGGGCGACGCCCTGCGACTTCCCGCCGTGGGACCGGGCCTACGCGTTGGTGTAGCTGATCTCGGTGGACGGCTGGCCGGCGTGGTCGGTCTTGGACCATCCCGGGTTCCATACCTTCGGCACGCGGCCGAGTCCGTCGAGGACGGCGTCGGTGCGCTTGCCGTTCGCATCGATCTCTCCGGTGGCGGTGGCGGTGGCGGTTGTGCGTGCTTTGCCATTCGTGTTCCGTGATCCGGCCGGGGCTGCCAGGATGCGTGCACGCTTTTGTTCTCGGCGTGGCACGGGCTCCGATGTCTTGCTGCACGGCGCGCGATGCGTGTGCCTGTGCGGCCCGTCGGTGTGAAGGAGACGCCGTCGCCGCCGGGGCGAAAGCCTGTTTGTTGGTTGGGGAGGATGGGGCCGTGTTCGTAGGGCGCGAGCGGGAACTGGCTGGGCTGCGGAGCGCGTTGATGGTGCACCGGCTGGTCACCGTGACCGGTGTCGGAGGCGTCGGCAAGTCGCGGCTTGTGCGGCAGGTGGTGGATCTCGGTCTCGTGGGTGCTCCGGCGGATGTCTGCTGGGCGGACCTGTGGCAGCTGCGCGATGAGGGGTTGCTCGCCGCGCTCGTGGCCGATGCGTGCAGTCTGTCCGATCACACGCCGAGGATGCCGGTGGATGTGATCTGCAACTGGATCGGCGATCGCGAGCTCCTGCTGGTGCTTGATTCCTGCGAGCATCTGCTGAGCGCCTGCCGGAGCCTGGTGCAGGTGCTGCTCGAGAGGTGTCCGCGGCTGAGGATCGTGGCCACCAGCCGCGAGCGGTTCCGTCTGGACGAGGAGTTCGTCGCGGTGGTCCAGCCGCTGCCGTGCGCCACGGATGCCGCCGAGCTGTTTCTGCGGCGTGCCACGGAATCCGGGCACGCGCCTGACCCCGGGGATCTGAATCAGGTCACCGAGCTGTGTGATTACCTCGACGGGCTTCCGCTGGCGCTGGAGCTGGCTGCGGGGGCGCTGCGGAACTGCAGCATCGAGGATCTTCTGCGGCGCCCACGGCACGATCTGAGCCGGGACGAGGACGCGATACGTCCCCTGGGGCCCCGTCGGCACGACGTGCTGCGGACCGCGCTGGGCTGGAGTCATGAACTGTGCACGCCCACGGAGCGCCTGTTGTGGGCCCGGTTGTCCATCGTCCATGGGCACTTCGACGAGGCCGTAGCGGTGGCCCTGTGTTCCGGTGGGCCGCTCTCCGCCTTCGACGTGAGCCATGCCCTGGCCGGTCTGGTGGAAAAGTCCGTCGTGAGCCTCCGTCTCGGGCGCCTTCTGCTGCTCGACACGGTGCGGGAATTCGGGCGACTTTGGCTCGCCGAGCTCGGTGAGTTGGACACGATGGCGAACAGGCACGCCTCGTACTTCCTGACCCAGGCGCGGCAGGCGGATGCCACGTGGACCAGTGCCGAGCAGACCGGGTGGTATCGCACCATCAAGGAGGCGCATCCCGATCTGTGTGCGGCCCTGGACCACTTGATCGCCCATGACCCCGATACGGCGCTCGAGCTGGCCACCTTGACGGGCTTCTACTGGACTTGCTGCGGACATGCGCACACCGCGCAGCTCTATCTTTCCCGCACGCTGAAGGCCGGCGACAGCCAGGGGCCGGTGCGGCAACGAGCCGTGTGGGCCCTCGGCTTGACCCATCTCCTGCAGGGGAATCACGCCACGGGGACGCACCTGGCGCGCCAGTGCCTGGCGGCCGCCCATGCCACCGAGGACGCGACCGCGCTGCTCCGGGCCGCCTATCTGCAGGCCATGAGCGACCTCCTGCAAGGCAACCCCCAGCCGGGCCTTGACCTCCTGGAGCACGCTCTGCGGAACGCGAGCGCACACGCCACGGACGCGGACGAGCCCGCGCCCCAGGCCGTGATGATGTGCCGGATGCTGCGTCTGTTCGCTCTCACCGGGCTCGGGGAGTTGAAGGAGAGCCTGGAATCGGCCAAGGTCGTGCGTTCGGAATGTGTCGCCATGGGCGAGCACTGGATCCGCTCGTACGCCGACTACCAGATGTGTGTGATCGCTCTGCGCGAGGGGGACAGTGAACTGTCCCTGGAGTACGCCCGTTCGATGCTGCACGCGAAGCAGCAGATCGGCGACACCTTCGGCATCGCGCTGGGGCTCGACATGCTGGCTGCGGCCTTCTCCGCCAACGGGGACGGTCATTCCGCCGCGCTCGCCTCCGGCGCGGGCCAGCGGCTGTGGGACGCGGTGGGTCACCCGCAGCGCGGCGCCCCGGACGTGGCGCCGCTGCGTGAGGCCGGCGAGGACATGGCGCGTCAGCTCGTGGGGGCCGTGACCTACGAGTCGTATCGCAGCGAGGCCGCCCATGCGGACCCCGGCGAGATGCTCGTCTGGGCGGCCGGTGGCGCGTCGCCCCTTTGAAGTGCTCTCCGTCGTGAACGAGGGAGATTCCTGCCTACGTGGCGACAAGTACGTCACCGTGATCATCGACCTCACCCCGGTCCGTGACGGCACCGGCCCAGCACGGCTGCTCGACATGGTCGAGGGCCGCTCCAAGTCCGCGTTCAAGACCTGGCTCGCCGAACGCCCCTCCGCGTGGCGCGACGCGGTCGAGGGGGTCGCGATGGATGGCTTCACCGGCTTCAAGACCGCCGCTGCAGAAGAGGTCCCCGACGCGGTCGCGGTGATGGACCCCTTCCACGTCGTCCGTCTGGCCGGCGACGCCCTCGACCAGTGCCGCCGCCGTGTGCAACTCGCGATCCACGGCCACCGCGGCTTCAAGGACGACCCGCTCTACAAGTCGCGGCGGACCCTGCACACCGGTGCCGGGCTGCTCACCGACCGACAGATCGACCGACTCAACCAGCTGTTCGCCGACGAGGGCCATGTTGAGGTCGAAGCGACCTGGGGCGTCTACCAGCGCATGATCGCGGCTTACCGCGAGGAGGACCGCAGCCGAGGACATGAGGCGATGGCCAAGCTGATCAACGACCTCGGCACCGGTGTCCCGAAGGCGCTGGTCGAGGTCGCGAAGCTCGGCAGAACGCTGAAGAAGCGCGCCGCCGACGTGCTCTCCTACTTCGACCGGCCCGGCACCAGCAACGGCCCGACCGAAGCCATCAACGGTCGGCTCGAGCATCTGCGCGGCTCCGCACTCGGGTTCAGGAACCTGACCAACTACATCGCCCGCAGCCTGCTCGAGACCGGCGGCTTCAGGCCACAACTAGCCCCCGGTGCGAGGGTCGGCCCGAGTGCTACGTTCGGACCATGACTAGACCCGGTGAGATCCTCGGCAGCGTGGTCGCCGCCAGCGAGCGCGAGCAGCTTGAGACGTTCCTGGACTACCTGCGCGACGCCGTCGTACGCAAGGCCCGCGGGGTGTCGGAGGAGGACGCCCGGCGCAGCCCGGTGCCGACCGGCACCAACCTCGGCGGCCTGATCAAACACCTGCGGTGGGTGGAAATGGGCGGGTTCGCCGAGCAGATCGGGCAGATCCCCGCCGCGGAGCTGCCCACGCCGCCGTGGACCGACGCAGACCCGCAGGCCGACCTGCGGCTGGAGCCGAACGAGAAGCTCGACGACGTCATCGGCGCCTACCAGGCGGAGTGCGACCGCTCCCGCGAGATCGCCGCCCAGCACAGCCTCGACTACGCACCGCGGGGCAGGGAGCTGACGTTGCGGTGGGTGTACCTGCACGTGATCCTGGAGACCGGCCGGCACGCGGGCCACGCGGACATCCTGCGCGAGATGATCGACGGCAGCGTCGGCGACTGACGGCTCGCGGCGCATCGTCGGTCCGTGTTCCGGTCGTCGGAGGCGGCGTGACACCGGTATCGGCGGAGGCTGACCTCCAACACCGTGGGCCGCCACCCGAACGGCTCGTGCGCCAACCGCCGGACCACCGTGTCCCTGGCCGCGCCCTGGCAGACGCAGAGACGACACCATGTGACGGGCTCGACAACCCGACACCGGAGAATCGCCCGATCGGGCTCCAACCGCTGCCCGAGCACTTCGAGCCCGAGATCATAGTCACCTCCATCCTCGGGAGACCTCGACCCCTACCCGGCCACCGACGCGCCGACCGGACTACACCCTCAACTGCGAAGAGCCCCCAAAGCCGAGGCCAGAACAGTATCGAGACGCGCTTCACCTCCCCCGTGAACGGCGGAGCACTGTGCAAGATCAAAGGTAGAGCGCGGGCGCGGCGCGAGCGTAAGAGATGACTTTCCTGGGCGATCACCTGTTTGCTGCACCCGGTGTGACTTTCTCGTTGCTGGTGCGCAGTGGTGAAAGGCCTTGTGCCGCCTGGCCAAAGTCGTCTTCGCAAGCCTGTCGGCGCAGGGGGGCGTGCGGTGGTGAAAACTCGCGCACGAATTCGACCGCATACGCCTCTTTGCGCAGAGGGATTCAACGATCGGACGCTGGTAACTTCCGGCGTCATGATCGATTCGATGCCCGAAGGTCCGGGAGCTCTGCGGCCCTGCATGCCGATGCCGCGGGGGCAGGAGGTCGCCCGCCCCACGCTGCTGCGCGCCACCGAGGAAGAAGACCGCGCCCTCCTCGACACCCTGCTCGCCTCTGGGTCCGTACGCGAGCGGCATGACCGTATCGACGAGCAGCTCGCCGAACTGGTGCGCTGCCTGTGCCCGCACGACGCCCTCGCGGGGCGCCGCCTGGAGCGTGCCGTGGCGGAGTTCACCGATGGAGCCGAGCTCAGCCACTACGGAATCTGGGCGTGGTACCCGTGGTCCGGGCGTCTCGTGCATGTCCTGCCCCGCGAGGAGTTCCGGCGCGTACGGACGGACCGCAATCGAGGCAAGATCGCCGTCGCTGAACAGCAGCGTCTGCTCGCGCGACGGATCGGGGTCGTCGGCCTGTCCGTGGGCAACAGCGCCGCCCTCACCTGTGCCATGGAGGGCGTCGCAGGATCGTTCCGCCTGGCCGACTTCGACACGCTCGGTCTCAGCAACCTCAACCGGTTGCGGGCCGGCGTACACGACCTGGGTCTGCCCAAGACGGTGCTGTGCGCACGGCAGATGTACGAGATCGACCCCTACCTCGACATCGAGCTGTGGGACGACGGGCTCACCGAGGACACCGTCGACGCCTTCTTCGGAGCTGCGGACCGTCCGCTCGACCTGGTGATCGAGGAGTGTGACACCCCCTGGGTGAAGACCGCCACACGTGAGCATGCACGACGGCACGGTGTCCCGGTCCTGATGGACACCAATGACCGGGGGCTGCTGGACGTCGAGCGCTTCGACCTCGAGCCGGACCGGCCGCTGTTCCACGGCCGCGGCGGCGACCTGACCGCCGAGGAGGTACGCCGGCTCGCCCCGGCGGACGCCCTGGCCTACCTGCTGCGCATCTGCGACGAGAGCCGGCTCAGTCCCGCCATGAAGGATGCTCTCGGCCTGATCGGACACACCCTGTCGAGCTGGCCGCAGCTGGCCAGCGGGGTGATGCTGGGCGGCGCCCTGGTGACCGACGCCGCACGCCGCATCCTGCTGGGCGCGCCCGTGCCCTCGGGCCGCTACTACGCGGACCTCGAAGAGCTCGTCGGCCCCATCGATGCCGAGCGCGTCCTCTCGGGAGCGGCCCGGTGAACCACCTGCCCGAACTCCACGGTGAGCACCTCTGGTTGCGCGAGCTGCGGGCCACCGACCTGGCGCCGTTCGAACGCATCCACACCCACCCCGTCCTCACCCGCTACCTCGGAATCGACCGGATGGACGCTCGTCAGGCCCAGGACGCGTTCGCGCAACATCTCGCCCAGCCCTACAGCCACCCTCGGCGCAAGCACACCCTGGCCATCTGCCCGCACGGCCAGGACGTCATGGTCGGCACCATGGGCCTGCTCGTCGAGGAGTACGGCCGCAACGCCATGCTCACAAGCCTGGTCCTGCTCCCCGACGCGCCTGTACGGGGCCACGGCCACGAAGCGGGGCGCCTCCTGATGGCCCACGGATTCGGGCACCTGGGGCTGCATCGCATCTGGGCCGGGCACCGCGCCGATCACACCCGGATGCGTGCCGTGATGCTCGCGGCCGGGCTGCACCCCGAGGCCACGCTGCGGGAACTGTTCCACACCCAGGGCCGTTGGCACGACGTCACCACCTACGCGGCGCTGGCGCCCGCATGGATCAGCCGAGCCACCCCCGCCGAGCAGGCCATCCTCCGCGGTGCCGTCCTTCCTTCCCCTGCCGGCCCCTCGGACGCACCGGCACAGTCCGCGTACGTGACAACCAGCTGATGAATCGTTCCGTCGGCGGCCTTCGGTCATGCAGGGAGGGCCGCCGTGGAACCGGAACGCCGGGAGCAGGATCGCGCAGCTGTCAATTGGCGCAGAGGCTCTGGATCTGCACGTCATCGTGGTTGGCCGCAGAAAGTTAGTGATTGTAGGCGGAACAGTCGGGGCGCGGACCGTGTCCTGGCTGACCGGCTACCACCGCCTCAGCCCCCGCTACGAACGCCAACCCGCCAACTACCTGGTCTTCCTCGGCCTGGCAGCCATCCTCTGCTGCTACAAGCGACTACTCCGCCTCACCACATAGACAACGTCTTGGGCGCCACCTGGGTAGGCCGCCGACGAGTGCACCTAGCGGCATTTAGGGAGATCTCCCCTCATCTGCGGATCACTGTCCACCAGAAGGGCTCCGCGAATCCGGGGCCCCATTACCCACCCGGCAACCCCATCGATGAATCGGTTAAGTACTCTTGCTGCGGCAACGTTGTCAAACACTGGGGAGCACGCGCCGTTCCGGCCGTGCCCGGCTGGGGAGGGTCATGTACGCGGCATTGGACATTGGAGGCACGAAGATCGCCGGGGCTCTGGTCGATGCGGAAGGGCGCGTGACTCGGCGCATTCAGCGCCCGACGCCGGCGAAGGAGTCGGCGCGCGTGCTGATGAGTGCGGTCGACAGTGTCCTGGACGGCCTTGCCCGGGATCCGGCCTGGGGCACTGTCCGGGGCTTCGGGATCGCAAGTGCGGGCCCGGTGGACACCGGCGCCGGAACCGTCAGCCCGGTCAACATCCCTGCCTGGCGGGGCTTTCCGCTGGTGGACAAGGTGCGCGCACATCCACTGCTGTTCGCGAGCATCGAACCGGCACTGGTCGGGGATGCGGTGGCGATGGCTGCGGCGGAGCACTGGAAGGGGGCTGCCTGCGACGTCGGCAACGCGCTGTGCATGGTGGTGTCCACCGGCGTTGGCGGCGGCCTCGTCCTCAACGGCCGCCTGCATTCAGGGCCTTCGGGCAACGCCGGGCACATCGGCCACATCAGCGTGGACCTCGACGGTGACCCCTGCCCGTGCGGGGCGCGCGGCTGCGTGGAGGGCCTGGCCAGCGGCACGGCGATCGCGCGGCGCGCGCAGGCCGCCGGATGGATGCCGCCCCAGGGGGAAGCGGCGACGGCCACGGAGGTCGCCGCCTCAGCGCGGCGCGGCGACGCACTGGCCCTGGCCGCCTTCGACCGGGCCGCGCAAGCGCTGGCCGCGGGGATCGCCGCCACGGCCGCCCTGGTCGAGATCGACGTCGCGGTCGTCGGGGGCGGCGTCGCCCAGGCCGGCGATCTGCTGTTCACGCCGCTGCGGCGCCACCTCGACACGTACGCAACCCTGGACTTCGTCCGCGGTCTCGAGGTCCGCCCGGCGGCGCTGGCCCAGGATGCCGGACTGGTCGGGGCGGTCGCCGCGGTACGCGAACAGCAACACCGCGCACCGGCCCTGGACGGCCCCTTGCGCGGGTGAAGGCGCGGCTGCAGGGGGTGGGTTCATAGAAACTTAACCGGTTCCGTCCAAAGCATTGTGCTGGCCCGACGCTGGCCCCTAATGTCGTGGCCGTCGCCGAGCGGAGGCATCGAAACCGGCCACTTCCCCCTGTGTTCCCACAGGTCAGGAAGCGTTCGGTGAGCTCCCCGCGTACCGCTTCGGCGTGCCGCTGCCCGGCGTGCGAGCCGCATCACCCGGGCAGCGGCAGACCAGGCACCGTTCCGGCCTGCATGGTCTGCCGCGTCCATAGTTCAGTGGCCGCGGCGCGCACCGCCCCTGATGACACGTCGGACCCCGGCCGCCCATGCCGGCTATCCGGGAACCGACGCGTCCCCACCGAACAGGAGCAGTAGATGAGACGAACACGAGCCGCTGTCGCGACCGGTACCCTCCTCGCCGCCTGCGCGGGCCTCTTCGCCGCCACCCCGGCCGCCCAGGCCGCCGACTCCCCCGGATTCCACATCCAGGACGGCCGCCTACTGGACGCCAACAACAAGGACTTCGTGATGCGCGGTGTGAACCACGCGCACACCTGGTACCCCGACAAGACCGACCAGGCATTGAAGGACATCAAGGCCAAGGGGGCCAACACGGTGCGCGTGGTGCTCGGCACCGGGGGCCAGTGGACGAAGAACGACACTGCCGACGTCGCCCAGGTGGTCTCCGAGTGCAAGGAGAACCGGCTCATCTGCGTTCTCGAGGCCCACGACACCACCGGCTACGGCGAGGCGGGCGCCGCCGTGCCGCTGTCCAAGGCCGTCGACTACTGGCTCAGCGTCAAGGACGCCCTCGTCGGCCAGGAGAAGTACGTCCTGGTCAACATCGGCAACGAGCCGTACGGCAACACCAACTACACCGCCTGGACCGATGACACCAAGACCGCCATCGGCAGGCTGCGGGCCGCGGGCCTCGACCACACCCTGATGGTCGACGCCCCGAACTGGGGCCAGGACTGGTCCTTCACCATGCGGGACAACGCCTCCGGTGTCCTGGCCTCCGACCCCGACCGCAACGTCCTCTTCGACATCCACATGTACGGCGTCTACGACACCCCGGCCGAGGTCAGCGACTACCTCAACCGGTTCGCCACCGCAGACCTGCCCATCGTGGTCGGCGAGTTCGGCGACATGCACTCCGACGGAAACCCGGACGAGGACGCCATCATGTCCACCGCCCAGTCCCTCGGGATCGGCTACATGGGCTGGTCCTGGAGCGGCAACGGCAGCGGCGTCGAGTACCTCGACCTGGTGCAGAACTTCGACGCGAGCCGGCTGAGCGACTGGGGCAAGCGCCTCTTCGACGGAGCCGACGGCATCAAGGCCACTGCCAAGGAATCGAGCGTCTTCGGCAGCACCGACGGCGGAACGGATCCGGGGGAGGAAACCGGCGCCGGCGCCTGCACCGTCACCTATCGCCTGAGCGACTGGGGCAGTTCCTTCAACGCCGACGTCACCATCCGCAACACCTCGAACCAGGCACTCGACGGCTGGAAGCTCGACTTCAGCTTCTCCGGGCAGCAGAAGGTCAACTCGATCTGGAATGCCAAGGCCACGCAGAGCGGCGCCGACGTCCACATCACCCCCGAATCCTGGACCGACTCCATTCCCTCTGGCGGCACGGTGAGCTTCGGACTCAACGGCTCCTCCACCGGAACCAACGCGGCACCCAGCTCCTTCACCCTCGACAGCAAGTCCTGCACGACCGCCTGATCCCTCATACAGTGCCCGGATGACAGCATTTCAGCGGCCGACCGGTAGGGTCGGCCGCTGAAGCGCGGAACCGGTACAGCAGGAGGGCGCATGAAACGGCCGACGATCGCGGACATCGCGCGCCAGGCGGGAGTCTCCAAGGTCGCGGTCTCCTACGCGCTCAACGACCAGCCGGGCGTCTCCGCCCAGACCCGGGCACGGATCAAGGCGATCGCGCAGGAGGTCGGCTGGCGCCCCAGCAGCGCCGCTCGCGCCCTGAACGGCGCGCAGGCCAGGGCCGTGGGCCTGGCGGTGTGCCGGCCCGCGCGCACGCTGAGTGTCGAGCCGTTCTTCATGGAGCTCATCGGCGGCATCGAGTCCGAACTGGCGCCGCGCTCGATCGCATTGATGCTCCAGACCGTCACCAACCACGAGGACGAGACGGAGCTCTACCGCCGCTGGTGGGGCGAGGGGCGGGTGGACGGCGCGCTCCTGGTGGACCTGCACGACGACGACGTTCGGGTGCCGGCCCTCGCGGCCCTTGATCTGCCCGTGGTCGCCCTGGGACCGCCGCAGGCCGCGGGGGCTTTGCCCGCCGTCTGGTCCGACGACGGAGCCAGCATCCAGGAGACGGTCGCCTACCTGGCCGCGCTGGGACACCGCTCCCTCGCACGGGTGGCGGGGATGCCGAAGCTCGCCCACACCACCGTGCGTGACGCCGCGTTCGAGGCGGGCTGCCGCCAGGCGGGTCTGCCCGAGCCGGTCGTGGTGCACACCGATTACTCCGGTGAGGAGGGCGCCCAGGTCACGCGCAGGCTCCTGATCTCAGCCGATCGGCCGACCGCGATCGTCTACGACAACGACATCATGGCCGTCGCCGGCCTGTCGGTGGCACAGGAACTGAGTCTGGACGTTCCCGGCGACCTGTCCCTGGTGGCCTGGGACGACTCGCCGTTCACCCAGGCTGTACGCCCTCAACTCACCGCCCTGACGCGGGATATCTACGAGTATGGGGCCAGCGCCGCGCGGACTCTGCTCACGGCCGTCGACAAGGAGCCGGTCGGCGACCTCCGGCTGGCCGCGGCTCGGCTGATGCCCCGAGCAAGCACCGGCCCACCTCGCTCCCGCTGAGGTGGGCCGGCGGCCAGTGGAGGGTTTCGCCCAGCATCAGGTCCGCGGCGGCCGGGGCGTGGCCGTGGATGCGCGCGGCGTCAGCGACGGCGTCCGCACCGGATGCGGCGTTACCTCCCGGCCGGCGATCACGGCGAACAGTTCCCGGGCGACCTCGGCTCCGAAGCCGTGCACGTCATGGCTCATTGCCGAGAGCGTGGGGTGCGTCAGCCGGCACAACTGGGAGTCGTCCCAGGCCAGCAGGGACAGCTCGTCCGGCACGCGCACGCCCATCTCAGCCGCGACGCCCAGACCGGCGACCGCCATGATGTCGTTGTCGTAGACGAT
>NZ_JAMOLN010000099.1 GCF_024448165.1 Streptomyces longispororuber
TACCGTCGTCGCGATGATCTTCGTCGACCGGATCGGCCGCCGGCCACTGGCGCTCATCGGCTCCGTCGGCATGGTGATCGGTCTCGCCCTCGAGGCCTGGGCGTTCAGCTACGACCTCGTGGACGGCAAGCTGCCGAACACGCAGGGCTGGGTCGCCCTGATCGCGGCGCACTTCTTCGTCTTCTTCTTCGCGATGTCGTGGGGCGTCGTCGTCTGGGTCTTCCTCGGCGAGATGTTCCCGAACAACATCCGCGCCGCGGCGCTGGGCGTGGCCGCCTCGGCCCAGTGGCTCGCCAACTGGGCGATCACGGCGAGCTTCCCGTCGCTGTCCGACTGGAACCTCTCCGCGACGTACGTCATCTACACGATCTTCGCCGCGCTCTCCATCCCCTTCGTGCTCAAGTTCGTCAAGGAGACCAAGGGCAAGGCACTGGAGGAGATGGGCTGACCCCGCTCCTCCCGCGAGACCCGGGGGGACGGGTCAAGTCCCCGCTGCCGGCCCCCCGTTGACGTCGCCGCCCTTCACCCGCCCCGCGCGGACCGGAGGGCGGCGTCGTCATTGCGTGAGGTCATTTCCCGAGGACGAGATCGAGGCGGCCCCGCGCGGCACCCGGCATCCGTGCGGCGTCGAGGATCTCTCCTCAGTCCTTGAGCCGCGGCAGCACGTTCTCGCAGTACAACTGGAGGCTGCGCCAGCCCTCGTCGAGGGGCATGCCGCCGCTCAGCGGATGCAGCACGTAGTTGTCCAGGCCCTGCGCCAGGCACTCGTCAGGCGTGACGATCCGGTACACGCCCTCGGCGCGCAGCTCCTCGACCGTCGTGGCGCCCGAGCGCACCGCCGACTTGATGTCCTGCGACTGCCACGACGCGTACGTCCGCGCCTCATGCAGGAAGTGCGTGCCGTGCTCGGCCCAGGTGCGGTCCGGGTCCTCGGAGAGGTGCAGGAGCGGGGTCGTCTCGCCGGGCATCATGGTCCAGCCCTCGGTCCCGTACTCGACCAGGCGCTCCTTGTAGTACGTCTCCAGCTCCGGCAGGTGCGCGCTCGGGAAGAAGGGGAGGCCGAGCCGGGCCGCCCGGCGCGCGGCCGCCTGCGAGGAGCCGCCGACCAGCAGGAGCGGATGGGGCTGGGTGAACGGGCGCGGGGT
This sequence comes from Streptomyces longispororuber, assembly GCF_024448165.1. Taxonomy (GTDB): domain Bacteria; phylum Actinomycetota; class Actinomycetes; order Streptomycetales; family Streptomycetaceae; genus Streptomyces; species Streptomyces longispororuber_A. The sequence continues at coordinate 1,146 of NZ_JAMOLN010000099.1, forward strand.
GACGCGGACCCGGCGCCCCCGGAACGTGAACTCCTCGCCGGTCCACGCCGTCAGCAGGGTTTCGAGCAACTCGTCCTGGAGCCTGCCGCGCCGCTTCCACTCCACGTCGAACTGCGCGTACTCCTCGGGCCGGTAGCCGATCCCGGCGACCGTCACCAGGCGTCCGCCGCTCACCAGGTCCAGTACGGCGATGTCCTCGGCGAGCCGCAGCGGATCGTGCAGCGGGCCGATGATCGCCGAGACCGTGACCGCGATGCGGCGGGTGGCGCCGAAGACCGCGCCCGCGAAGGTGAAGGGCGAGGGCAGCCAGTTGTTGGCGACCCCGTGGTGCTCCTCGGTCTGGACCGTGTCGATGCCCCGGTCGTCGGCGTACGCCGCCATCTCCACGGCCGCCTTGTAGCGGGCGCTCAGCGACTCCGGCGTACCGGCGGGGTCGACCAGGTTGAACCGTACGACGGACACGGGCATACGACAGTCCCCCTTCACACGGACTCGGGTGAAGGGGGACGGTAGCTGACGGAGCGTCAGACAGCCAGGGCCGCGGACTCCTCGGCCGACTCGTCCGGCGCCGTGGTGGTGTCCGCCGGCTTCGGCAGGGCCAGGTAGAGCAGGCCGGAGACGACGATCGTGACGACCCAGCCGAGGCCGTACTCACCGATGAAGTTGTTCGAGGCGAGCGGCCCGGTGAACCAGTCGGAGGACGTGAACAGCAGGCCCGCCACCAGGCCGACCGCCCACGCGATCACCGCCGCCGGGGAGAAGCCGCCCTTGTACCAGTAGGCGCTGCTGCGGGTCGTGTCGATCAGGGCGGCGCCGTCGTAGTGCTTGCGCTTGAGCATGTCCGCGCCGAAGACGCCGACCCACGCGGAGAAGGCGACCGCGAGCAGCGAGAGGAACGCGATGAACGAACCCATGAAGCTGGTCGCGACGAGCATCAGGATCGCGCCGAAGACCAGCGAGATCAGCGCGTTGATGGACACGGCCCAGTGGCGCGGCACCTTGAAGCCGAGCGTCTGGGCGGTGAAGCCGGCCGAGTACATCGACATCGCGTTGATCAGCAGCATGCCGACCAGGGCGATCAGCAGGTACGGCACCGCGATCCACATCGGCAGGATCTCGCCGAGGAAGGAGACCGGGTCGGGGGCGTTCGCCAGGTCCGGCACGGAGACCGCCATGACGGCACCCATCAGGACCATCGGCAGCACGACGATTCCGGCGCCGCCGATCGAGTTCCCGACGATCGCCCTGGACGAGGCCGTACGCGGCAGGTAGCGCGTGAAGTCGGGGGAGGACGGGATCCAGCTGACGCCACCCGCGGCGATCATGCCGATGCCCGCGACCATCAGCGACGTCGAGCCGGCGGGCCGCCCGAAGACCTCGGACCAGTCGGTGTCGATGATCAGGTAGACCAGGACCAGGACCGAGAAGATGCCGAAGAGGTACGTCGCGTACTTGTTGCACTTCTGCACGGCGTTGATGCCGAGGCCCGAGATCGCGAACGTGGCGACCACGAAGCACAGCAGCGTGACGATCACCAGGAAGTCGTTCTGCTTGATGTCGAACAGGATGTCCAGGACGGTGAGCACGGCGTACGCGCCCGTCACCGCGTTGATCGTCTCCCAGCCCCAGCGGGCCACCCAGATCAGCGAGCCGGGCAGCAGATTGCCGCGCTGCCCGAAGACCGCGCGGGACAGGGCCATGCCGGGGGCGCCGCCGCGCTTGCCCGCGATGCCGATGAGGCCGACGAGGCCGTACGACACGATCGGCGCCGCGATCGCGACGACGACGGCCTGCCAGAAGTTGAGCTTGTACGCCACGACGAGGCTCGCGCCCATCGTGAGCAGCAGCACGCTGATGTTGGCCGCGACCCACGTGGGGAAGAGCTCGCGGGTCTTGGCGGTGCGCTCGGAATCGGGGACGGGCTCGATGCCGCGCGTCTCCAGGGCGCCTTCGGATTCGGCGGTCTTGCTCATGCGGTGGGGTTCCGTGCCTCTGTGGGGTGGGGCGGGGATGACCACGGGGAGGGTGATCGCGATGGACTCTACGCGCGTTGACGCGGCCTCTTCCATCGTACTTTAGTCCGAGTCGTCCCCTCCGGTTCCGTATGTTCTTTGGAGGAAGCAACCAGAACGGCCTCGCGCAGGCCCCATGGCTGATACTGGACGGGTTATGGACATCGTCATCCTTGCTGTAGTCATCGCCGTGGTCGTGATCGGCGCGCTCGGCGGGCTCGTGGTCGGCAGTCGCAGGAAGAAGCAGCTGCCCCCGCCGCCCCCCTCGGCGCCCGACATCACCGCAGCTCCGCCGGCCGAGCCGCACGTCGGCGACGAGGCCGAGACACCGCGCGACGAGGCGCGCCGCACGATCGAGGAGGTCGACCTCCCGGCTGCCGAGCCGGCCACCGAGGAGGTCGTCGAAGAAGCTCCGGCGGCCCCGGCCGCACCCGAGATCGAGGTGCCGGAGCCGACCGCGGGCCGCCTGGTGCGGCTGCGCGCCCGGCTGTCCCGCTCGCAGAACGCGCTCGGCAAGGGGCTGCTGACGCTCCTGTCGCGCGAGCACCTCGACGAGGACACCTGGGAGGAGATCGAGGACACCCTGCTCACCGCCGACGTCGGTGTGCAGCCCACCCAGGAGCTGGTCGAGAACCTGCGCGAGCGCGTGAAGGTGCTCGGCACCCGCACGCCGGACGAACTGCGCGGCCTGCTGCGCGAGGAGCTGCTCAAGCTGCTCGTGCCCGAGTTCGACCGCTCCGTGAAGACGGACTCGAACCTGGACACTCCGGGCATCGTGATGGTCGTCGGGGTCAACGGCACCGGCAAGACCACCACCACCGGCAAGCTCGCGCGCGTCCTGGTCGCCGACGGCAAGAATGTCGTGCTGGGCGCCGCGGACACCTTCCGTGCCGCCGCCGCCGACCAGCTGCAGACCTGGGGCGAGCGCGTCGGCGCCCGCACCGTGCGCGGCCCCGAAGGCGGCGACCCGGCGTCCATCGCCTTCGACGCCGTCAAGGAGGGCATCGAGGCGGGCGCGGACGTCGTGCTCATCGACACCGCCGGGCGCCTGCACACCAAGACCGGTCTGATGGACGAGCTCGGCAAGGTCAAGCGCGTCGTCGAGAAGCACGCCCCGCTCGACGAGGTGCTGCTGGTGCTCGACGCGACGACCGGGCAGAACGGGCTCGTGCAGGCCCGGGTGTTCGCCGAGGTCGTCGACATCACCGGCATCGTGCTGACCAAGCTGGACGGTACGGCCAAGGGCGGCATCGTCGTGGCCGTGCAGCGGGAGCTGGGTGTGCCGGTGAAGCTGGTGGGCTTGGGCGAGGGGCCGGACGATCTGGCGCCGTTCGAGCCCGAGGCGTTCGTGGACGCGCTGATCGGGGAGTAGACGCTCCGCTCGGGGCGGGATTCGATCGTGTGCCTGTGAGGGTGTGCGCCTGTGGGGCGTGTGCCCGTGTGGGTGGATCTCGCGCCGTGGGGTGTTCTGTGTGTGGGGGACTGCGGGCCCGTTGTGGCTGGTCGCGCAGTTCCCCGCGCCCCTTTCAGGGGCGCTTTTTCATGCGCAGGGGGACCTGTGGGCCACGTAGGCCAGCGTGCCGAGGAGCAGGCGGGCCTGGGGGGGTTGCGTTGCGGTGTCCAGGGACGGGGCGCGGAGCCAGGACGTGGGGCCCAGGCCCGCGCGGTCCGAGGGTGGGGCCGTGATGTACGCGCCGGCGCCCAGCGCGTGCAGGTCCAGGGACGCGTCGTCCCAGCCCATGCGGTAGAGCAGCGAGGGGAGTTCGGCGGCCGCTCCGGGGGCGACGAAGAAGTGCGCGCGGCCCTCGGGGGTGGCGACGACCGGGCCCAGCGGCAGCCCCATGCGCTCCAGGCGGGTCAGGGCGCGGCGGCCGGCCCCTTCGGGGACGTCGATGATGTCGAAGGCGCGGCCCACGGGGAGCAGCACCGCGGCACCGGGGAACTGCCCCCAGGACTCGGTCACCTCGTCGAGCGTGGCGCCCGCCGGCACCACCGCCGCCGGGTCGAGCGGGTGCGCGCCCGGTGCCGGGCAGTCCGCCTTGCCGCAGGAGCACGCGCCGTCCACGGCGCGCGCGCCCGGCACCACGTCCCAGCCCCACAGCCCGGTGAACTCCGCCACCGTGGTGCAGTCCGAAGCGCGGCCGGACGTGCGGCCGCGGCGACGTGAGCCGGAGCGCATCTCGCGAATGCCGCCGATCGTGAAGCCCATGCCCCCTCCAACGGGTCCTGCGCGTCGGTGGTTACGTGGCGGAATCGGATCGTGACCCGGTGCGCACGCCGCCTGGTCGTGACGGCGCCGCGACGCGTCCGGGGTGGTGCGCCCCGTGCCACGCGCCCCGGCGCACACCGTTCCACCCAGTTCCAGTTGTCCTATGTCAAGTGAATCGTGTGTGGCCGCCGCTGAGTTCATTCGAAGGGGTGGCGAATGGTGGCGTTTCCGGGTTCGCCCTCGCCGGAGGGGTGATCGTAGGATTACTTTCAGTGCACGAACCCTGAGGGTGAGTGCACCCGTGGGTATGCCGCAGGCAAGTCGGTTTCCTGTTCGAGGAGTGACAACTGCCGGACGGGAGGCCGTGGTTGACGGCATCCTGGTAGGGCTTGCTGACAAGAGTGGCCGACAGGACTTGGCGTTGAGCGTCTTAAGAGGCTTCAGGGATGGGGGCGTTCCAGTGGGCGGCAGCGGCGGAACCGTGATGAACGCTGAGAAGCGCCCGAACGAACTGCTCGGCTCGTGGTTCGTGCGCAGTGGCTGGTCCAAGGGCGAGCTGGCGCGCCAGGTGAACCGCCGGGCACGGCAGTTGGGTGCGAACCACATCTCGACCGACACCTCGCGGGTGCGGCGCTGGCTGGACGGGGAGAACCCGCGCGAGCCGATCCCCCGCATCCTCAGCGAGCTGTTCTCCGAGCGGTTCGGCTGTGTCGTCGCCGTCGAGGACCTCGGCCTGCGCGCCGCGCACCAGTCGCCCTCGGTGTCCGGCGTCGACCTGCCGTGGACCGGGCCGCAGACCGTGGCGCTGATCGGCGAGTTCTCGCGCAGCGACCTGATGCTCGCGCGCCGCGGCTTCCTCGGCAGCTCCCTGGCCCTCGCCGCGGGACCCTCCCTCATCGAGCCGATGCAGCGCTGGCTGGTGCCGACGCCCGGCAGCTCGTCGGCGAAGCCTGAGCCCGAGCAGCCGGCCACGCGCCGCGGCAACCGGCTGTCCAAACCGGAGCTGGACCTCCTGGAGTCCACCACCGTCATGTTCCGGCAGTGGGACGCCCAGTGCGGCGGCGGTCTGCGCCGCAAAGCGGTCGTGGGCCAGCTGCACGAGGTCACCGACCTCCTCCAGGAGTCCCAGCCCGAGAGCACCATGCGCCGCCTGTTCAAGGTCGCTGCCGAACTCGCGGAGCTGGCCGGCTGGATGAGCTACGACGTCGGCCTGCAGCCCACCGCCCAGAAGTACTTCGTGCTCGCCCTGCACGCCGCCAAGGAAGCGGGCGACAAGCCGCTCGGCTCGTACGTCCTCAGCAGCATGAGCCGCCAGATGATCCACCTCGGCCGCCCCGAGGACGCCCTGGAGCTCATCCACCTCGCCCAGTACGGCAGCCGCGACTGCGCCAGCCCCCGCACCCAGTCCATGCTGTATGCGATGGAGGCCCGCGCGTACGCGAACATGGGGCAGCCCGGCAAGTGCAAGCGCGCCGTGCGGATGGCCGAGGAGACCTTCACCGACGCGGACGACTGGGACGATCCCGATCCCGACTGGATCCGCTTCTTCTCCGAGGCCGAACTGCACGGGGAGAACAGCCACTCGTTCCGCGATCTCGCCTACGTCGCCGGGCGCAGCCCCACGTACGCGTCGATGGCCGAGCCGCTGATGCGGCGTGCCGTCGAGCTGTTCGGCAAGGACGCCGAGCACCAGCGCTCGTACGCGCTGAACCTCATCGGCATGGCCACGGTGCACCTGCTCCAGAAGGAGCCGGAGCAGGCCACGACCCTGGCCGTCGACGCACTCGGCATCGCCAGGAAGGTGCGCTCGGAGCGGGTCAACACCCGGATCCGCAAGACCGTCGACACCGCCGTGCGGGACTTCGGGGACGTCGCCGAGGTCATCCAGCTGACCGAGCAGCTCGCCGTGCACCTGCCCGAGACCGCCGAAGCGGCGGTCTGACCCCGGATCCTTGGGATCCGCCCGCGACCCCGGCCGCGACCGATCGTCCCGAAACAGCCCGACTCGGCTCCCCCACGCCAGGTCATCGAGGACGGACGGCCGCGGTCGGCTGCTGTCCGCGGAAGTTCCGCCACGATAACGATCGGCGGACCCCCCATCCGGCAGTTCATTGACGCGTAACACCCACGACCTCTTCGTCACTGCGGCGAAACATCGAGGGGCGCCCACGGAAACCGCGCTGGGCCAAAGTCTGGCGCATAACAGGCCCACCCCTCATGACCGCTTCAGGCTTCGCCCGCACGGGGCCGTACCAATGACGAGGAGACGCCGATGGCATCAGCCATCACGCTTGCGGCGGACGCACCCACACTGTCGTCCGCCAACACAGGCTTCATGCTGATCTGTTCCGCCCTGGTGATGCTCATGACCCCGGGCCTGGCCTTCTTCTACGGAGGCATGGTCCGCGTCAAGAGCACCCTGAACATGCTGATGATGAGCTTCATCAGCCTCGGGATCGTCACGATCCTGTGGGTGCTGTACGGCTTCTCCCTCGCCTTCGGCACCGACAAGGGATCGCTGATCGGCTGGGACGGCGACTTCGTCGGCCTCAGCGGGATCGGACTGACCCAGCTCTGGGACGGCTACACCATCCCGATCTACGTCTTCGCCGTCTTCCAGCTGATGTTCGCCATCATCACGCCCGCCCTGATAAGCGGTGCCCTCGCGGACCGCGTGAAGTTCAGCGCGTGGGCCCTGTTCATCGCGCTGTGGGCCACCATCGTCTACTTCCCCGTCGCCCACTGGGTGTGGGGGACCGGCGGCTGGGCCTTCGACCTCGGCGTGATCGACTTCGCCGGTGGTACGGCCGTGCACATCAACGCCGGTGCCGCCGCGCTCGGCGTGATCCTCGTCATCGGCAAGCGCGTCGGCTTCAAGAAGGACCCGATGCGGCCGCACTCGCTGCCGTGGACGATGCTCGGCGCCGGTCTGCTGTGGTTCGGCTGGTTCGGCTTCAACGCCGGCTCGTGGCTCGGCAACGACGACGGCGTCGGCGCCCTGATGTTCGTCAACACGCAGGTCGCCACCGCCGCCGCCATGCTCGCCTGGCTGGCCTACGAGAAGCTGCGCCACGGCGCCTTCACCTCCCTCGGTGCCGCCTCGGGCGCCGTCGCCGGCCTCGTCGCGATCACTCCTTCCGGTGGCTCCTGCTCGCCGCTCGGCGCGATCGCCATCGGCGCCATCGCCGGCGTGCTGTGCGCCATGGCCGTGGGGCTCAAGTACAAGTTCGGCTACGACGACTCCCTCGACGTCGTCGGTGTCCACCTCGTCGGCGGCATCGTCGGCTCCCTCCTGATCGGCTTCTTCGCCACCGGCGGCGGCCAGTCCGACGCGGCGGGCCTCTTCTACGGCGGCGGCCTCGCCCAGCTGTGGAAGCAGCTCGCGGGTGTCGGCGGCGTCCTCGCGTACTCGCTCGTCGCCTCCGCGATCCTCGCCCTCCTGATCGACAAGACGATCGGCATGCGGGTCAGCGAGGACGACGAGGTCTCCGGCATCGACCAGGTCGAGCACGCCGAGACCGCGTACGACTTCAGCGGTGCGGGCGGCGGCACCGCGGCCCGCTCGGCCGTGCCCGCACCGGTCGCCGCTGCCAAGGACTCCAAGAAGGTGGACGCATGAAGCTCATCACCGCGGTCGTCAAGCCGCACCGGCTCGACGAGATCAAGGAGGCCCTCCAGGCCTTCGGCGTCCAGGGCCTGACCGTGACCGAGGCCAGCGGCTACGGCCGCCAGCGCGGCCACACCGAGGTCTACCGTGGGGCCGAGTACACCGTCGACCTGGTGCCCAAGATCCGCATCGAGGTGCTGGTCGAGGACGACGACGCCGAGCAGCTGATCGACGTCGTGGTGAAGGCCGCGCGGACCGGCAAGATCGGGGACGGCAAGGTCTGGGCGGTCCCCGTCGAGACCGCCGTCCGGGTCCGGACCGGCGAGCGCGGACCGGACGCGCTGTAACCGATCGTTCATGGACGGAACGGGAGTCGCTGGGTGACGAGTGTGAACGACGTACGGACCGAGAGCACGGACGACGAAGGCTCCGGACCCAGCGGCTATGCGGCGGCCCGGCTGCGCCTCCTCCAGGGGGAGGCGCGGTCCGGGCCGCCGCGCCGTTCGGCCCTCGCGGAGCTCACCGACGACTGGCTCACCGAGCTGTTCGCCGACGGGATCGCCGGGGCGAGCGCCTCGCTGGTCGCCGTCGGCGGATACGGCCGCGGTGAACTCTCCCCGCGCAGCGACCTCGACCTGCTCCTGCTGCACGACGGCACCGCGGGTCCCACCGAGGTCGCCGCGCTCGCCGACCGCATCTGGTACCCCGTCTGGGACCTGGGCCTCGCCCTCGACCACTCCGTGCGGACCCCGGCGGAGGCGCGCAAGACCGCGGGCGACGACCTCAAGGTGCAGCTCGGCCTGCTCGACGCCCGGCACATCGCCGGTGACCTCGGCCTGACCGCGGGCCTGCGCACCGCCGTCCTCGCGGACTGGCGCAACCAGGCGCCCAAGCGGCTGCCGGAACTGCGCGAGCTGTGCGAGGAGCGCGGCGAGCGCCAGGGCGAACTGCAGTACCTGCTCGAACCCGACCTGAAGGAGGCGCGGGGCGGCCTCCGGGACGCGACCGCGCTGCGGGCCGTCGCCGCCTCGTGGCTGGCGGACGCGCCGCGCGAGGGCCTGGCCGACGCCCGGCGCCGGCTGCTCGACGTGCGCGACGCCCTGCACATGACCACCGGCCGGGCCACCGACCGGCTCGCCCTCCAGGAACAGGACCAGGTCGCCGCCGAACTCGGCCTCCTCGACGCCGACACGCTGCTGCGCCAGGTGTACGAGGCCGCGCGCACCGTCTCCTACGCCAGCGACGTGACCTGGCGCGAGGTGGGCCGCGTCCTCAAGTCCCGTGCCGTGCGGCCCCGGCTGCGCGCCATGCTCGGCGCCGGCAGCCGGTCGGCACCGGTCGAGCGCTCCCCGCTCGCCGAGGGCGTCGTCGAGATGGACGGAGAGGTGGTGCTGGCCCGCGCCGCCAAACCCGACCGGGACCCGGTGCTCCCGCTGCGGGCCGCCGCCGCTGCCGCGCAGGCCGGTCTGCCGCTGTCCCTGCACGCGGTGCGGCGGATGGCCGCGGCCGCCCGCCCGCTGCCCACCCCCTGGCCCGCCGAGGCACGCGAGCAGCTGGTGACGCTGCTCGGCGCCGGCCGGCCCACCGTCGAGGTGTGGGAGGCACTGGAGGCGGAGGGCCTGATCACCCGGCTGCTGCCGGACTGGGAGCGGGTCCGCTGCCGGCCGCAGCGCAACGCCGTGCACACCTGGACCGTCGACCGGCACCTCGTCGAGACCGCCGTCCGCGCCTCCGAACTGACCCGGCGCGTCGGCCGCCCCGACCTGCTCCTGGTCGCGGCGCTGCTGCACGACATCGGGAAGGGCTGGCCGGGGGACCACTCGGTCGCGGGCGAGATCATCGCCCGGGACGTCGCCGCGCGGATCGGCTTCGACCGGACCGACGTCGCCGTCCTCGCCTCGCTCGTCCGCCATCACCTGCTGCTCATCGAGACCGCCACCCGGCGCGACCTGGAGGACCCGGCGACCGTGCGCTCCGTCGCCGACGCGGTCGGCTCCGCGGGGACGCTGGAACTCCTGCACGCCCTCACCGAGGCGGATGCGCTGGCCACCGGCCCCGCGGCCTGGTCGTCGTGGCGCGGTTCGCTCGTCGCCGATCTGGTCAAGCGGGTCTCGGCGGTCCTCGCCGGGGACGAGCCCGTCGACCCCGACGACATCGACCCGACCGCCGAGCAGGAGCGGCTCGCCGTCGAGGCGTTCCGCACCGGAGGGCCCGTGCTCGCGCTGCGGGCGCAGACGGAACCGATCGCCACGGACGGCGCGGAGGGGGACGCCGTCACGGAACCGGAACCGCTCGGCGTCGAGCTGCTGATCGCGGTGCCGGACCAGCCCGGGGTGCTGCCCGCCGTCTCCGGTGTCCTCGCGATGCACCGGCTCACCGTGCGCACCGCGGAGTTGCGGGCGCTGTCCCTGCCGACGGAATGGGGCGGGGGAGCGAAGGAGCCCGACGGCAAGGGCGGGAGCCGCTCCGTGCTCCTGCTGGACTGGCGGGTCGCCGCCGAGTACGGCTCCCTTCCGCAGGCCGCGCGGCTGCGGGCCGACCTCGTACGCGCCCTCGACGGCTCCCTCGACATCGTCGCGCGGCTCGCCGAGCGGGAGGCCGCCTACCCGCGGCGGCGCGGCGTGGTGGCGCCGCCGCCGCGGGTGACGGTGGCGTCGGCGGGCTCGCGGCTCGCGACCGTCATCGAGGTGCGGGCCCAGGACGCGCCGGGACTGCTGCACCGCATCGGGCGGGCCCTGGAGCTCTCCGACGTGCGGGTGCGGTCGGCGCACGTCTCCACGCTGGGGTCCAACGCCGTCGACGCCTTCTACGTGACCGGTCCCGAAGGGGCTCCGCTGCCGTCGGAGGAGGCCGTGTCGGTGGCCCGGGCACTGGAGGGCGCCCTGCGTGGGTAGGCGGGTCGGCGGCCGGGGACGACCGGGCCGCTGACCCAACCCGCTCGTCCGGATACCCTGGAGGGCGACCTGTCCCCATGCCCCCCGACCCGAGGATTCGCGACCGCCGTGTTCGACACTCTTTCCGATCGCCTCGCAGCGACATTCAAGAACCTCCGCGGCAAGGGTCGCCTCAGCGAGGCGGACATCGACGCCACGGCGCGCGAGATCCGCATCGCCTTGCTGGAAGCCGACGTGGCACTGCCCGTCGTCCGTGCCTTCATCAAGCAGGTCAAGGAGCGCGCGGCCGGTGCCGAGGTCTCCCAGGCGCTGAACCCCGCCCAGCAGGTCATCAAGATCGTCAACGAGGAGCTCATCGGCATCCTCGGTGGCGAGACCCGCCGGCTGCGCTTCGCCAAGACCGGCCCGACCGTGATCATGCTCGCGGGTCTGCAGGGTGCCGGTAAGACGACCCTCGCGGGCAAGCTGGGTCACTGGCTCAAGGGCCAGGGGCACTCGCCGCTGCTCGTCGCCTGTGACCTCCAGCGCCCCAACGCCGTCAACCAGCTGTCGGTCGTCGCCGAGCGCGCCGGCGTCGGCATCTACGCCCCGCAGCCGGGCAACGGGGTGGGTGACCCGGTCGAGGTTGCCAAGGACTCCATCGAGTACGCGAAGTCCAAGGTCTACGACGTCGTCATCGTCGACACCGCCGGTCGCCTCGGCATCGACCAGGAGCTGATGCAGCAGGCCGCGGACATCCGCGACGCCGTCAGCCCCGACGAGGTCCTCTTCGTCGTCGACGCCATGATCGGTCAGGACGCGGTCAACACGGCTGAGGCCTTCCGCGACGGCGTCGGCTTCGACGGCGTGGTGCTCTCCAAGCTCGACGGTGACGCCCGTGGTGGTGCCGCCCTGTCGATCGCCCACGTCACCGGCCGCCAGATCATGTTCGCCTCGAACGGCGAGAAGCTGGACGACTTCGACGCGTTCCACCCGGACCGCATGGCGTCCCGCATCCTCGGCATGGGCGACATGCTCACGCTGATCGAGAAGGCCGAGCAGACCTTCTCGCAGCAAGAGGCCGAGAAGATGGCCGAGAAGCTGGCCTCCAAGAAGGGCCAGGACTTCACGCTCGACGACTTCCTGGCGCAGATGGAGCAGGTCAGGAAGATGGGCTCCATCTCCAAGCTGCTCGGCATGCTGCCGGGGATGGGCCAGATCAAGGACCAGATCAACAACCTCGACGAGCGCGACGTCGACCGCACCGCCGCCATCATCAAGTCGATGACCCCGGCCGAGCGCGCCGACGCCACGATCATCAACGGCTCGCGCCGCGCCCGTATCGCCAAGGGTTCCGGTGTCGAGGTCAGCGCCGTCAAGAACCTGGTCGAGCGGTTCTTCGAGGCCCGCAAGATGATGTCCCGCATGGCGCAGGGCGGCGGCATGCCGGGGATGCCCGGGATGCCGGGCATGGGCGGCGGCCCGGGCCGGCAGAAGAAGCAGCCGAAGAAGGCCAAGGGCAAGCAGCGCTCCGGCAACCCGATGAAGCGCAAGCAGCAGGAGCAGGAGGAGGCCGCCCGCCGCGAGGCCGCAGGCCAGGCAGGCGGCGCCCTCGGGCTGCCGGGCGCCGGACAGGACGCCAAGGACTTCGAACTCCCCGACGAGTTCAAGAAGTTCATGGGCTGATTCCGTCGGGCCGGCGGGAAGCGCCGGCCGGGCTGATGCCATGGGTCGATGACCTTTCCGTACGCGGAGGATGAGGGGCGCTCGCCGCGTGCGGGTGCCCCTCACCTCTGTACGGAGGTGGTCAGGCGGCCCGCGCCGCGGCCTCGCGTATCTCCGTGCCGGCCGCGAGGCCCTTCGGGTCGAGGCCGAGCGCCGCCGCCGCGGTGGCACCCACGTCGGCGAGGCTCGCCGCGTCGGGCAGCAGCTCCACGCCCGCCGCCCCGGGCCGGTGGATCAGCACCGGCACGAACTCCCGCGTGTGGTACGCGTGCCCGATCGTCGGATCGTTGCCGTGGTCGCCCGTGACGATCAGCCGGTCGCCGGGCTCGGACAGCAGCGACACCAGCGCCGCGAGGCCCGCGTCGACCTGCTCCAGGATCCGTCCGTACCGCTCGACGTCCTGTTGGTGCCCGGCCAGGTCGCTCTCCTGCACGTTCGCCACGACCAGCGCGTCCCCGTCGGCCCGCACCGCCTCCAGGGTGTGGGCCAGCACCTCGGCCGTGTCCACCGCCGGCCGCCGCACCGCCGCCTCGCAGGCCAGGATGTCCGCCGCCTTGCCGACGAGCGTCACCGGAATGCCCGCGCGCGCGGCCAGGTCCGGGAGCTGCCGGGTGTGGTCCAACTCGGCGCCCAGGTGCTGCACTTGCAGCCCGCCGTTGCGGTAGAAACCGGTCGCCGGCGTGTCCAGGCCGACCGTGCCGCCGTCGCCCGCCCGCACGAAGTCGCCGAGCGGCCCGTCGGCACGACCGCCCACCGCGATGACCCGGGCGACCGGCGCGACGGCCCGGACCGTACGGGCCACGCCGAGGACGCCGTCGAAGCCGATGTCGTCCAGCCGGCCCGACGCGTTCCAGTTGATGCCCGGGTCCGCCTCCAGGTTGTCGTGCACCAGCACGGCCCCGTCGACCAGCAACAACGGCTTGCCGTCGAGGAGTTCGACCCGGTGACCCCGGTCCGTCAGGGCCTGCGTCACCTGCTCCAGGTGCTCGGCGAGCCGGGCCACCGTCACCCTGCTGAAGTCCGCGCCCATCATCGTCTGGTGCCCGGCGAACGTGTCCGCCCCCGGATACCCGAGCGCGGCCCTGCCCGCGGCGACCGGCAGATGGGTGCGCCGGGCCAGGTCGGGGTGCGGATGCACCAGGCCGAGGCCGAGCGCGCCGAGCACCGGAAGCCGCAGCGGCCTGCCGAACGCCTCGGCGCACCGGTCCAGCACGTGCCCGCAGGTGTCCGCCGTCACGTCGCCCGGGCGCAGCGCCCCGGCGTCCGGCATCGCGCCGACACCGAATCCGTCCACCACCACGATCACGGTCTTGCTCATGAGGCGGCCTTCCCCTGTGCGTCGAACAGTCCGACGAGCCGTGGCGCCCCGGCGGACAGCCCCGCCACCACCGCGACCGTCGAGCGCGTCACGAAGATCTGCGTACGGAACGCGAGCAGCGCGGTGTCGCCCGCGCGGACGTCCGCGCCGGCTTCGGGGGCGTCGAGCAGTCGGTAGTAGTCGATGTTCTCCGGCGGAGCGTCCTGCACCGGCAGGCGCAGACCGGTGCGGGGGAGCAGCGCCGCCTTGATGTTCGAGCGGGGATAGAAGCCGCCTCCGTGGACCGCGGGCCGGCCGTCCGCGAGGGTGTGCGCGACCTCGGTGACGTACACGTACGCGGGCTTCTCGGGCTGGGTGAGGTCGTGGGCGTGCAGGGGCGTGGTGCCGGTGAGCGAGTGGCCGGGCTCGCCATGGGTGGCGCCGAGCTCGGCGAGCAGCGGGAGCGTGGCCATGGACGTGGCGCTGGGGGCGCTGAGCTTGAGGCCCTGGTGCCCGCGGGCGGCCAGCGTCTGCCGGGCCTTGAGGGCGAGTTCGAAGTTCGGGGTGGGGGTCGGGGCGCCCGTGGCCGGATCGCACAGCACGCACGGGAACGCCGTGACGCCCGCGATCCGCACGCCGGGCAGCCGCTCCACAGTCGCGGCGAACTCATCGATCCCGGCAAGCGGGACACCGCCCTCCTGCCCGGGGTAGACGGACCCCTCGGCGCCCTCCAGGCGGATCAACACGTCCTGCACGAAGCCCAGTTCAGCCGCCGCGTCGGACACCGCCCTGGCGTTCGCCAGGTCGTAGACCGTCACCGTCTCGGGACGCCAGCCCAGCATCTCCGGCAGGTCGCGGCGCGGGATCTGCACCAGGTGCCCGAGATTGCCGGCCCGGGCGCCGGTGGCGTGCAGGGTGCGGGCCTCGGGCGGGTCGATGGCGGCGTACTTCGGGATGTGCCGGGCGATGGCCTTGATCAGCTCGGGGTTTCGGCCGAGCTGCTTGACGACGAACCAGAGGGTGAGGCCGAGCCGCTCGGCCTCGGCGGCGAGCAGCCGCGCGTTCCCCTCGATCGCGTCGAGGTCCATCACATAGGTGTCGGGCGGGATCACGCCGCGCCGGTGGAGGTCGGCCGCGGCGTCGACCAGCTCGGGGTTGCGGGTGAGCAGGCTGTCGAGGAACACGGTCGGTCAGTCCTTGCTGAGTTCGTGGAGCGAGCGGCGCAGGATGTCGACGACCAGGTCGGCGCCCGCGCGCATCGGGTTGATCCGCACCGTCCAGTCGGCGAGTTCCGGGGCGTCGTCGAGGGCCGAACTGGACATGCGGTAGAAGAGCGGCGCGATCTCGTACCGGGAGTTGGAGCCCACCGGATACGGCGCCGCCCCGAACCGCGCCGCCACGGCCGGCAGTTCACGGGCGACGGGCCGGTCGAGTCGGACCAGCAGGCAGCGGTCCTGGGCATTGGCGATCCGGACCTCGGCGACGCCCGGCACCTCGCCCGCCGCGAGCCGCTCGGCCACCTCGGCGCCGACCCGTGACTGCAGTGCCCACATCACCGGTACGTGCGTGAGGGCGCGGAGCGCGTCCAGCGCCTGGTGGCCCTGGACCTGGCCGCCCCCCGAGTAGTTGTCCCGGCGCACGTGCTCGACCAGGTCCCGGGCGCCGACGACGATGCCGACCCCCTCCGGTCCGTGCAGCTTGAACAGGGAGAAGCAGGAGGCGTCGGCGCCCAGCTCGACACCGGAGGCCGGAACCCGCATCACCGCGTAGTTGTCGTCGACGATGGTGCGCACCCCCGCCGCCCGGCACGCCGCGAGCACCTCGCCCGGGTCGTACGCGTCACCCAGCCGCTGTCTGGTGTGCTGCACGTACGCCCACCGGAAGCGGCCGGAGGCGAGTGCCTCGCGCAGTGCCCCCATGTCGTTGAAGTCGACTTCCTCGGTGCGGACCCCGATGCCGCGCAGGGTGACCTCGGTGGTGCGGTAGACGGGCGCACGGTGGATCAGCAGGGGATCGCCCGCGCTCACCGCCCCGTTCAACGCGGCCCTGATCGCGCCCGTGCCCGCGCCCTGGACGAACGCGGCGTCCTCGGCACCGAAGAAGTCGGCGAGCACGGCCTCCACCTTGGCCGTGGTCCGCGGCCGGCCGAGTCCGGGCACGACGCCCGCGTCCGCGGTGAACAGCTCCGTGCCCTCGAAGTGCGTGGCCGTGCACTCCAGGAGC
This sequence comes from Streptomyces longispororuber, assembly GCF_024448165.1. Classification (GTDB taxonomy): domain Bacteria; phylum Actinomycetota; class Actinomycetes; order Streptomycetales; family Streptomycetaceae; genus Streptomyces; species Streptomyces longispororuber_A. The sequence continues at coordinate 17,092 of NZ_JAMOLN010000099.1, forward strand.
CGGAACTGGCGGGCCGCGGCGCCTTCGACGGCGACGGTGGCCAGCGGATGAGTGGCAGGCAGCGAAGGGGTCTTCTCGGTTGTCATGTCGGCTGTCATGGTCAGATCTCCTCCACGCTCGCGCCGGTCAGGAAACGCAGCGGATTGCGCCGCGTCATCAGGTCGATCAGGTCCTCGTCCGCCCCGGCCGCCCGCAGCCGCGGCAGGAAGGAGTGGAACAGGTGCCCGTACCCCTGGCCGTCCTCCGTCTCCAGGTACCCGTGCCGGGAGATGTCGCAGCTGAGCAGTGCCCGGTCGGCGTGCCCGGCCTCGATCAGAGCGAGCAGCAGTCGCAGCCGTGTGTCGTCGCTCTGGTAGCTCTCCTTGCCGACCGTGTCGAACGCGACGTACGCACCGCTCGCCGCCAGTTCCTTGTGCACGGCCGGATCGTCGAGGAGGTCCTGGTGGCCGATGGAGACGCGGTGCGGGGGCAGGCCCTCGGCGGTGAGCAGCTCCAGCTGGGCGAGGCCGCCGCGCCCGAGCTGGGCGTGGGTGGCGACGGAGAGCCCGGTGGTGCCCGCGGCCCGCGCCGCGGCGCGCAGGGAGCGGGTCTCCGGCTCGCTCGGCCGGTCGCCGTGACTGCCGACCTCGCCGAGGACACCGGGCCGGATCCCCGTGCCGTCGAGCCCGCTCTCGATCTCGCGCACGAGGACGTCGGTGAGCCGCTCGACGCTCGCGTCCGTCAACTCCGGTGTGTGGAACGGCTCGTAGTACCAGCCGGTGGCCGCGACGACCGCGACTCCGGAGTCCCGCGCGATCGCGGCGAGCGCGCTCGGGTCGCGGCCCATGCCGCGGCAGGTCAGTTCTATGACGAGGGAGAGTCCGAACTCCTCGCGCAGAGCGGCCAGTTCGGCGGTGACCGCCGGGCCGTGCCGCTGCGCGTCGAGGACGGCTCCGCCGTCGCCCTTGAGGTCCAGGTCCAGGACGAGGTGCTCATGGGCGAGGGCGGGGCCGCGGACGGCTTCGTGGGAAAGAGGGCCCGTGACGGTGTGGAGGGTGGTGGTGTGCATGGTGGGGGTGTCCTCTCCGGTGGTACTGGCCCGGCGGGCGGGCCCGTGTCGCGCGGCCTCTTTCGCCTGCCGCTCACTCCCTCAACGGTTCGCGTTCCGCACGAGTTCCACGGAGCGTGACGAATCTTGGGGAAACTTTCACGGAGTGTCACGACGCTGTCGAGAGTGGGGCGGTTGCCGAGGGTGTGGCCGTGCCGACGCGGCCGATGTCGGTCCCGGCTCAGACCTTGATCGGTCCCGGCTCAGGCCTTGATCGGGGTGAACAGGTCGAGCCAGTACAGGACGTTGAGCAGGATGCCGCCGACGATCACCGCGGCGGGCGCCGCCGCCATCCGCACGACCGGGCGGCCCATCGCCTCGTTGAGCAGGTACAGACCGCCCACGATCAGGATGCCGAGGCCCGCGCCCATCGCGTTCGCCGCCATCAGCGAACCGAACAGGATGGCCAGTTGCAGCGTGTCGGTGATCGCGCTGCGCAGGTGCTCCGACGAGTCCCGCACGCTCGGCAGCTTGCCGAGGAACTTGCCGATGTACGACAGGGCGAGCACCTCGACCGCGAAGACCAGGGCGCCGACGACGGCCGCGAGGAACGGGTTCGGCATCAGATACCCGATGGGGTAGACGAGCGTGAAGCCCGCGATGCCGTACGCGCCGGAGGCCAGGGCCGTCGTCGCGATCAGCGGGATGAAGCCGAAGACGCGATAGAAGTCGACCTGCGCGGCCTCCCCGTACTGCCCCTTGGCGATCAGGAAGCTGGTGGCCTCGCCACCGCCGAATATGTGCATCTGCGCCAGGACGCAGACGCCGGCGCCGAGCACCATGAACAGCGGCAGGTACTTGCGGAGCCGGGCCGCGCTCGCGCTGAACAGGGACGCCATGGGGTCGTCTGCGAGGGCGATCTCCTCGACCCCGTTCGCCCGGTCCGCCTTGCGCTGCCTGAGGTCCTTGGCGACCGCCAGCGCGATCAGCATCAGGACGCCGACCGCCATGGCGATGGCTCCCGCGAAGACCTTCGGCCACAGCTTCATCGTCATGACGACCAGGGCCAGTTCGGCCACGCCCGCGATCGCGCCCCACTTGCGTCCGAACTGCTTGGTGATGGCGAGCACCGGGAACAGCGTGAACAGGAACAGGATCGGCGTCGACATCTGCTGCATCGCCGTCAGGAAGTCGACGGGCAGGTCGTGCGCCAGGTTGTTGGCGCCGTTCAGGCCGAAGACGACGACCGCGCCCCAGGCGCCGCCCAGGATCGGCGCGAGCCACTTCTTGGGCGCCAGGATGCCGAGGATGTCGGTGGGCAGGAAGACCAGCCACGGGTTGAGGACGCCCGTGGACAGGGCCATTGGCGCGCCCAGGCCGAAGATGAAGCCGGCGGACAGGCCGAAGGAGACCGCCGTGGTGGCGCTGCGGGTGGTGCGCCCCTGGATGAAGTCGAGCATGAAGGGGCGCACGCCGTCGTTGAAGACGGCCAGGGCCATGTGCGAGATGAAGGCGGTCAGCGCGCACAGGGCGATCACGGTGAGCTGCTGGGCCAGCGTGAAGTCGAGGTTCGCGCCGGCGGCGAGGACGGTACCGGGGGAGGAGTTCATGGCATGTCCTGCGTGCTCAGGCGCGGGTGGCGATCGCGCGGGCGATCAGCGGCGCGATCCGGTCGATCTGGTCCATGGAGAAGCCGAACACCTTCTTGCCGTCCGTCAGCAGGGTGCCGACCTCTTCCTCGGTGGGCACGCCGCGCCCGAAGGTGTGGCAGGCGGCCTGCCCCATCAGGCCGACCAGGACGCCGAGAGATGCCCCGGCCCCGGTGTGGCAGGTGCCCAGGAAGTAGTCGGCCTGGCCCGCGCGCAGCTTCATCGCGGCGTCCATGTCGCTGGAGACGGTGACCTCGACGCCGTCGAGCCCCAACTCCTTGATCGTGTTCGCCACTTCGACCTTGCCGACGCCGCCGGTGAGGATCTTCGTCATGACAGGTTCCTTCTTTCCGTAGTCCCTGCGGACTTCAGTGGGTGGGCTGCTGCGCCAGTACGGCGAGGTGCATGGCCAGGAAGTTGATCTCGGACTCGGGCAGGGTCGCGCCGAGTTCGGCGTGGGCCCGGCGGGACACGCGGCGGGCGCGCTCGACGGCCGCTGGATGGTCGGCCAGTTCGGCGGCGACCTGCTCGTCCGTGAGGAACTGCTCGATCGGGGCGCCGTCCAGGAGCCGGGTGAGCGCCATCATCAGATGGCTGGTGAGCATCCCGGCGCTCTCCTCGGTGACGGTGCGGCCCTCGTCCTCCAGGGCGGTCAGCTCGGCGGTCACGAAGTCGGCGACCTCGGGCCTGACCTGGCCTCCTTCGAGGAACAGCCGGATGCGGAGGGCTAGTTGGTCGTCCATGGGACCTCCCAATCGAGACAGTAACCGGGATTCTGGATTCTGAGGGGAGTCGAAGGTCCCGAGAAGGGATCACGACCGCCCGTCGTCCGTGCGGGTCGTCAGTACGAGGGGATGCGATCGCCTCGCAGCACTTCGGACTGCAGCTGTGCCACCTGGGACAGGTCGAGGGCGTCCTGCACCGCGGACAGCGCCTTGGCGCCCTCGGTCCTGCCGATGATCGCCGCGCTGGAGTTGCGCAGCGCCAGATCGCGGGTGACCTCGTCGCCCAGGGGCAGCACGTCCACCTCCATGCCGAGCCGTCCCTGCACCTCGTCGAGGTTCCAGACGGTGGCGTCGGCCTTGTTCTGTGCGAACAGGTCGCGCAGCTGCATGTACGACGACTCGACCCACTGGATGTCCGAGCGCCCCGAGAAGGCGCGCTCCGCCAGCATCCGCTGGTCCTCCGACGCGTGGTCGACGGCGACCCGCAGCCCCGGAGTGTCCAGTGAGGCGCCTTCACGTACGAGAAAACCGTGCGCGCCTACGTAGGTGGCCGGTCCGAGGTCCGCGACGAGCGCCAGCCGGTCCTTGTGCTGCTCGACCAGTCCGTCGGCCGCGAGGCGCGACAGGACGACCAGGTCGACCTTGCCTTCAAGAAGGGCCGCGGTGCGGGCGCCCGCACCGCGCATGAAGGTGATGGCAAAAGGCGTGCCGGCCTCTTCGAAGGCTGCGCGCAGGCCCGTGGCCAGGCCCTCGTAGCGCCGGGAGTAGGGGAGGGGCATCGCCGCCAGCAGGGTACCGAGCCCCGAGAGGCGCCACAGTATGGCGCGGTCCGAGGCGACCAGGAAGGTGCCCAGGTGTCCGCGGGCGGCGGTCTCGATGGCGCCCGCCTCCTCCAGGAGGCGAAGAGCGGCCTGCACGGTTCCGTTCCCGCAGCCGAGCTCCTCGGCGAAGTCCCGTACGCGGGGCAGGCGGGTGTCCGGTTCGTGGCCCATGAGGAGGACCGCGAGCCGGCGGGCCGCGAGGCCGTTGCGCGTAAGGAAGCGATCGTCGAAACCGTTCACGATTCAGACAGTAACCAGGATTCTGGATACTGGCAAGGGTCCGGGATCTGTGCGGTCATGGGCCCAAGGCTCGTGGGCCCGAGACCGGAGCTCAGCGAGGGCAGGCGGCAGGAGGAGAGACAGGCGTGGCGAATCCCGTACCCCCGCGCGACCGCACCGATCAGCCCTGGCGCTCCGAGGGCGCGCCGCCCCCGCCACCCCCGCAGTCGCCCAAGCGCAAGATGCCCGGCGGCTGGGGCAGCCTCATCCTGACGGCCCTGATCGTCTACCTGATCGCCAACCTGGTCCTGTCGTTCTTCAACGAGGGCGACGAGCCGACGATCTCGTACACCGAGTTCAGCAAACAGGTCGCCAACGACAACGTCACCAAGATCTACGCCAAGGGCGACGCGATCCAGGGCCAGCTCAAGAAGGAGCAGCCCACCCCGGACGACAGCGGCAGCAAGGCCGACAACTACACGAAGTTCACGACGCAGCGCCCGTCCTTCGCCGACGACGACCTCTGGGCGAACCTGGAGAAGCACGACGTCACCGTGACGGCCGAACCGGTCGTCCAGGAACGCAGCTTCCTGTCCAACCTCCTCATCTCGCTCGCCCCGATGCTGCTCCTCGTCGTCCTGTGGATCTTCATCGCGCGCCGCATGAGCCAGGGCATGGGCGGCGCCGGCGGCATGCTCGGCCGGAAGCAGCCGCCCAAGCCCGTCGAACTGGAACCCGGCAAGAAGCGCACCACGTTCGACGACGTCGCCGGCATCGACGAGGTCGAGGGCGAGCTCAACGACGTCGTCGACTTCCTCAAGAACCCCGACGCCTACCGCAAGATGGGCGCCAAGATGCCGCGCGGCGTGCTGCTCGCGGGCCCGCCCGGCACCGGCAAGACGCTGCTCGCGCGCGCGGTGGCGGGCGAGGCCGGAGTGCCGTTCTTCTCGGCCTCCGCCTCGGAGTTCATCGAGATGATCGTCGGCGTCGGCGCCTCCCGCGTACGGGAGTTGTTCGCGGAGGCCCGCAAGGTCGCCCCGTCGATCATCTTCATCGACGAGATCGACACCATCGGCCGCGCCCGTGGCGGCGGCAGTGGCATGGGCGGCCACGACGAGCGCGAGCAGACCCTGAACCAGATCCTCACGGAGATGGACGGCTTCACCGGCTCCGAGGGCGTCATCGTCATCGCCGCCACCAACCGCGCCGACGTCCTCGACCCGGCCCTCACCCGCCCCGGCCGCTTCGACCGCATCGTCAACGTCTCCCCGCCCGACCGTGGCGGCCGCGAGGCCATCCTCAAGATCCACGCCCGCCAGATCCCGCTCGCCCCCGACGTCGACCTCGCCCAGGTCGCCCGTACGACCCCGGGCATGACCGGCGCCGAACTCGCCAACCTCACCAACGAGGCCGCCCTCCTGGCCGTCAAGCGCAAGCAGAAAGAAGTCACGCAGACCGACCTCTCCGAAGCGCTGGAGAAGGTCCAGCTGGGCGCGGAGCGGCCCCTGGTGATGCCCGACGAGGAGCGCCGCCGCACCGCCTACCACGAGAGCGGCCACGCCCTCCTGGGCATGCTCCAGCCCGGCGCCGACCCCGTCCGCAAGATCACCATCGTGCCGCGCGGCAGGGCGCTCGGTGTGACCCTGTCCACCCCGGACTCCGACAAGTACGCGTACACGGAGGAGTACCTGCGTGGACGCATCATCGGTGCGCTGGGCGGTATGGCGGCCGAACAGGTCGTCTACGGAGTCATCACCACCGGTGCCGAGAACGACCTCGAACAGGTCACCAACATCGCCCGCGGCATGGTCGCCCGCTGGGGCATGAGCGAGAAGGTCGGCCGTCTGTCGGCCCTCCCGAACGATGCGCAGCAGGCCTACGGTCTCGCCGCCGCACCCGACACCCTCGACACGATCGACGGAGAGATGCGCCGCATCGTGGACGAGTGCTACGAGGAGGCGTGCCACAAACTGCGCGACCACCGCGACCAGCTCGACGCGTTGGCGGCCGCGCTCCTGGAGAACGAGACGCTGGAGGAGGCCGACGCCTACCGGGTCGCCGGCATCACACGCCTCACCAAGGACTGAACCGGGTCCGCCCCTCCTGCGCCGCCGTCAGGTCGTACGGGCTATCAGGTACCGGAAGACGTTCGGCATCCAGACGGTGCCGTCGGCCCGCACGTACGGCTGCAGCGCCTCCGTCACCTCCTTGTCCACCTGCGTCTGGTCCGTCGCCCCGACCGCCGCGTCGAACAACCGCGTCGACAACAGGCCGCGCACCGCGCTCTCCGTGTCCGCGTACCCGAAGGGGCACGCCACCCGGCCCGATCCGTCGGGCCGCAGCCCCGCCCGCTGGGCGACCTCCTCCAGGTCGTCACGGAGAGCGGGCCGCCAACTCCCCGCACTACGAAGGGGGTCGGCGAGCTTCTTCGCCACCCGTAGGACGGACGAAGCCGTGCAGCGCTCCGGAGGACCCCACCCGACCAGCACCACGGAGGCGTTCCGCTCGGCCAGCGGGGCGGCGCTCTCCAGGAGGGTGGAGAGACCTTCGGAGTCCCCCGCCGTGCAGCCGATCGGCTGGAAGGCGGTGATCAGGTTGTACGGGGCGTCGTCAGGCGCGGCGACGACGGCGTCGTCCCGGCCGTCCGTGAGGCGGGTGTCCGTGTGCTCCCGCTCGCTCCACGCCTCCGGCAGCAACCGCTCCCTGGCGAGCGCGAGCCGCTCCGGCTCCGCGGCTTCGACGCCGGTCACGGCCGCGCCGCGCGACGCCGCCATGAGAAGGGCGAGACCGGAACCGCAGCCGAGCCCCAGAAGGCGTGTGCCCGGGCCGACCTCAAGTCGCTCGTACACCGCTTCGTAGAGCGGGACCAGCATCCGCTCCTGGATCTCCGCCCAGTCACGCGCGCGTGCGCACAGGTCCGCGCGCGACACCGGTGCCGCGTGGGGAAGGTGTCGCTGCACGAGCGTAGGTGTCATCGAAAGTGCCCCAATCCACCGAGAGATGCCGAGAGTTGTCGCCGTGGCGTGTTGACCGTGTTCGCGCGCTGCTCGCACTCCCCCCGTATGTCAGAGAACTCCGCATCGTCCGTCACGTCTAGGGGGTGTTGGGCAGGCGTGCCGACATTGCGCATGTACTCCGTCGTGCGCCCCCTGAAGGCCCTTTGCCAGTGGCATAGAGGCATACGGGCGAAAAGGATTCCCGTGCTCGGCAGTCCGCGCCGTAGCATGCGCGACATGGCCAAAGCACCCGTTCTCACGCCCCAGGCGGAAGACTTTCCGCGCTGGTACCAGGACCTCATCACCAAGGCCGAACTGGCCGACAACGGACCGGTGCGCGGCACGATGGTGATCCGACCGTACGGCTACGGCCTGTGGGAGCGGATGCAGCAGGACATGGACGCGCGCATCAAGGAGACGGGAACGCAGAACGCGTACTTCCCGCTCCTGATCCCGCAGTCGTACCTCACCAAGGAGGCCGACCACGTCGAGGGCTTCGCGCCCGAGCTGGCCGTGGTCACCCACGGCGGCGGCAAGGAGCTCGAGGAGCCCGCCGTCGTCCGCCCCACCTCCGAGATGATCGTCAACGACTACTTCTCCAAGTGGGTGCAGAGCTACCGCGACCTGCCCCTGCTCATCAACCAGTGGGCCAACGTGGTCCGTTGGGAGCTGCGGCCCCGGCTGTTCCTGCGGACGACCGAGTTCCTCTGGCAGGAGGGCCACACGGCGCACGCGACCTACGAGGAGGCGCGCGACTTCGCGGCGCGCATCCACCGGCACGTCTACGCGGACTTCATGGAGAACGTGCTCGCCATGGACGTCGTCCTGGGGCGCAAGACCGCCAAGGAGCGCTTCGCGGGAGCCATCAACACCCTCACCCTCGAAGGGATGATGGGCGACGGCAAGGCCCTCCAGATGGGCACGAGCCACGAACTCGGGCAGAACTTCGCCAAGGCCTTCCACACGCAGTACCTGTCGAAGGAAGGCAAGCAGGAGCTGGTCTGGCAGACCTCCTGGGGATCGACGACCCGCATGATCGGCGCCCTCGTGATGATGCACGGCGACGACAACGGACTACGGGTGCCGCCGCGCCTCGCCGCCACCCAGGTCGTCGTCCTCGCCATCAAGGGAGACGAGGCCGTCCTCGCCAAGGTGCGCGAGATCGGTGAGGCCCTGAAGGCGGCCGGCATCCGCGTCCAGGTCGACGACCGCACCGACACCCCCTTCGGGCGCCGGGCCGTCGACTGGGAGCTGAAGGGCGTCCCCGTACGGATCGAGATCGGCCCGCGCGACCTGGAGAGCGGCACGGCGATGCTGGCCCGCCGCATTCCCGGCGGCAAGGAGCCGGTGCCCGTGGACGCTCTTGCCGGACTGCTGCCGGGCATCCTCGAGGAGGACCAGGCGCTGCTCCTGAAGCAGTCCCGCGAGCGCCGCGAGTCCCGTACGAGCGAGGTCGCCACGCTGGAGGAGGCCGTCGAGGTGACCTCGGCCGGCGGCTGGGCGCGCATTCCGTGGGCCACGCTCGGTGAGGAGGGCGAGGCGCGGCTGGCCGAGCACTCCGTCTCCGTGCGGTGTCTGCTCGCCGCGGACGGGTCGGTGCCGGACGCCGATGACGCACCCGGTAACGTCGCGGTGGTGGCACGCGCGTACTGAGGCCGAGAACAGCTCTTGTTCGAGCGGCGCCCCGGTGTGTGGATCGCGTACATCTCGGGGCGTATGTATCACTACGCACCCCTTGGTGCGAGCTGTGCGGCTTCTCCGCAGATCAGCGCACCCGCCCTCGTCGGGACGCATGAGCGGCAACTGACTGGTACGTGCAAAATATTTGGGATGCCCCGGAATAGGAACACAGAGGCACCCCGGCTCGTTGTCACGACGTGAGCACGACACCACCTGTTCTCGCCGCAGAGCTGGCAGGGGCGTGGGCCGACATTCAGCGGCACCACCCCGAACTGCCGGATCTTGCCGCGCCCGAATCCCTGATCGGGGAGTCGTCGTCCGCCTGCGGACACGAGCTCTCCTTCGAGCGACTCCTCCACGAGGCAGTCCATGGCATCGCCGCAGCGCGCGGAATCCGCGACACTTCGCGCGCCGGCCGCTACCACAACCGCAGATTCCTGGCCATCGCCGAGGAGCTGGGCCTCGACCACCCCGAGGAGCCGCATCCCAGCAGCGGCTTCTCGCTGGTCACGCTGAACTCCGAGGCGAAGCAGCGCTACCGGCAGACGATCGAGCGGCTCCATCGCGCCCTCAAGGCGCACACCGTGGCGACCGCCGCGGACACCAAGCGCAGCTTCCGCGGACCGGCCGCCCGGCACGGCTCCTCCGGAGGCGGGGTGCGGGTCAAGGCCGTCTGCGACTGCGGTCGCAATGTCCGCGTCGTGCCCTCGGTGCTCGCACAGGCCCCCATCGTGTGCGGCGGATGCGGAAAGCCCTTCCGCATCCCGGAGGTCGTCGGCGCCGCCGCGAGCTGACGCTCGGCCCTGGTGGGGCGGCCGTATGCGGGTTCGGCCGCCCCGTCGACGTATGGCACAATGGCTAGCTGTACTCGACAGTCGCACAGGACCCCTCTCTCCTCCGGCTGACGCGTCCATCGGGCACTCGGGTACCGCAACCCCACGCGGCAATCTCGCCGTGCCCACCCACGTCAAGACCAGGAGACACCACTCCCGTGGCAGTCAAGATCAAGCTGAAGCGTCTGGGCAAGATCCGTTCGCCTCACTACCGCATCGTCGTCGCCGACTCCCGTACCCGCCGTGACGGCCGGGCCATCGAGGAGATCGGTCTGTACCACCCGGTGCAGAACCCGTCGCGCATCGAGGTCGACTCGGAGCGCGCGCAGTACTGGCTGGGTGTCGGCGCGCAGCCGACCGAGCCGGTCATGGCCATCCTGAAGCTCACCGGCGACTGGCAGAAGCACAAGGGTCTGCCGGCCCCGGAGCCGCTGAAGGTCGCCGAGCCGAAGAAGGCCCGTCCCTCCTTCGAGGCGCTGGCCACGGCCGACGAGCCCAAGGGTGAGGCCATCACCCAGAAGAAGAAGGCTGAGAAGAAGGACGACACGGCCGAGGCCGCTGCGTCCGAGTCGACCGAGGCCTGAGCATGCTCGAGGAGGCTCTTGAGCACCTCGTGAAGGGCATTGTCGACAACCCCGACGATGTGCAGGTCGCCTCGCGCAACCTGCGCCGTGGGCGCGTGCTGGAGGTCCGGGTCCACCCGGACGACCTCGGCAAGGTGATCGGCCGCAACGGCCGCACCGCGCGTGCTCTGCGTACCGTCGTGGGCGCCATCGGCGGCCGCGGTGTCCGCGTCGACCTCGTCGACGTCGACCAGGTTCGCTGACAAAGTTGAACACCGGCTCGGGCCGGGGAGGGCTTATTAGCCGTCCCCGGCCCTAGTCGTTTGAGCCCCAGTGGTTGGACAGGAGAGTTTCGGATCGTGCAGTTGGTAGTCGGGCGCATCGGCCGCGCCCACGGCATCAAGGGCGACGTCACCGTCGAGGTCCGCACCGACGAGCCCGAGCTGCGGCTCGGCCCCGGCGCGGTGCTCGCGACCGACCCCGCCACTTCGGGACCGCTCACCATCGAGTCCGGCCGGGTGCACAGCGGCCGCCTCCTGCTGCGCTTCGAGGGCGTGCACGACCGGACCGGCGCGGAGGCGCTGCGCAACACCCTCCTGATCGCCGAGGTCGACCCGGAGGAGCTGCCGGAGGAAGAGGACGAGTTCTACGACCACCAGCTCATGGACCTCGACGTCGTCACCGTCGACGGGATCGAGGTCGGCCGGATCACGGAGATCTCCCACCTGCCCTCGCAGGACCTGTTCATCGTGGAGCGCCCCGACGGCAGCGAGGTCATGATCCCGTTCGTCGAGGAGATCGTCAGCGAGATCGACCTCGAGGAACAGAAGGCGATCATCACGCCGCCGCCCGGCCTCATCGACGACCGCGCCGAGATCGCGTCCGCCCGCGACGCCGCGGAGGAAGAGGGCGCATGAGGCTCGACGTCGTCACGATCTTTCCCGAGTACCTGGAACCGCTGAACGTCTCGCTCGTCGGCAAGGCACGCGCGCGTGGTCAACTCGACGTCCAGGTGCACGACTTGAGGGACTGGACGTACGACCGGCACAACACGGTCGACGACACCCCCTACGGGGGCGGCCCCGGCATGGTCATGAAGACCGAGCCGTGGGGCGACTGCCTCGACGACGTCCTCGCCGACGGGTACGAGAACGGGGCCCACGGGCCCGTCCTGGTCGTTCCCACGCCCTCCGGGCGCCCCTTCACCCAGGAACTCGCCGTGGAGCTCTCCGAGCGCCCCTGGCTGGTCTTCACGCCCGCGCGCTACGAGGGCATCGACCGCCGCGTCATCGACGAGTACACGACCCGCGTGCCGGTCTACGAGGTCTCCATCGGCGACTACGTCCTCGCGGGCGGGGAAGCCGCCGTGCTGGTCGTCACGGAGGCCGTGGCGCGCCTGCTGCCGGGCGTGCTCGGCAACGCGGCCTCGCACCAGGACGACTCCTTCGCGCCCGGCGCGATGGCCAACCTCCTGGAAGGCCCCGTCTACACCAAGCCTCCGGAGTGGCGCGGCCGGGACATCCCCGACGTGCTGCTCAGCGGTCACCACGGCAAGATCGCGCGATGGCGCCGGGACGAGGCGCTGCGCCGCACCACGCGCAACCGGCCCGATCTGATCGAGCGGACCGACCCGAAGGCCTTCGACAAGAAGGACCGGGAAATGCTCTCCATCCTGGGGTGGCGGCCGGGTCCGGACGGACGATTTGGGCCAACGCCCGAGGCCGTGGAAGAATAGGCCGCTGCTGTACGTCCAGCCTGCGCCCCTGCCACAGGGGGAACGACGCCGGCCCGACGCGATCAGCTACCGAAACTCATCGCATACCTCCCGCTGATGACCTGTGGCATCGGCGAAGAAAGCAGACGATCATGTCTCACCTGCTCGACTCCGTCGACTCCGCGTCGCTGCGCAGCGACATCCCGGCCTTCCGCCCGGGTGACACCGTCAACGTCCACGTCCGCGTCATCGAGGGCAACCGCTCCCGTGTGCAGCAGTTCAAGGGCGTAGTCATCCGCCGCCAGGGCGCCGGTGTCCGCGAGACCTTCACGGTCCGCAAGGTCTCCTTCTCCGTCGGCGTCGAGCGCACCTTCCCGGTGCACACCCCGATCGTCGAGAAGATCGAGCTCGTCACCAAGGGTGACGTCCGTCGCGCCAAGCTGTACTACCTGCGCGACCTGCGCGGCAAGGCCGCGAAGATCAAGGAGAAGCGCGAGAACTGAGCCGCTCGGCGCCCCTCGGGGGCGTCAGCGCATCTCGCGTACGGGGTCCTCAGGAGAGCCGGATAGCATCTGGCCTCGATGGACACCGAAGCACAGCACGTGGAGCGCGACCGCTCCTCCCAGCCCCATGAGTCGACCTCACAGGGCGAGGAGGACCGGTCGCGCTCCTCTTTGCTGTCCGGGGTGACCGCCTGGCTGCCCGGCGGCCGCATCACGCTCTCGCTGCTGCTGTGCATGGCGTTCCTGCTCGCCGTCAGCGTCTTCGTGATGCAGCCGTTCCAGATCCCCAGCAGCTCGATGGAGACCACATTGAGGGTCGGGGACCGCGTTCTCGTAAATAAGTTGGCGTACCGTTTCGGTGCTGAACCGAGGCGGGGAGACGTGGTCGTCTTCGACGGCAGCGGGTACTTCGGTGATGCTGACTACATCAAGCGCGTCGTGGGCGTGGGGGGAGACCATGTGGTCTGCTGCGACAGCAACGGGAGGATCGAGGTGAACGGGCAGTCCGTGGACGAGCGCGCCGTGCTGCATGCCGGGGACGCTCCTTCGGATGTGCCCTTCGACGTCGAGGTTCCCGAAGGCACCCTCTTCCTGCTCGGCGACCACCGCAGCGACTCCCGTGACTCCCGCGAGTACCTGGGCGCGCCCGGCGGCGGGTTCGTCCCGGTCGACCAGGTGATCGGCCGGGCCCAGTGGATCGCCTGGCCGATGGGGCACTGGCACTCCTTGTCGCGCAACGACGTCTACGCGCGCGTGCCCGCACCCGGGGGTGCGCATGGGTAGCCGGGGCAAGTCGCGCGCGGGCCACCGGTCCGACGACCAGCTGCCCACCGGGAGCCGGCCCACCAGCGGGCCCACGCTGCCGGGGCGGGCGGAGCGGCGCAAGCTCGCGCGCAAGGTGAAGCGGCGTCGAAGGCGCTCCGCGATCAAGGAGATACCGCTCCTCATAGGCGTGGCCCTGCTCATAGCCCTGGTCCTGAAGACGTTCCTGGTGCAGGCCTTCGTGATTCCGTCCGGCTCCATGGAGCAGACGATCAAGATCGGCGACCGGGTCGTGGTCGACAAGCTCACCCCCTGGTTCGGCGCGCAGGTGCACCGCGGTGACGTCGTCGTCTTCAAGGACCCGGGGAACTGGCTCGCCCAGGAGGCGGGCGACAAGAAGGACCCCCCGGTCGGGGTGAAGCAGATCAAGGAAGGCCTGACCTGGATCGGGCTCCTGCCGTCCGACAACGACCGTGACCTCATCAAGCGGGTCGTCGGTGTCGGCGGCGACACGGTGAAGTGCTGCGACAAGCAGGGGCGCGTCACCGTCAACGGGACGCCGTTGGACGAGAAGGCCTACATCCACCCCGGCAACGCCCCGTCCAAGTTCGACTTCTCGGTGAAGGTGCCCGAGGGGCGGCTGTTCGTGATGGGCGACCACCGTGCCAACTCGGCGGACTCGCGGTACCACCTCACCGACGACTTCAAGGGAACCGTCGCCGAGGAATCGGTGGTCGGACGGGCCCGCGGCATCGTCTGGCCCATCGGGCACTGGACCACGCTCGGCGAGCCGGAGACGTTCTCGGCCGTGGCCGACGCGCAAGGCGACGGGTCGACCGCGGCTTCTCGCACGTCGCATAAGGTGGCCACCACGAACAGCGCCGTACCGGGTTCGAACGCATCGGATTCGGACGGATTGATCCCCCTCCCGACCCCTGCGGAACTCCCGCTCGTTATGGGAGTGGTGGGCCTGCATCGCGTAGGGATCAGGCAGCGGCACGGAGTGAGGAGTGGATGTGGGGGACTTGGCGGTCGGCGCACGGTCAGGGCATGGGCCCGAGGAGCAGCCCGGGCGATCCGACGACGCGGCGAGTCCGGCCGTGACGGACCCCGTGCCCGAGGACGGTGACGGCGTGGAGGCGAGCTCCACGGGCGGTTCGGGGCCCGACGGCGACGAACCCAGGAGCAAGCAGAAGAAGCCCCGCTCCTTCTGGAAGGAGCTGCCGCTCCTCATCGTCATCGCCCTGGTGCTGGCCCTGGTGATCAAGACGTTCCTGGTCCAGGCGTTCTCGATCCCGTCGGCGTCGATGGAGAACACGCTGCAGATCGGCGACCGGGTGCTGGTCGACAAGCTCACCCCGTGGTTCGGCTCGGAGCCGGACCGCGGCGAGGTGATCGTCTTCCACGACCCGGACCAGTGGCTGGAGGGCGAGCCCACCGCGGAGCCCAACGCCGTGCAGCAGGTGCTCAGTTGGATCGGCCTGATGCCGTCCGCCGACGAGAAGGACCTCATCAAGCGCGTCGTCGGTGTCGGCGGCGACACCATCGAGTGCAAGGGCACGGGCCCGCTCAAGGTCAACGGCAAGGTGCTCAACGAGCCGTACGTCTACGCGGGCAACACCCCGTGCAGCCCCGACAACGCGGGCGGGACCTTCAAGGTGAAGGTTCCACAAGGCAAAGTTTGGGTCATGGGTGACCACCGCCAGGACTCCATGGACTCCCGCTACCACCAGAACGACAAGAACCAGGGCTTCGTCCCCGTCGACAACGTCGTGGGCCGCGCCATCGTCGTCGCCTGGCCGCCCACGCACTGGTCGACGCTGCCCGTGCCGGACACCTTCGACCAGTCGGGCATCGACGCCGCGGCGAGCGCGGCCCCGGGCGCGCTCGGGCTCGCGGGTGCGGTGCCGCTGGTCCTGTGGCGCAGGCGCAAGATCAACCAGCGCCTTACCGAGGGGAACACCAGGGTTTCTGCGACCGGTACCGCCGGGTAGGGTGCCGTCCCAGATCGCCGATCTTCCGCGGTCCGTGCCGTTCCGAGGCCGGACCGCGAGGTCGATATCTCCGACGCGGGGAGCAACTGGGATGAGCACGACACGTCGTACGGCCGAGGGCCACGGCAAGGTCGGCAGCGCGCTGTCGGGCATAGCCGTGGCCCTCGGCTGTGTGCTGTTCCTCGGCGGATTCGTGTGGGGTGCCTTCGTGTACCAGCCGTACACGGTGCCCACCGACTCGATGACGCCGACGATCGGCGCCGGCGACCGGGTCCTCGCCCAGCGCATCGACGGCAGTGAGGTCAAGCGCGGCGACGTCGTCGTCTTCCAGGAGGCGACCTGGGGTGACATGCCGATGGTCAAGCGCGTCGTCGGCATCGGCGGCGACAAGATCGCCTGCTGCACCGACGGCAAGCTGACCGTCAACGGCGAGAAGGTCGAAGAACCGTATCTCCCGGCTGACACGAACGCCTCGCTCACCGGCATCAAGTCCACGACCGTCCCCAAGGGGCGGCTCTTCCTCCTCGGTGACGAGCGCAGCGGCTCCCTGGACTCCAGCGTCCACCTCGGGGACTCGGAGAACGGCTCGGTGGAGCGCGGCGCCGTGCAGGCCCGGGTGGACGCCGTGGCCTGGCCCATGGACGGCATGCTGGCCAAGCCCACCGGCTTCGAGGGGATGCCCGGTGGGATCTCCACGCCGGGGCCGCTCAAGCTGATGCTGACCGCCGTCGTGGCCGGCGCGGTCCTGGTGCTCGGCGGGGCGGCGTACGGGCCCCTCACCAAGCGGTCGCGGCGCTCGCGCACCAAGGCTCCGGAGCCGGCCCGTGCCTGAGCTCGGCAAGGTGCTGCGCCCGGTGGCCAGGGTCGTGCTGCTCGACCCGGAGGGCCGCGTCCTGCTCCTGCACGGCCACGAGCCCGATGACGCGGCGGTCGACTGGTGGTTCACGCCGGGCGGCGGTCTGGAGGGCGACGAGACGCGGGAGCAGGCGGCGCTGCGGGAACTCGCCGAGGAGACCGGCATCACCGAGGTGGAGCTGGGGCCCGTGCTGTGGCAGCGGACCTGCTCGTTCCCGTTCGACGGGCGGCGCTGGGACCAGGACGAGTGGTACTTCCTGGCCCGTACGACGTCCCCGGCGGACCGGGTGGAGATCAACGCGACGGGCCTGACCGACCTGGAACGACGCAGCGTCGAAGGAGCACGTTGGTGGACGTACCAGGAACTGGCCGAAGCGCATGAGACGGTGTATCCGACCAGACTCGCCGAGCTGCTGAACCGATTGCTCGACGACGGTCCCCCGAGCCGGCCGTTGGTCCTCGACACGGAAATCGTCTAGAGGCACCAGAGGCTGGCGCACAATAGGGGGACGCACGGCTGAAGGGGAACATGCCATGAGCGCCGAGGACCTCGAGAAGTACGAGACCGAGATGGAGCTGAAGCTCTACCGGGAGTACCGCGACGTCGTCGGTCTGTTCAAATACGTGATCGAGACCGAGCGGCGTTTCTACCTCACCAACGACTACGAGATGCAGGTGCACTCGGTCCAGGGCGAGGTGTTCTTCGAGGTGTCCATGGCGGATGCCTGGGTCTGGGACATGTACCGGCCCGCGCGGTTCGTGAAGCAGGTGCGCGTTCTGACATTCAAGGACGTGAACATCGAGGAGCTCAACAAGAGCGACCTGGAGCTTCCGGGCAGCTGATCCCGGCGTTCCTCGCCCCGGCGGATGGCGGAACCCCTGCCGGGCGGAGCCAGGGCGGTCGCAACCCCGTGCGGGTGGCGGACTTGTCCACAACCCGTGAGTAGTTCACCAAGATCCACTTCTTGTCCTGCGCTGCGTCAGCGTGGGTGCCGGAGGTGGTGCCGACGTGAACGCACGGGGCGCGATGGGGAAGTACGGCGAGGACCTGGCCGCGAGGCGGCTGGCCGACGCCGGGATGACGGTGCTCGCGCGGAATTGGCGCGCGGGCAGGCTCGGTGAGATCGACATCGTGGCGCGGGACGGCGACGCGATCGTGGTGTGCGAGGTCAAGACCCGCCGGGGGCGGCGCGGGGCGGACGGTGCCTTCCAGCATCCGATGGCCGCGATCACTCCGGTCAAGGCGCGACGCCTGCGGGACCTCGCGGAGCGCTGGGTGCAGGAGCACGGCGGAGCGCCACCCGGCGGAGTGCGCATCGACGTGATCGGGATCCTGCTGCCGGACCGCGGGGCCGCCCGCGTCGAGTACGCGCGGGGGGTGTCCTGATGGGATTCGCGCGTACGTGTTCGGTGGCCCTGGTAGGTGTCGAGGGCGTCGTCGTCGAGGTGCAGGCGGACCTGGAGCCGGGGGTTGCCGCGTTCACCCTTGTGGGGCTGCCCGACAAGAGCCTCGTCGAGAGCCGGGACCGGGTCAGGGCCGCGGTGGTGAACTCCGGGGCGGACTGGCCGCAGAAGAAGCTCACGGTGGGGCTGAGCCCGGCGTCCGTGCCCAAGGGCGGTTCGGGGTTCGACCTCGCCGTCGCCTGCGCCGTGCTCGGTGCAGCCGAGCGGATCGACCCACGGATCCTCGCCGACATCGTGATGGTCGGCGAGCTGGGGCTGGACGGGCGGGTGCGACCGGTCAGGGGCGTGCTCCCGGCGGTGCTCGCGGCGGCCGACGCGGGGTACGAGCAGGTCGTGGTCCCCGAGAGCACGGCGGGCGAGGCGTCCCTCGTGCCGGGGATCTCGGTTCTCGGCGTACGCAGCCTGCGCCAGCTGATCGCGGTACTCACGGACGAGCCGGTGCCCGACGAGGCGCCGGAGGACCGCACCCGCCCCGATCCCATGCTCGCCGGGCTCAGCATGCCCGGCAGCGGCGCGGGCACCGGCCTCGGCGGACCACTGCACGACGGCCACGGGCTCGACCTCGCCGACGTCGTCGGACAGCTGTCGGCCCGCACCGCGATCGAGGTGGCCGCGGCGGGCGGCCACCACGTCATGCTCTCCGGGCCGCCGGGCGCGGGCAAGACCATGCTCGCCGAGCGGCTTCCGGCCGTCCTTCCGCCCCTCACTCGCGAGGAGTCCCTCGAGGTCACGGCGATCCACTCGGTGGCGGGCATGTTGCCGCCCGGCAAGGCGATGATCGACACAGCGCCGTACTGCGCCCCGCACCACTCGGCGACGATGCAGTCCCTCGTCGGGGGCGGGCCCGGCGTGGCCAGGCCCGGCGCGGTCTCGCTGTCGCACCGCGGCGTGCTCTTCCTGGACGAGGCGCCCGAGTTCAGCGGCCAGGCGCTCGACGCGCTGCGCCAGCCCCTGGAGTCGGGGCACGTGGTGATCGCGCGGAGCGCGGGGGTGGTGCGGCTGCCCGCGCGGTTCCTGATGGCGCTCGCCGCGAACCCCTGCCCCTGCGGGCAGTACCGGGCCCTGGGCGGGGAGTGCGACTGTCCACCGGCCACCGTGCGGCGTTACCAGGCTCGGCTCTCCGGGCCGCTGATCGACCGGGTGGACCTCAGGGTCGAGGTGGACGCCGTCACGCGCAACGAACTGTCCGGGTACGGGCCGCGGGGCGACAGCACACAGGTCGTCGCCGATCGGGTGCGGGAGGCGCGGGAGCGAGCGGCGGCCCGGTTCGCGGACACCCCGTGGCGGACCAACAGCGAGGTGCCGGGGCACGCGCTGCGCACCCGGTGGCCCGCCGCGCCGGGAGCCCTGGACGAGGCCGAACTGGACCTGGAGCGCGGCTTCCTGACCGCCCGCGGGCTCGACCGGGTGCTGCGGGTGGCCTGGACCGTCGCCGACCTCGCGGGCCGGGAGCGGCCCTTCGCCCAGGACGTGGCGCTCGCGCTGCAACTGCGGACCGGGATCTCGCGCGGGGTGCCGATGACGATCGGGGCCGGCTCGTGACGGGGGTGGGCGTCCCGGACGAGGTGCGGCTCGCCCGGGCGCGACTGACCCGGATCGTGGAGCCCGGCTGGGAGGTGGTCGGGCGGTGGCTGCGGGAGTTCGGGGCGGTCGAGACGGTGCGGCGGATCGACGAGGCGGCCGACCGGGGTGACGACAGGGCCGG